>CACGZX010000017.1 GCA_902577625.1 uncultured Pelagibacteraceae bacterium
GATCAGTAACAATTCTAATTGCTTTTTCTACTAATTGAGCGTTAGTTGCTAATTTTCCTTTTTCTAAATATAAATTGTCTTCTAGCCCTACTCTTGGATTCCCTCCCATAATTACAGTTTGAGCGACAAAAGGCATTTCATTTTTTGAAATTGCAAATCCTGACCAAATTCCTTCTTTTGGCATAATGTCTTTCATAGCTTGCATTGCTAATGGAGTTGCAGGTGCGCCCCAAGGTATACCTAAACACATTTGAAACATTGGTGGATCACTTAATAATCCTTCTTTGTATAGTTGAGCTCCAAACCACATGTTGCCTAAATCAAAAGCTTCGATTTCAGGTTTAACATTTATCTCTTGTAATCTTTTCGCAGCTTTTCTTAAATCATTTGGTGTATTTACTGTAATCACCGAACTGTCTCCAAAATTTAAAGTTCCACAATCTAATGTACATATTTCTGGTAAAAATTGTTCTGCGTTTGCAATTCTCTCCATTACATTTGCCATATCAGTCATTGGACCAAAATCGAGAGGATTCTTTCCTTGTCCTATGTCTAGGTCTCCACCCATTCCTGTGGTTAAATTAAGAACAACATCTGTATCACTAGATCTAACTCTATCTACAACTTCTTTATATAATTCTAATCTTCTGCTTGGTGTTCCATCTTCTTCTCTAACATGAATATGAGCAATTGCCGCTCCAGCTTTTGCTGCTTCAATAGCAGCTGTAGCTATTTGTTCTGGTGTTTTTGGTAAATCTGGATGTTTTCCAGCGGTATCACCAGATCCAGTTACAGCACATGATATAAAAACTTTGCTCATTTATTTTTAAATAAAGTATATTATCATAATAAATATGAAAAGCTCAGAATTATTAAATGATTTAGCTGCTGTTTTTAGATGGACAGCAAAATTGAATATGCATGAGGGTATTGCAAACCATCTAAGTGTATGTTCACCAGAGGCGGGAGGTGGTTTCTATGTTAATGGAACTGGAATGCATTTTAGCAAAATCAAAGCAAGCGATTTAGTACTTATTGAGGATAAAAAATTTGAAGAAATGAAAAATAAACCAGAAATTGTTGACCCGACAGCAATCAATATTCATGGTACGATTCATAAAAAAGTTCCAAATGCAAAGTGCATACTTCATGTGCATTCAAAATATGCTTTAGCTTTATCATGCCTAAAAGATCCTACTCTTCCCCCTATTGATCAAAACACTATGCGTTTTTATAATCGTGTGGCAGTTTACAAAGAATTTGGTGGACTTGGTTTTGAAGAAGAGTCTGAAAAAATGGCAAACAGTATTGGAAATTATAATATACTTTTATTAGCTAACCATGGAATTTTAACAGCAGCACCTACAATTGCTCAAGCATTTGATGATTTATATTATTTTGAAAAAGCATGTGAAACATATATTACCGCACTATCTACTGGTAAAGAATTAAATATAGCAAGCCCAGAGGTTGCTGAAAAAACTGCTCAAGACTGGGAAAATTATTCTACGGACATGGGTGAACTACATTTAAAAGCAGTAAGATCGATCTTAGATTCTGAAGACCCAAGTTATAAACAATAAAAAATAAATGAAAAGATTAATAATTATTTTATTATTTACTACTTCCTCTTTGTATGCAGAAAAAATAGAAAGACTTGGTTTTTATAACATTCAAGAAATACTTGGCGATGATAAATTAACTTATAAGATACTCAAAGGATGCGTATCTATGAATTCAGCAGTTACTGAAATTATTAAAGAAGAACATCCAAATCTAGCAAAAGAATTTTTTGAAACAGCTAATTATCTTTATCCTTTTGGTATTCTAGTTTTAAAAAAGATAAAAAATATTAATCACCAAGAAGCAGAAAAAGAGTATTTTTTTGGTGTAAGCAATCTAACAGATGATTACGTAAATTTTATGAAAGAAAATGGTGCCGTTAATAAAAGTTTTTTTAAAGGAACATTTTTGGGTGATGATTTAAACTTCTGTAACGAAATTAGAGGTGCAATAGAAGTATCAATTTCACACTCTAAAAAAACTGAGTAACTTAATTTGTTTTTTTAAATTTTGGAATTTTAGATTTCTTTTTTTTCTTTTTTTTAGGTATCTTAGATTTTTTAGAATCTGACGATCCTTCTTCACTAGCAACTTCTTCTATAGCTTCCTGTATTTCTTTACACTCGGTAGAATTACAAAAATAAGTTGAGCCTGTTTTGGTATTATATAAATAAGCTCCACAATTATCTTTTTTTTTTAAAGTACAATTGACAGGTTCAAGTTTGTATTCTGCAAATAGACTTGTCGAAGAAAAACAAAATAATATTAAAATTAAAAAAAATTTTTTCATAGCAAAAATTAATTAGAAATATTAATTTATACAACTCTCGTTAGAATATAATATTAATTATTTCTCAACTCAACTTAGTATATTTTTTGCACTAAAAACAAACAAAAATTTTAGGTCTAATAAATATATATAAAAAACAGAAATTCATAATTATGGATATATTCATTCATTAGTGAGATACTTAATTTAATTAAGGAAAGGGGAACATTATGAAAATAAAGAAAATGTTATATGTTGTTCTTTTCTCTTGGTTTTTTGGAATTTTTTCTTCTGCTTCGGCAGGTGAATTGTGTAAAGAGTGTTTAAGTAAAGTTCCTCAAGACATGAGAGATTATGTTTACAACATGGACTTTATGGACAGTGATCAGCCACTAGGTGAAGCGGTAATGAGAAAGTGGAAAAGTCCTAGAAAACCACCGTGGACAATTGGTTACGCTAGTACTTACGCAGGAAACACTTGGAGAAAAGGAGCAATGGAGCGTTTAATGGAAGTTGTCTATCCAAAGTGGAAAGCTTTAGGAATGGTTGATGAAATTGTTATTACACAGTCGAATTTGGATGACTCTTTACAGATTCAACAAATGAGACAGATGATAGATGGCGGAAAAGTTGATGCTATTATTATTTGTTGTTCTAACATTACAGCTTTAAACACTACTATTAAATATGGTTGGGAAAAAGGTATTCCAACTCTATCTTTTACAGGCTTTACAACATCTCCGTATTCGATCAATACATCTGTTAATTACAGATTAGTTGGTTATTACGTTGGTGCATGGATGGCTGAGTTGATTGGTGAAAAAGGTAATGTGATAGTTATGGAAGGAATTCCTGGCTATTCAGCATCTGACCAACAGAACAAAGGTGTATTAGCTGCGCTTGATGAATATCCGAATGTTAATGTTGTTGGACAATTAGCACATAACTGGACTTCTCAAATTGCTCAGAAGGAACTTTCACAATGGCTATCAACGAATACAAAAAAAGTTGATGGTATTGCGGTTCAGTCTTCAGGAGAAACAGGAACTTTGCAAGCTCTGCTTCAGTCAGGACTTGATCCAATTCCACCAATTGCATTAGGTGGAGAATTGGGAGCTCTTTGTTATTGGAGAAATAACCCAGACTATATCGATGAAGCGATATATGCTTGGCCTCCAGGAGATGAAATCGAGTTAGGTATGGAAGTAATGATTAGAACACTTCAAGGTCAAGGTCCTAGAATCCAATCTATATTGGTTGGTCCTGCTACTAAGAATTTCGATGAAATTAAACAAATCTTAAATGAAGATTGTGATAGAAATTCTACTGGTTGGGATAACCCAGGAATGGAAAAATGGGCTCCAAGATCTTACGTGGAAGCGTTCTTTGATAATCCATCTGATCCGGAGAAATACGATCCTAGTTCTCACTAATACTTAAGTTTAAAGTATGAGTGCAGAAAAAAATATAAAAGACAACACCTCTAAAGAGGTGTTGTCTAATAAATCAGATAAAATTACAGGTGACATTTACGTCCAAGATGTTCATAAATATTTTGGAGTAACTAGAGCGCTAAATGGAGTAAATTTTAATGCAAACTTTGGTGAGATCCATGCAATAGTTGGAGGTAACGGATGTGGAAAAAGTACACTTGCAAAAGTAATGTCAGGAGTTTTGCCAATTGATAAAGGCAAAGTTTCTGTATTAGGTCACACCCCAACATCACCAGTTATGGCAAGAAATATGGGTATAGCAACAGTGTTTCAGGAAGTTATGATTGCAGAAGAAGCATCGGTTGTTGACAACCTTTTTGTTGGCTCAGATGATTTTTGGTACAAAAATTTAACTCAAAGAGAAAAGGTATTAAAAGCACAAGAAATTATGGAAGATCTTGTTGGCGAATATATTGATCCTTATACTCAGGCTTTTAATCTATCATTACCAATAAAAGCATGGATTACAATAGCTAGAGCATTCTTGCGTGAGAATACTAAAGTTTTGATACTAGACGAATCTTCTGCAGCTTTAGATTTTGACTCAACTGAAAGATTATTTAAGAAAATGAGAGAATTAAGAGACAAAGGTGTTGCGGTATTTATTGTTACTCACAGAATTGCAGAGCTAGTTAGAATAAGTGACAAGGCAACAGTTATGAGAGATGGAAAAGATGTCGGTGTATTGGAAAAAAAAGATCTTAATGAAAAAAATTTAATAGGTCTAATGACAGGAAGAGCAGAAACAGGAGAGAAAAGTAAATCCGCATCTATACAAACTAAAACTGATAAAGTTGTAATGAGAGCTGAAAATTTAGTCGTTTGGCCTGATAGCAAGCCTGTAAATTTTGAAGTAAAAAAAGGAGAAATAGTAGGTGTAACAGGGTTAGACGGGAATGGACAAGATGACTTTGTTAAAATTTTAGCGGGTGTACAGGAAGCTCATGGAGGCATTACCGAAATTCTGGACAATGATGAAAATTTTGTAAAATATAATTCTTTAGATAATGCGAAAAATAATGGGATATCTTTTGTTTCCGGAGATAGAAAAAAAGAAGGAATACTTCCTAACTTAAGTATTTATGAAAATTTAGTAGTTCCTCTTTATAAAAAAACTAGCAGAGGAGGTTTCTTAGGATTTGTGGATTGGCTAGAGTTAAATGGAATTTTTGAATGGGAAGTAGATAGACTGAGTATTAAAACGGGCCCTAGAGATAATTTAATAGGTTCTCTTAGTGGAGGTAACCAACAAAAAGTTATGATAGCAAGATCGTTTGCTCAACATCCTAAGGTTTTAATTTTAAATGATCCTGCAAGAGGTATAGATGTAAGCACAAAAAGAGATTTATATACCCATTTAAGAAATTATGTTGAAGAAGGTAATACAGTTGTTTTTTTATCCAGTGAATTAGAAGAATTTATCGGACTTTGTCCAAAAGTAATGGTTTTTAGAAATGGAACAGTATTCGATATATTTGAAAATGAAAAAGTTAATGCAGACACTTTGTTGGAGGGAATGTTTGGTCAAACAGCTGGTATTGGTGAAACAACTATTTCAAGTAAATCAAATACACCTTTGATGCCATCACCTAATAGAAAAATTGATAATAAAGTTCCAGAAAAGAAAATCTTAAAAGTGGTAGATTTCGATAAGGAAAATAATAATGAAAATAAAACAAAAATAAAAATAAAAACATTTTAATGAAAAAAGAAAATAAAAATAATTATTATAATGATGAAGATAAAATTAATTTTGAAAAATTAAATAATTTTAAAAAATTTAAGTCTGATAATGTAAAAAATTTTCAAATCAAAAATTATAGTACTAGCTACTCTAACTCTGATAAAAATAATTTTAATAATATTCTAAAAACTAATGAAAATATATCTATGCTAAACCAAAAAGATGTTAATGAAGAAGTAAAATATTATAATTCTTCTGACTTTAAAAAATTTGATCAACTAAATAGTTTCCCTGAGTATAATGATAATAAATTACATGAAGATAAAGAAAATATAAGTTCTAAAGTAACTTATAAATCAAGTGACTATGGTGAATTTAATAAGATAATCCAAACAAAAAATAATGACGAAAAAATAAAAGAACAAAACAAAAAAATTAAAGTTATTGATTACAGCAAATTAAAAGATGTTGGAAAAAAACTTAAAAATAAAATTGGAATTGAAAAAATAAAAATTGTTTATTTTGATTAGTATATGGAAATAGTAGATAAAATAAAAAAAACTTACAGATCAAGCGTTGATACTTCTTCAAACAAGTATCTAATGGTTCCAATATTCATCTTTTTTTCTTTATTAATTTTTGCATTAATTAGAAGTCCAATAATTATTTCTCAATCTGGAATAGGAAGTGCAATAATGCTTACAGCTCCATTAATTTTAACAACTTATGCATTAACATTTATAGCAATGGCAGGAAGAGGTGGGGTTGATTTATCCATTGGTCCGTTTATGGGTTTTATAAATGTAAGTAGTATTCAATTGTATGCCGCAGGTTTTTTACAGACACCTATTGGATGGTTTGTTTATGCGATTGCAATGGGTTTAATTTGGCAACTGTTTTATGCTTTGATTGTTTGTTTTGTAAGAGTATCTCCAATTATTGTTTCGCTAGCAGGATATTTAGCTTTTGCTGGAATAAATATTGTAATTTTGCCAAGACCAGGAGGAATAGCGCCTGATTGGCTTATTCCTTGGGGAGAAGGTTTTACAATTTTTAATGAAATATTCCTTCTAATGATTTTAGCAACAATATTGTTTTACATAATTACTCATACTGCATTCTGGGGTCATCTAAAATTAATGGGTGCAGATGAGAGAGCTGCTTTTACAAGTGGAGTTAAAATTAATCTAGTAAGAATAGTTGCTCATATGATAGCGGGAATTTTTGCAGCTTTATCTGCAATATGTTTTACTGCTCTTGTTGGTTCTGGAGATCCTTTGCAAGGAACCAAATATACATTGTTAGGTATAACGGCTCTAGTTTTAGGAGGAGCAAGTCTAGCTGGAGGTCGTGGAGGTGCCTTTGGTGCAATTTTAGGTGCCTTAAATTTATATCTTATAAATTATATCTTGGTTACTTTTAAATTTGAAAGACTTCAAAGCTTTGTATCTGATTTATCTTATGGAGCAGTTTTAGTTATTGCTTTGTTAGTTAGTTTAATTCTTCCTTACGTTACAAGGGTAACAAGGGGCTTGTCTGTAATGGTCTTTTTTATTCTTATGGCATTTGCTGGATTATTCGTTGTAATTCATCAGGTTTATGACCAACCAATAGTTGTTGAAAAAATAGTTGAGGAACAAAAGGATGAAGACAGAAGAGGAAAAAAAATAAGAAAAGTTGATGCAACAGGAAATATAATTGTTGAAGAAGGAGAAGAAGGAACAACGACCGGCACAGGTACAGCAAAAGGTGGATCTCTTGCGGGACATGGTGTAGTTCAATTTACAGAAACACCAGGGACAATTGTTTTTTATGTAATTCTAGGAATAGCTGGTGTTGCTTTGTTACTTTATTTATTAGCTGTTCATAGGAGTCCTTCAACAATCACTTTTGCAGTTGTTGTTGTTATAATAGTTGCAGGTTTAATTTTTGATCCAGAAGATAAAGAAAAAGACTTATTAAAAGAAACAGAATTAATAACTTTACAATCTAATCAGTCAAGTAGTATTGAAACTTCTGCACCTCAATATTTTAGTTTAGAAAAAATAAATTATTTAACTAATATTTCGGATGGTGTTCTTATTTCTGGAACTACATACAGTATAGTTTATTTAGCTGGAGTGGTATTGCTTGCTTCACTTTTGGTCATTACAATGCTGCCCCAATTTAATGCCAAGACAAAATCTACTGCAATGCTTTTTTTCCTAGCAGCATTATCTTTAATTGTATTGAAAGGGGTATCTTATAACAATTTAGTAGAAAGTTCAGATAGTAGCTTTTTTGGTATTCAAGGATATGGTGTAATATTAGTAGTTCTACTCTTGTTTGTTATTACAGCTCCATTTGCTCATTCAAGAATAAAAAATCTAACTAATGTTTATATATTTGGTTTTGGTGTACTAGCAATAATTTCTACATATTTTATAGGAGGAAATACTTTTATCCCAAGTGATACAACAATTTATCAACCAAGAATTATAAGTGAGTTAAATATTGGTGATTTATCTCAAATTAAATACGAAGCTACAAAAAGATTTTTCTATGAGACAGTAAATTCAGGCTATTCACAAGTAGCGTTTAGTATTTTGGCAGTTTTTTTAGTACAATATTTTTTATTTTTAAACATGGGACAAAAAGCTAGTTACAAAAGATTTGCTCCATATATGTACATTGTTATCTTCGCAAGTCTATTATGGTCAGGAATATTTTATTCTGTAGGCTACTCGTTTTACAAAATTATAGCCGTATTTATAATTGGGATACCACTTACTCCTTTAGTATGGCAATTCATGACAATATACAGAGAGAAAATAGCTAGAGACAATAAATTAAGCCAATGGGAAGAGGTAAAATAATATGAAAAGATCTGCTTTTCTTTTCTTTAAAGGACTAGGTTTATTATTTGCAGTCTTGTGCGGTATTGGTACTGCTGTTCTTGGTTGGTTTGATGGAGCCGATTGGATGAATATTGTTGCGTACTCTTTAGCAGTAACGGGGTTAATACTTTGGGGATGGTACCATTTTTCAGTAAGATGGATTAACGAAGAATTAAAACAAAATATATTTACTAAAATGCCCAAAGAAGAAGAAAAAGGGCAAGACAGTGAGGACGAGGAAAACTTCTTTTTTAAGAATATTAGAGAGCATAAATGGAAAACTATTGCTTTCCTTGGTGTAATTTTAATATTTATATTTGTATCTTTTATTGCAGAAAATTTCTTTTCTGGAAGAACTTTAGTATCTTTTTTAATTTTCCTTGCCTTTGTAATTTTTATGGGGGTCATAAGCAGGTTTATTAAGGGAACCAAAAGTGTTTTTGTTGGAATATCTGTTTTAATTGGATTGTTTATAATTGGATCATTAACAATCCCTGGTTTTTTAACATTAATGAATATGAAATCGATGTTAGTTTTTGCTGCATTTCTTGGTTTGGCAACTGTAGGACAAACTTTTGTTGCGATGTTAGGTGGTTTAGATTTATCTATCCCTTTTGTTATTGGCTCTATGAACGTAGCACTAATGTCATTAATTTCTAAGGGAGTTCCACCATGGTTGGCCTGCATAGCTATTTTGTTAATTGGTGCTTTAATAGGATTGGTAAATGGAATTTTAAGTTTTAGATTGCAAGGACAAGCTTTAATTTTAACATTGGGTGTTGGTTTTTTTGTTAAAGGTGGAGTTCAAATACTTGTGGCAATGGGGACTTTTTCAGCTGGTACAGTTTTTGGTGTAGTTCCTCCGTGGATGACTAATTTAGCATCCATGAATGGTAAAACTATCGGTCTTCCAATACCTCCTGTTGTAATTATTTGGATAGTTGCAAGCATAATAATCATTGTTGGTCTACGATTAACAAAATGGGGAAGACATTTGTATGCTTTAGGAGGTAGTAGATTGTCTTCTTCAAGACTATCAATTTCTGAAAGAGGTTATTGGATTGGAGCTTATGTTATAAGTGGATTTTTTGCAGCTTTAACTGGAGCACTTCTTCTAGGTTGGAGTGGTGGAGGATTTGTTGGAGCGGGAGATATATATTTATTTACAACAATAGCCGCAGTAGTAATTGGAGGTACATCATTATTGGGTGGTTATGGAGGATATGGATTAAGTGTAATTGGTGTTTTAATTTTACAAATAGTAACAACTGTATTGATTGGATGGGGGTTGAGTTGGGAAGCTCAACAATTTATTCTAGGATTATTGATTATACCAATGGTAGCTCTTTATGCTAGGTCGCCACATATAAGGTCGCAAATATAGGAGAAAAAATGACAAAAATAAATTGTGATATGGGAGAAAGTTTTGGAATTTATAATGCAGGAAATGATGAGCAAATAATGCCTTTGATAGATGTCGCTAATGTTGCATGCGGTTTTCATGCATCAGATCCTAATCATATGAGGAAAACAGTAGAGCTAGCAAAAAAAAATAAAGTAAAAGTAGGAGCTCATCCTTCTTTTCCTGATCTACAAGGCTTTGGAAGAAGAGAAATGAAGATGCCAAAATTAGATTTAAAAAATATGATAATGTATCAAGTCGGTGCTCTTAAAGCTTTTTTAGATGAGTATAATATGCCTTTAAACCATATAAAGCCTCATGGATCTTTATATGTTATGGCTTCAAAAGATGAAGAGATTGCAAGAGCTATTGCAGATGCGGTCGAAACTTTTAATGTCAGTATTTATGGTATGGCAAATACAGTTCATGAAAAAATTTACAAAAAAAGAAAGAAAGTTAGACTTTATCGCGGAATTTTATGCTGATTTAGATTATGACAAAGATGGAAAACTTGTAATAGCTAAAGGGAAAAATGCAAAATATAGCAGTAACTTAGCAGTAAAACGTTGTTTAAGAGCTATAAAAGAAAAAAAAGTTAAAAATACAAGTGGTACAGATACAGATGTTGGATGTGATATTATTTGCGTTCATTCAGATACACCTAATGCTGTTGAAATCATCAAAAGTTTAAAAAAAGCACTTAAAAAATAAAAAGTATGAAAAAAATTCTGATTGCAAACCGTGGGGAAATTGCCTGTAGAATTATCGATAGTTGTAAAAAACTTAAGTTTCACTCAATAGCAGTTTATTCTGATATAGATAAAAACAGTAAACATGTAAGAAAAGCCGATGAGTCAATTCACATCGGTGCATCGAAAGCTCAAGAAAGTTATTTAAATGCAGATAAAATAATTGAAGCAGCTAAAAAATTAAAAGCTGACGCTATTCACCCCGGTTATGGCTTTTTAGCAGAAAACGAAAAATTTGCCCAAAAAGTAATTGATTCTGGAATTACTTGGATAGGACCCAAACCAAATACAATTGTATCAATGGGTAACAAAGATGTAGCAAGAGATTTAGCTTTAAAAAGTAATTTACCTATTTGTCCAGGCTTAAATAATAAGGATTTAGAAAAAGAAGATTTAGAAAAAAAATGTAATGAAATTGGTTTTCCTATTCTAGTAAAAGCTAGCGCAGGTGGAGGTGGAATAGGAATGCAAATTGTTAATGACTATGGAGAATTAATTAAATCTGTAGAAAAAACAAAAAATTTAGCTAAGAAAGCTTTTGGTAACAGTGATGTTTTTTTAGAAAAGTTTATAAAAAATGCAAGGCACATAGAAATACAAATATTTGGTTTTGGTGAAAAGAAAGCTGTACATTTTTTTGAAAGAGACTGTTCAATTCAAAGAAGATTTCAAAAAATTATAGAAGAAAGTCCTGCACCAAAGATAGATGAAAAAATCTTAAATGAAATGGCACAAAGTGCAGTAAACTTTGCAAGTAATCAAAATTATGAAGGTGCTGGAACGATAGAATTCATCTACGATGTGGACGAAAAAAAATTCTACTTTTTAGAAATGAATACAAGAATTCAAGTAGAACATCCTGTAACAGAAAGTATAACTAATTCAGATCTAGTAGAGATGCAAATTAAGTTTGCATTAGGTATTGATTTTGATTTAACAGAACAAAATAAAATTAATAGAAACGGTCATGCAGTTGAATGTAGATTGTATGCAGAAGATCCTTCAAAAAACTTTCTCCCATCTCCAGGAAAAATTACAAAACTAAAAATTCCAAATGTAGGCTTAACAAATATTAGATTAGATATTGGTGTTGATGAGGGAGATGAAATATCTTTTTATTATGACCCAATGATAGCAAAGATAATTTCTAAAGGTGCAAATAGAACTGAAAGTATTAACAATATGATAAATTTTTTAAAAGATTTTGAAATTGAAGGTATTAAAACAAATAAATCTTTTTTGATATCTGTTCTTCAAAATAAAACTTTTGAGGATGCAGACTTTAATACAAAATTTATTGAAAATAATTTAACTTTATTTAAAGAAAAAAAAGAAATTAAACTAAAAGACAAGCAGCAAAATAAAAATAATGAACAAAAATATAGCGACAAAGATGTAAAAGCATTTGAAAAAATTATTTCAAAAACTCCAAAAATTAAAAATGGTCAAGATTATACAGATAAAGATTTAAAAGAATTTGAAAATATAGTTTCATCAAAAAATAATAAGAAGAAAACTGATGAGAAAACTGAAGTAAATAACGTTCCAGGCAAAATTTACGATACTCCTAAGTTCTTACCTGCTGGTGATAAATATATGCTTATTGAGTTTGGAAACGTAATGAATCTAGAGCTAAATTTTACCGCTCAAAATCTAGCAAAGGCAATAAAAGACCACAAAGTTAAAGGCGTTTACGAAACATCTCCCTGTTTTGCTTCTATGATAGTTCATTATGAACCTGAAGAAATAAAATTTAATGAATTAAAAAATGAACTTATATCCTTAATCAACTCACTAGGACCTTCAGATGAAATAGAAATAAATAGTAGAATCTTTTCTTTTCCAACTGTTTATTTAGATAAATGGACAAAGGAATGTATTGAAGATTATTCAAATAAAATAGCTAAAAAGAAACCTGATCCTGAACTTATAACAGAATTAAATAATCTTGAAAATATTGATCAATTTGTAAGAGTTCATTCAAGTACAGAATATTGGGTGGCAGCAATAGGTTTTTGGCCAGGTCTTCCGTTTATGATGGCCCTTGATCCAAGATGTAAGCTGACTGTTCCAAAATATAACCCTCCAAGAACTTGGACTCCAAAAGGAACTGTTGGAATGGGTGGTGCTTCAACTTGTATTTATCCAGATCGTCTACCAGGTGGTTATCAAATTTTTGGAATTATCCCTGTTCCTATATGGGACACCAAAAAAAGTTTTCCAGTATTTGAAAATAATATATGTCTTTTTCAACCTGGTGACAGAGTAAAATTTGTACCTACTACTTATGAAGAGTTTGACCATGTATCAAACAAAATAAAAGACGGAACATATAATTATAACATTGTTGAATATCAAAAATTTTCAGTAAAAAATTATAAAAGTTGGTTAAAAACGATTGACCATTCAAAGAGGTTTTAAAAAGAATATGGTTCAAGTAATTAAAAAAGGTTTAGAAACGTCCATTCAGGATTATCCTGGAAGAATTGGAACTTTAAATCAAGGTTTTCCTTCCTCAGGTCCAATGGATAGTTGGTCTTTTAGGCTTGCAAATATTTTAGTGGAAAATGAATCTGGAGCAGCTGCATTAGAGTGTCAGTTTATGGGTCCAACACTTAAATTTGATAGTGATAGAATTATTGCAATAACTGGGGCTAACATGAATCCAAAGATAGATGGAAAGATTGTTCCATTGTGGGAAAGTTTAGCAGTCAAAAAGGATCAAATTTTAGAAATGTCTTATGCAACAATAGGTGCAAGAGCTTACATTGCCTTTTCTGGTGGGATAAATACCACGCCTTGGCTTGGCTCAAGATCTACTTTTCACAAAGCAGGGGTTGGTGGAATAGATGGTAAAGCAATACAAGATGGTCAAATTATTCCTTTAAATAAATCTAAGTCATATCCTGGAAGAAAAATTAAAAAAGATTCTATCCCAGTAATGTCTACAAATAAAAAATGGTCAATAGAAGTTGTTAAAGGACCAAATGATGATTGGGTAGATGACAAAGGTCATAAAATGTTTTTAAATGCTGACTGGAAACTTCAGTCTAAAAGTGACAGAACAGGTTATAGGTTAGATGGGCCAAAATGGTCTTTTGCTGAAAAAGCAACTAATAAAGGATTAGAGCATGGAACTTTTCCTTCGAACATTATTGATCAAGGATATCCTGCGGGAGCTATAAACTTGGCTGGACAAACTCCAATTATATTAGTCAATGATGGTCCTAGTATGGGTGGATTTATTGTTCCTTACACTGTTCCTTCTGCATCTTTTTGGAAACTTGGCCAAGCAAAACCAGGTGATAGTTTTAATTTTGTTAAAATATCTGTTGATAAAGCTCAAGAATTACGATCAGAACAAACTCAAATTTGTAGTGAAATTAGTGTGATATCATCAAAAAAAGGTACTGATTTAAATGATAAAAAGAAAAAAATTAAAATTGATCATATAAAGATTGTTGATTTTGACAAAGAAAGAATGAATGAAAAAATAAGAACTAAATTAATGGAAAGAAGAGGAATGAAATCAATTAAAATTAGATATTTTGATTAGATAGATTAAAGATATTTATGACAACAGAAGTTAAAACAACTGTGCCTGGAAATATGTGGAAAGTTTTAGTTAAAGAAGGTGATGCAGTTAAAAAAGGAGATACATTATTTATTATGGAAGTAATGAAAACAGAAGTACATCATGACTCACCAGTTGATGGAACAGTAACAAAAGTTAATGTTGTGAATGATCAGGAAGGCATTGACCCAGATACAGTTGCGGTAATAATTGAATGACAAATAAGAAAGTTGAATACTTAAAATTAATCAAAAATCTTTCAGATGACATAGGTATATCTGAAGAAGAAACAAAAAGTTTGGTTGATATTGCGTTATCTTCTACAGACCGAAGATATGTAAATTACGATGAACTAAAAGATGAAATTACAACTTTTCTAGTAATCAATATATTTTCTTTAATTTGTAAATTATAAATCTTATGCAAGACCAAATGATATTATACAATGGTCCAAATTCTCCCTTTGGAAGAAAGACTAAAATTACAGCTTTAGTACAAGAAATTAATTTAGAAGAAAAAATTATAAATGTATATGAATCTGATTTTTTAGATAAACATAATCCATTGAGAAAAATTCCAACGCTTCTAGTTGGACAGGAATCAATTACAGATAGTGATAATATATGTTTATACCTAGATTCGATTTCAAAAAAAAATACTTTGTTTCCAAAAAAAAATTATTGGCAAATAATGAATGTAACTTCTATCGCTAATGGTTTAATGGAAGCAGTGCTAGAAAGAAGAATGGAAACTATAAGACCAGAAAATGAAAAGAGTAAAAATTTTATTAGTAAACAAGAAGTTAGGATTAAAAGAACCATTGAATGGCTAGAAAATAATTGGAACAATTATGATGAAAATAATTTAACTATGGATCAAATAACAATAGGATGCGCACTAGATTATACAATCTTTCGATACAATGATGAGTGGAAAACAAATAATAAAGATCTAACCGCCTGGTTTGAAAAATTTATAAAAAATCAATTTATGAAATCAACAGTTCCAGTTTAAAACTAATCGTAATAAAACATTGGAGCTTTTTTCCAATCTAACCAAGTAACTGGATCATGACCCCAAACAACTTTTGCATTATATTCTTTTGCAACTTGTCTTAATTTTTTAACTGAATCTGCAGCATCAGATGAAGATGCTACTAAACCTGGTAAGCATTTATCACACCAATGGTCTCCTGTATAACATGCATCACCAGTAAATAACATATAACCAGTTTTAGGTAGATTAACTAATACAGATTGATGACCTGGTGTATGTCCAGGTGTAAATATTAATTTTATAACCCCATCTCCATAAACATCATAAAAATCTGTTTTTCTTCCCTGTAAAAACTTCCAACGTATATTTGGTTTATCAAAGTCTGCTTTTATATAAGCCGGTTGCGAAAACCAATCTGGATTATAAGCATAATCATATTCTACCTTTTGAGTGATGTGTGTTGCATTTGGAAAATGCCCTATAGCACCTGAATGATCAAGATGAAGATGTGTTTGTATAACATATTTAACATCTTCAGGATTCGTATTAACGCTTTTTACCATGTCTTTACACCATTCTGAAGCTTTCATAACTGGGTCGTAAGCCTCAACAACATGGCCCCAGTGTTTGTGTTTATCAAGCGCTGCCTCTATTGGCATTCCTCCATCAATAATTACGTCTCCTTCTGGGTGTTTGATTAAAAACCATGGCACAGGAATTTCATAAGGTTCTTCACCTTGATTCATTTTTATAAATTTTAATTTTGTTTTTATTACACCTGTTTGGAACATGTATAATTTAATACCAGTATTGAACTTTGTTGTTTGTTCAAAAATATCTTTATCTTTTTCTTTCATATATATTTTATTCTACCAAGCTGAATGATAAATGTTAAGTGCGTCTTTTTCTGTCACTTCTCTTGGATTGTTAACTAACAATCTTGTTTGTTTCATTGCATCTTTTGCCATTTTTTCACACGCATTTTTAGGAATATCCACTTCTCTTAACTTTTGTGGTAATCCTAATTTTTTTGATAAACTTTCTAATTTATCTATAAATTCTGCGCATACAGACTGAGCTCCTCTATTAGTATCTATTTCTGGAAAAACATATGGAGCTAGTTCGGCATAATCTTTTGAAGCTTTTGAATCTACACTATTGAACCTTAGGACATATGGTAATACCAGAGAATTTGAAAGTCCGTGAGAAACATGAAAAGTTCCACCAATCGGATATGCAAGAGCATGGACTGCTGCAACTGGAGAATTAGCAAACGCTTTTCCAGCTAACATTGCTCCTATTAACATATTTCCTCTTGCTTCAACATTTGAACCTTCAAATACTGCCTTCTCTATAGATCCACCAAGTAATTTTAAAGCTTCTATTGATAACATTTTTGAAATAGGATTATTATTTTTATTTGATGATGCGTATGCTTCAATTGCGTGGACCATAGCATCAATTCCTGTTGCTGCTGTAGTACCTGCTGGAAGACCTAAAGTTAAATCGGGATCTAAGATTGCTAAATCAGGTAATATTAGTGATGAAGAAACTCCTTTTTTTTCTTCCTCACCAACAGTTATAATTGATACAGGTGTAACTTCTGATCCTGTACCTGCAGTAGTTGGAATTAAAACAAGGGGTAAACGCGGTCCTTTTGCATTTGCAACTCCCCATGCTTCTTCTAAATTTTCACCAGAGCCAAGTATTAAAGCTGCAAGTTTAGCTACGTCCATGGAAGAGCCTCCTCCAAAACCAATAACGCCTGTTGCTTTAATTTTTTTTCCAACTTCAATTGCTTTAAGGAGAGTTTTTTTGGAAGGATCTGCTTCAACATCATCAAAAATTTCAACAGAACTAGTTTTTTTTAATTCTTTTAAAGTTTGCTCTGTTAAGCCCAATGACATTAGACCTTTATCGGTAATAAAAAGAATACTTTGACCTAGTTTATTGGAAATTTCTTTACAACAATCTTTTGATTGACCGCTTCCATAACGAAGGCCAGGTGTTGTATTAAATTGAAAAGAATTTAAAGTCATAAATTATTATACAAAGTAAACATAAAACACTATTGAAAATATTGCTATTCCTATAAGAATTAAAATCCACCCATATCCCGTGCCAACTTTATCAATATAATTTACTTCTCCTTGGACCTCATCTGGGGGTTGATACAAATCATTAGCTTGAATTGGTTTGTTTGGCAGAGTTGATAAATCCATTTTGTTAGATAAAAACCATATTAAGCCTATTCCAAAAAACCACCATATTAGTTGATATCCCCAAATAGATGGTATCTTTAAAATCCACGCTTCATACCCTGCTCCAGGTTCTCCAAAAAAATTATTACCTAAAACTTGTCCGGGTCCAACACCAAAAAAACAACCAAATTAAAGCTATTACATAAGCAAACGATCTTAATTTCGTTCTACTAGGATGTAGGCCCATATGATCATTTAAAAAATCATGAAATTTTTGTCTATGAGATCTGTACATATCAATCTTGGTAATATTTGAAAAACCAGAAATAGAAAAACAAATAAATACATTAAATATTAAACCCCATACTCCTGAGTGAATCGTTAAAGGCCATCTCCCCCAAGGCAATCTGTTTCCAGTAATTTGCTGTCCAATCGTTTCAGTTAAAATAACAATAATGATTCCAATAATTAAGCCTGACATTGCTGCTCCTTTGGTAATCCAAGGGAACCATAACAATCCTAATAAAACAATAATAAACTGAAAAGCTATTGCTATCGAAATTCCACTAAAAATTACCATCGCGGGTTTAGCAAACGTAGCTAAATAAAGCGAAGCTAAAAAAATTAGCAGCATAATAATTCTAGCAACAGCAAGTTCTTTTTCCCAAGGTATATTTTTATTTACATAAGCCTTGTATAAGTCTCTAGTAATAATACTACCCGAAGTCATTAATAATGCTGAAGCTGTTGATTGAAGGGCTGCAATTATTCCAACTGCTAATAAGCCTGTTACCCAAAGAGCATATTCGTCCATTAAATTTATAATATGATAAATTATTAATGAGTGATCATTGTTTGGTATCTCTGGGAGTAAATTGCTAATTGCTAAGCCATTACTATTTACTTCCGAATTAGCTCCTAACAAGCTTGCACCAATACCTTGGAAGGTTGTAAAAATAAATAATAATAAACCTACTACTACTGCAGAGCCCCATATTTGGTAATATGAAAATACTTTTGGATGTTTTGCAGAGTAACTCCACATAGAAAAAGAAGGTGAAAGAATAATTCCCATAAATGTTACTGTAAAAGTAAATATCATCATTGCTGTCCATGGACCACCAACTGCTTCGTTTTTACCTAAACCTGCAACCCATTGAATAACTCCTGGTAATGCAAAATATCCGTTATAGTCTCCACCACCGTAACCATTTGTATTTCCCCATGAACTAATTGAGGTACTTGCAATATTTGCTAATGATTTACCAAATGAATCTAAATCACCAATAAAAGAATAAATAATAATGCCTAAAAGAATTACAGTTATAAAATATAACCATGACTGAACAACACCAACGCTAACAGTTGATTTAAATCCCCCTCTTGTAACATAAAAAAGTACAATTGTAGAAACTACCCACATTCCCATTTCTCTAGAGACATAACCTTCGCTTAAAATATTTATCAAATAACCAGTTGCTCCAAAAAAAACTGCTATAAGTGGAATTGCTATAAAAAAAGTTACTAAAACAGATAAAACTCGAATAGTGTCACTTTTATAGTAATCATAATACATTTCACCCGGTGTAATATATCCAAATTTTCTACTTAACATCCACTGACGCTTAAAAAAAAATATACTTCCAAGAGGTACTGTTATTGCAATAAAAGCTGTTCCTACATATTGAAAACCATCATTAAAAATTAAATTTGTTTGGGATATTACTGTTAAACCTGAAAAAGTAGCTGCTGTTGCTGCAAAGAAAAAAACCCAAGAAGAAACATTTTTATTTGCTAAATAAAATTTTTCTGGACTATCAGAATTATAATTAGATCCTCTTACACCCCAAAAAAAACAAAATGCAGCATAAACTAATATAAATATTAATAACCAAAGGGATTTTTCGGACATTTAATCCTTTCACTTTAGGTACAACGCATTGGCGCTGACTCGCCACGTTCTTTTTTAATTCTTTCTGCTTCTTCCTGTGCTTTTTCAATTGAACTAAAAACTTTATCTTCAAATAAAATAAAAGGCTTTGCTCTATCGGCATTAAGTTGCGCCACACACCATTCTTTGTCAGGTTTTGTACACATTACCATATACGCTCCTGGTATAGGTCCATAACGTCTATTGTTTAGTGTAAAAAGACACTTAGCAAGTTCAGTTAATTTATCTTCATCTAAATTTCCTAAAGCATTCTTTTCTAATTCATTCAATGGTGTAACATTATCAGATCCTAGTACACTTTTACCGCCAGTTCCTTCTGGTCTTGTAAATTGAGGTTTATTCATTATGGTAATGGCCCTTCTTTTAAAAATCCTTTGATTGCATTCTCTAAAATTTTTGAAACATTATTATTATAATTGTTATAAGATAAACTTCCGCACCAAGATAACGAACCTGGCGCAAACAAAGCTCCATCGTTTGGAGTTTTATAATAAATCATATCGGCTCTAACCATTGGGTTTTCAGTACCTCCGCCGTAGAAACCTCTTACTGTAAAATGAATTTCCTCATTAACTTGCATCATTAAGTTTGTATGATTTTCAGATCTAGCTAACAAATATGCATTATGTGGAGTTCCAAACTCTAAATCATATCTATCAAGTTCTAAACCCGCAGCCCCTCCTCCAACTAAACCAAAATCTCCGATAACTTCATCTTCGCCAACTCCATCAAAAATCCATGAACACTCTGGTCTTTTGCTATCAGGACATCTTTTATAATATGAGCTGACATCAAAACCATAAGCCGTGAAAGTTAATCCACAAACCTTTGATGGTATTCTTCCTCTTGCTCTCCACATTCCTCCATATTTTCCATCAAAAGCATTATTGTATTCTCCTGGGTTAGCAGTCCATGCTCGTGTTCCTGCTTCTCCTTTTCTTACTTCAATTATATTTGGATTGTCAGGGTGGTATTCACTTATCCAATAAAATCCATCAGACCCTAGATAAATCCATCTTCCACCATTTAGTTGATACTGCTCATAAGCTGCTAACATTTTTTCTGAGCTATACTCAGGGTGCGAACCCGTTAAAACACATTTGTATCGATTTAATAGTTCTACTCCTTCTAAATGTAAATCTTCATCAGTTACTACATCAAAATCAATTTTTTTCTCCTCCAACCAGTCAGTTAAATGTAAATCTGCATTTAATTGCCAAAGTGAAGGTGATAGCCAGTGCCTATATTTAGGTCTCATATTTAAAATTGGTCTTAATCTAGAAGAGATTGCTACACCACTACCGTCAGAATGTTTAGAGTATGTTGATAAACCATACTCTCTATGTTCATTTAGATATAAATCTGATGCAGCTAAAACAGGAACTTTTCCTGCTAGCAATTGTGCTACAACTGAATTAGTTCCCAGATTGTCGTTTGAATATGCTATATAGCTATTCGTTGGCAATACAAAACAAAGTTTAGATGTTGCTTTTCCTTTTGGTGGTTTTATTACAAATGGAATAAAATCCTCTGTTTCTGCAGATTCTTCGCCATTAATTCTCAATCTTGCAGCGTAAACTCCACTTCGAATTATATCAGGAATTTTAAATGTAAAGTCTACATCCCATCTTGCATCATCTATATCATCATCATGAAAATGAATTGCGCCATATTCTTCTGGTTTGTGATGAAAAACCATTTCATCTGCAGTCCAATTATAACCTGTCATACCTCTACAAGGTAAATTAACAATAAATCCATTTAAATGATTAGATGTAGTATCAATTATATAAGTAGAGGCTATATTTTTTGTTATGTTTGCATGAAAGTCCCATGCTCCTACTACCTCAGATCTAAGTTCAGATGTACAACCACTATACCCTCTTGCTAAAGATTCTATTTCAGATTTCGATAGAGCTTTTTTACTCAGTCTTGGTCTATCTATTTTACCATTATAAGTTAATGTTTGTTCTGGTAATTCAATTGGACTTAATGCTTCTTTGTAATGTCCACCATGAATATGTCTTCCTGATCTATCGTTAAGAGTACATGCTGCCATTAAAAAGGGCGCATCATTAGCTCTAGGTTTTAAATTATTTACTGACTCAACATAAGAAGTTGTTTCGTCTGCAGGATGAAGTAAGGACATTCCTAAGCCACCATTTGTAGGTGTTACGCAAGGTTCTTGATAAAGTTTTAATTTTCCTGTCTCAGCGTCGTAAGTAGCTGCAACTAAATACCAAACTTTTCTCATTAATTCTTTTTCACTCGAAAGAGTAGTAACCTGGCCCCCTCCATCTCCAATCATGACTGATAAACATTTGTTCTCATCTATGAAAAGACCAAAACCACTTTTAGCTTTATCATTCCATTTAGTAAGAATTCCTTGTTTACCTTTTTCTGGTGTTGTTGGAAAAATATAAGCTTGTAGTGTGAAACTTGTTGTATTCAATCTATCGTCTTGAGGAATTATTATATATGAGCCTCCATGAATTCTCTGATTTCTTCCTTGAAATGTTTTATTACACTCAGCACCTATTTCTTCGTCTTTATAACCAGGACCTTCGGGATTGGTGTCTCCATGAATAAGTCTTATAATTTGCACATCATAGTTTTCGTTTTTTTCCGCATTTACATAAAACTTAATTTCCTCTCCAGGAAAAGCTTGGTACTTATCACTATAGCCAGTAATTCTTAACATTGAATGAACCTCAATAAATTAATCATCCACCATGCCTCTCAAGTAAATCTACAATTCTTTTTAAAAATATCGCATGCTCACATGCTTCTTCTGATGAAAAAGACTCTTCTAAAATTTCTACAGGCTGGCCTCTTACTCCGGTTACAATTCCAATTCTATAATCTTCAAAATCTTTTTTACAAATGGTTACATACTTTTTAATGTGCATAGGCTGGCGTCTAAGCTTGTCTAACACTATTTGTAATTCTTTACTATGTTCAACCATTGGCTGACCTTTGTGAGGTTGTGGAGCTCTTCCTACTGGTGTTGCTCTATGCTCCTCTATTAATTTATTTCTCATTTTCTCGTCTCTAAGTAGAGGCAAAACATATTTTTCAGTTATAAAATCATCAGTGCTTGTATGACCTAGATCTAGCTGAACACCTGTTTTATCTTTTTTCATATAAAATATTTACTTATTGGTCCTTTCTTGAATTATTTTTAAAGCTTCGATCAAATAAACCCTGAACACCTCATGATTTTCACTCATTGGAAAATGACCAATATCCGTCATTTCTATATAAACTCCTCCTTTAATTTGCCTTGCTGTATTTTCTGTTGCTTCTGGTGGAGTTAAATAATCATAAGTACCTGTTAACATTATTACTGGACATTTATGCCCATCAATATTTTTTAATTCATTTCTCAAATCATGATCAACTGAATAAAAATATAAATCTCCTTTAAATGCCTCTGACCCTTGAGTGTAGTAATGCCAAGTCAACCACCTATCTTTATCTGGTGATTGTGGTGCCATTAAATCCCAAGTTCCACTTGCGCAAACCTGTGCCGCATTAGCGTGTGGATGTCTCCACCAGTCCAAATAAAATCCTGGAGCATAATCAGCAGCCTCAACTGGTATAACTGCTCTAAATTTATTTGGATGTCTTAAAGCAAGTTGCAGAGCTACATTGCCCCCAAATGAAGATCCCATAAATATTGGATCTTTTAAATTTAAAGCTTCGCATAATTTCACAATAAAATTACAATAATGTTCTGCAGTTAATTTATACTCTTCTTTCCACCATTCTTTATTATGTGGTGGATCAGATTTGCCATGTCTAGGTAAATCATACGCTATTACATTATAATTTTTTGTTATTTCTTCATCTTCTAAAAGCCCTCGCCACTGATGGTTATGACATCCAGCTGTGTGCTGACAAACTAAAGGAATTCCTTTTCCGTTTTGTAAATAGAAAACTTTGTATTCACAGTCATCTACCTCTATAGTTACATAACGTCCTACAACATCGTGGTGCTTCACCATTTAATTTCTCCCTTTAAATTAAAATATCTCATTAAACTGGAACTCCTGTTTTTCTTAATAGTTCAAATTGAACTGTAAAATTTCTTAAATTTTTCATTAAAATTAAGTGATTACCTTCAATTTTTAGATCTTTTAAAAAGCTTGCAGACCATATTCCATGGTACATAGGCTTCGGCATAGGTTGTCCGAATTCCCTCCATGTTTGTGCTGAAGCTCTTAAAGCAAAATCATATGGATCTAATGGAGATGGACTTGTATTAATATTTTTTACTTTACCATCATGCATTTCAATTATCACTTTTGCTTTTTCCATATCAAACATAAAAGAGCATGTATAATATTTTGCCATGGCTTTGATGGTATCATCGCCATTTGTAAGATCTTCATATTTTTTTGCCCAATTTTCTATTTCTGTGCTCATAAAATATTTAATTTAAATTATTTGTTTTTTGGATTATTGGCTCCTTTTAAATTTTTTGCATCTTCACCAAAGTTCATATGATAATCTTTTTTTTGGATTTCCATAATCACCAAGGATATTTCTGATGTTACTAATTTCTCCAGGATTCATTCCAATTTCTTTAAGAAGACTATCTAAAAACGGTTGATGAGCTCTATATCTTAAAGCTGAACTAACTACATTGTCTGCCAAGTTTCCTCCTCCACTTTTAGACCCACCAGAAGTACCTGATCCGCCACCTACTGAAGGTGAAACACTTGTCCCGCTAAATCCGGGAAGACCGCTGACATCAACAAT
>CACGZX010000018.1 GCA_902577625.1 uncultured Pelagibacteraceae bacterium
GAAAAACTGAGCAAAGTAAAGTTAAAGACTCTAATCTATTATTATATTTGGAGGCAAAATTCCTTGCTATTAATGAACCAATTGAAAAACCAACTAAATGCATTTTTTCAAACTTTAGTTCATCAATTAAATTTAGTAATTGTAATGAAAAATCATCAAAACTTATTTGTGATTTTGTTAAGGGTGTGTTTCCATGTCCCAAGATATCATATGCCAAGACAGTATTATTAAATGAATTAATCTGAGGCTCCCAAATTTTATGATTAAGTCCTACGCCGTGGATTAAAACTATTGGAGTATTTTCTTTTTTATTTAGAATATAAAAAGTATTCTTTGAATCTTTAGCATTGATCATTTAATTATTTAGGTTCAATGCCCATTTCTTTCATATCTTGATATCTATCACCAGTTCTTGCGTGTGCTCTTCCACTAGAAGCTCCACCAATAGCAATTACTATTTCATTATCAAATGGAGCATCATGAATAGTAAATTCATGTGTTAGATAATATGGTCTTAAACCAGAGTCTGTTTTATGCATCATTGGTATAGAAATTTTCGATCCCGCAGGTCCCCTCGTATTTGTAAAACTTAAATAAGATGTTCCACCCACTGCATCTCTAAATTTATTTCCAAATCTTAACGTATGAATAAAAGCAGATGCGTGCTCGATCTCTCCATTTAAACCTACAATTCCTGCTTTACCATAAGCTAGAATTTTATCTGGAGAACCAATTTCTTTTATTAATTCTGGAACTAAAATATCACCAAGCTTTGGAGCTAAATCTAAAATTACAGGTTTAAGATCTTCAACAAATCCTTGACCATCCCAAGGATTTTTAAAAACTGCTGCAACAGAAACTAGCAAGACTGGTTCTTTTGCTTCTTTTCCACCTTCAATAAATGTCTTATCAACAAATTTTGTAAACTTTCTTAATTCTAATTTCATTTTTTTGATCTATGTTTAAAACTATCTCTTCTAAAACTGTATAGTGCTTTTGGATCTACATCAACATCAATGACAACAGGTTTATTTATTTTTAAAGCTTCTCTAACTGCTTGGTTTATTTCTGAAACTTTTTTAACCTTAAAACCTTTAGCACCATATAGCTCTGCAACTTTATCAAAAGGTGGACTGCTAATATCAGCTCCCAGGTATCTTTTTCCATAAAAATCTTTTTGATAAGCTTTCTCAGCTCCCCAACTTTTATTATTCATGACTATAGTTATTGTATTGATCTTATATTCAACAGCCGTACTTAATTCTGAAATTGTCATTCCAAAACCCCCATCTCCCATTAGGCTAATTACTTTTTTATTAGGTTTTGCAATCTTTACACCTAAACCACAGGCAAAAGAAAAACCAACCAAACCAAAGTCTAAAGGAGTAAATAAAGATGGAGGGTCATAATATTCAAGAGCATCTGTCGCTTGTAAACAAAGTGTACCTGCATCTAAAGTTATTGCAGAGTTTTTAGGAAGCACTTGTCTTAATTGTTTAAACAAGCCATTGGGCTGAATAGGAAAATTTTTCTGTTTAAATTTATCTCTGTTGAGCAAAAAATTTTTTCTTTCATTAAAATAGTTATTGGTCCATTTTTTTATATCAAGAGTAATATTTTGCTTCTTGATTTCTTTATATAATTGATCGGCTATTGTGGCAGCGTCCCCATAAATTCCTACTGCTACAGGAAAGTATCTTCCTATCATTCTTTTTTCTAATTCAACTTGTATGATCTTTGCTCTTTTATTTATATTTTCGTAAGAATAAAAAGTTGAATTAAATCCAAGTCTTGTTCCAAGAGCAATTATAACGCTTGCTTCTTTAACTAGTTTAGATGCAACTGGATTACCTCTTGGACCCATTTGTCCAGCATTTAGTTTATGATTAAATGGTATAGCATCTCCATGACCCGCCGCCGTTACCATCGGTATATTTAATAGTTCTGCTAATTTTATTACGTTTTTATATTTAGAATTATATTTAATTCCACCTCCAGCAATAATAACTATTTTATTTGAACTATTGATAATTTTTACAGCTTTTTTTATATAATTAGATTTTGCTTTAGTTAAGTTTTGATTATCAAAAGATTGATTTTTCTCATTGATTTTAAAATTTCCTTTATCTGCCAATATATTTCTTGGTAGATTAATACAAACTGGTCCCCTCCTATGAGACATTGCTAATTTAAAAGCATCACTAAAAGTTTTTGGAATTTTTTTAGCATTTTTTACAGTCCAAGTTTTTTTTGTTACTGGTTTAAATAAAGATTGTTGATCAAGACCTTGAAAAGCATCTTCCATTTTATCTTTTGTAGAATATGAACCAGCAATTGAAACAACTGGAGAAAAAGCTGCTTTTGCTTGAGCAAGTCCGGTAACTAGATTTGTTGCACCAGGACCATTTTGTCCAGCAAGTATTATACCTGGTTGATTAGATGCTCTTGCATATCCATCGGCCATATGCGTTCCAGTTCTCTCATCTCGGACACCAATAAATTTTATATTTTTTTCATGATAAAGAGCATCAAACATTTCCATTGTAGCAGAACCTATTAAGCCAAAAACATGTTTAACTTTTTCTTTTTTTAATGATTTAATTGCGGCTTGACCACCAGTCAGGTTCTTAGATTTGATCACGAAACTTTTTTAACTTCAGTATCCAAATCATCTTTGAAGTGAGGCATTACTTTTTCAGTAAACATTTTGATACTCTTCATACAGTCCTCATGTTTAATGCCAGGAAAATTAGACCATACTTGTAAATTTTGAAGATTTAATTCAGATTTAAGTTCATGAATTTTATCTATTACATACTCGGGCGTCCCGAATAGCATGTTACGTTTATGAAGAAATTCGTAGCTTAATAAATCTAGTTTACCTTTAGTAACAGGTAGTTCTTCGCCAGGGTCCATGTGGTTTCCAAGACCTCTCCAATGACAGACCCATCTCATATAGTTAACCATGTGTTCGCCAGCTTTTTCTTTTGCTTCTTCCATTGTATCTGCAACAAACATGTCTCTTACCAATGAAATACCTTCACCCATTGGTACATTTCTTTTTTCTGCCTCTGATTTTGCATTTTTAAATGCCTCAAACTTAATTTTTAAAGCCTTAACTGTAGGTATCCACATTATAATATTTAAACCTTGTGTTGCAGCCCATTCAATAGATCTAATTCCATCGACTACTTGGTGTATAGCAGGATAAGGCTTTTGATAGGGTTTTGGAAGAACACTTATATTTTCCATAACACTTGTCTCAAGATTAACTAAATCTTTATTTGGTGGACTCATATCATGTTGCCAAACATAATTGGGAGCAGGATAAGTATAAAACTCACCTTTATGATTAAAAAATTTTTCTTTCCACGCTTTTTTTAAAATTGTTAGAGTTTCTTCAAAAAGTCTAAAATTTTTTGCTTGGTCTTTCATGTCTGCTTCTTTATTTAAGTTTATTGCTTCTCTTCCATAAATTCCTCTTCCTATTCCAACTTCAACTCTACCTTTTGATAATTGATCAAGAAGAGCAATATCTTCAGCCATTCTAATTGGATTATGAAAAGTAATTACATTACACGCTTGACCTATTCTAATATTTTTTGTTCTAGCCGCAGCATCAACACCCATCATTAATGGATTAGTTAAAGACTCCATTCCTTCATGATTAAAGTGATGTTCTGTATACCAAATTGAATTCCATTTATTCTGATCACAATATTCTGTAATTTCTCTAGTTTCGTCTAAAAGTTTATCGTAAGGTTTGTGTGTCCAGTTGGTAGTGTTACAGAAGTAACCAAATTTCATTAAAGCCTCCTTTAAAAATTAATTTAGAGACGACCGATCCCACTTTCGTACTTAAGAAATTACGACGAGTTATGTATCGCTTTATAAAATGATACTATCTTCTTCTGATAAATTTTCAATGTTTTTTAAGATATTAATTAAGCAACTCTTTAATGTTTTTATCTAGTTGCTTTTCAAAATTTATGTCATTTCCAGGGTTAGCAGCACAATGACCGTATGGAGAATCTACAGGTCTTAAAGATGAACGAGATATAAATTTTTTTTCAAATTTATTATCCTCAGTTCTAAAGTATAAATCCTGATTACATGGCATAAGAATTGTTTTTGCTCTTATTGATTTAAGAGCTTTTATATAATTATTTTTATAAATAGGACCTTTGCTAATATCATTTAACTGCCAGGTTTTAAGTTTAGACAAAAGATTATTAGCATCCCAGTTTTTAGCATGATCATTTGCCCAGTCTTTAAGTAATTCTTCAGCATTTTTAAAACCAAATTTTTTATAAAGTTTTTCTCTATAAAAATCCTGAGAGAAAGCCCACCCTGCATAAACTCTTCCAAATGCTTTTAATCCTTCGACAGGTTGTTTTTTATAATTTCCTTTATTAAATTTTTTATCAGCAGTAAGTGCTGCTTTAACACCTTCTAAAAAAACATGATTGTGTATCGAAGTCTTTGATGATGCACAAAAAGGAAGAATTGCTTTAACCATACCAGGATACTGAGCTGCCCATTGATAAGATTGACAACCAGCCATAGACCAACCAGTAACTAGAGCAATTTTTTTAATTTTCAGTTTTTCAGCAATAAGTTTGTGCTGACAATAAATATTATCCCACAACGTTATTGTTGGAAATTTTGAACCAGATTGAGATTTAGTAGCTTTCGTCGGTGAAGAAGATAGACCATTTCCAAACATATTAATTGATACAATAAAATATTTATTTGGATTAATTGCTCTATTTTTACCTATAAAGCCTTCATTTCTAATATGACTACCGGTATAAAATGTAGGAAGAATTATTACATTTGAACGGTCTTTATTTAATTTACCGTATGTTTTGTAAATTAATTGTGCTGATTTTAAAATTTTTCCAGATAAAAGTTTAATATTTCCTAAGTTAAACTTTTCATGCTTTTTCATTAATTAGTAAAGTCTTAGATACTCTTTTACTTCCCAATCTGTAACTGCTTGATGGTAACGCTCCCACTCATCATTTTTATAAGATATAAAAGATTTTTTCATTACAGGCCCCATAACTTCATCAGATAGTTTATTAATTCTTAAAGCCTCAATTGCTTGCATTAGATTTTTTGGCAATCTTTTAATTCCTAACTTTTTAAACTCAGCGTCTGTCATTTGATATAAATCCTGATCAGTTGCTTTACCTGGATCAATTTTATTTTTTATGCCGTCCATTACAGAAGATATTGTCATAGCTAAAGCCAAATAAACATTCATTGTCATATCTGCTGCTCTATTTTCAATACAATATCTGTTTTGTGGTAAACGAAACTGTGCAGATCTATTATTGTGACCATATGTAATATTAGTTGGTGCCCAAGTAACAGTTCCTCCTTCAAATCCTCCAACTCTAGGAACTAAACCATTGTATGAATTAACTGTTGAACATGTTATTGCTGTTAGTGCTTCAGAGTTTTTCATAAGTCCACCAACTGCATGTTTTGATTGTTTTGACCAACCTTTTCCATCAGTAAAAATATTTTTTCCAGGTTTATTTACATCTTCCATTGAAAAATTTATATGTGCTCCCGATCTCCAGTCTCCTATTGTAGGTTTCGGCATAAAAGTAATGAACATATTATTTTTTTTAGCAATTTCTTTTAAAAGAATTCTTAAGAAAACTAATCTATCTGCCATTTCTAATAAATTTGTATAATGAAAATCTAACTCAAATTGTGAATAAGCTCCTTCAGCAACTACATCATGTAAATTCCATCCTAGTTCTTCAAGAATATCAATCAATTCTTTTAAAAAATGCATAGAGTCTAATGAATATTCAACATCATAACCAAATGCTTGTCGTCTTGGTCTTATTCCATTTATCGGATCACTATCAATAGCTTTAACTGGTTTTCCATCTTCTCCATACTTCATTGCAATAAATTCAGGTTCAATACCACACATTCCTTTGTAGCCTGCGTCCTGTGCTTTTTGCATTGCGCGCTTCAGAGCTTGTCTTGGACAAACATTATAAGGTTTATCTTCCCAATAAAGATCTGCAAAAATTATAGCCATTGTTTTGTCCCAAGGACAAATATAAACGCTATCTAAATCTGGCAACATTATTTGGTCAGAGTCAGCAGGAGTTAATTCAGGTACAAAAGATATTGAGTGTACTGCAAACTGAGGTCCTTTACCTAAACATAGTTGCTCAAAATCACTCATCGGTACAGGTTTAGTTTTTGGAATACCATGCAAATCTATCCAGCTCGACATTACATATTGTACACCAGCAGCTTTAAGTTTTTTGTGAACTGCAGGAATTTTTTTCCTATTTCTCTCAATAGCGTCTTTAAAATTTTCGTAATATATTTTATTTTTCATTAGGTAAATTATTTTGGCATATCTTCTGGGTCAATTCCAGGAACAAATGTTATACCAGCTTTTTGCTTCCAATCATGAGGATAAGCAGCATAAAATATTACACATTTTTCATCACATTCGTAGGCTATATGATTATCCTTTGGAATATAAAGTACATCTCCAGGGTTACAAACGTAAGATTTACCATCGCAAGTTAGTCTGAACGTTCCTTCCATGCAGTAAATAATTTCATCACAAGTTAAATCCCAGGGAACAGAAACTTTGTTTAAAAAATTTAATCCTCCACACATAGTGTTACTTACTTTACTCGTAACAAACGGTTTTATGTATGACTTTCCTGGCTCTAATGTATGAAGTCTATTTTCAATATCTTTAAACTTATAGAGTTGTGGTTCTTTAGACATTAATATTCCTTTCGATTTTATATTTTAATTGGTTCGTTTAATTCAACTTTGTAACCATCTGGATCTTCGCAAAAAGCAATTACTCTTGTTCCATGTTTCATTGGACCTGGCTTACGAGTAATGTTAACACCAAGCTTTGTAAGATCTTCACAAGCTTTATATACATCAGGAGTTTCTATACAAATATGACCCCATCCATTTCCTTTGTCGTAATCTTCTTTTTGATCCCAATTATGAGTTAATTCAAGACACGGGGATTCATTTTCAAGTCCATAACCAATGAATGCATTAGTAAATTTTCCATCAGGATAATCAGTTTTTCTTAAAACTTTCATACCCAAAGTTTTGCAATAAAAGTTAAAAGAAGTTTCTAAATCTTTTACTCTTATCATTGTATGAGCCAACCTATATCCTTCATTTACATTTTTAGACATTTTTTTTACCTTTCATTATTTTTTTTGATTTCATAGTTGCTTGAATTATTAATTTTTGAAATTTTTGAACTCCTTTTTCCCAGTGTGGAGATAGTAGCCCACCATCATTCGAAACTGGTGATGATCTTCCTTCTTGTAATCTTTCGCACATTTCATGATCTTCCTTATGTACACTCCACCATATCTTCTTTGTAATATCAATCTCTTCTTTAGACATAGATTTTCCCTCAGTTGAATATATTATTCTTTTTTGGCTTGTAATACCTGGTCCAATAGGAATATTTAAATATACACCTATTTGATTAGGATAATAAGTTCCAATTATAAAGTTTGGAAACAAAGAAAGATACTTAGAAGATACGGATAAAGCATTACTATTTTTATTATCTTCTTTATCAACGTTAACTCCACTCCCATAGCAAATCCCATCCACAATTGTATAATGATCTTTCAGTGGTTGATTAGTTGTTGTTTTGTGAACAAATTGAACGTGATATGGTTCAATAAAATTTTCAATAAGGAACTTCCAATTTGTATTAATTTTTCCAAAATCTAAAGTTGCTGCGTACTTTATTTTAGTTAAATCTAAATCTTTAAATTTTGAAATTAAAGGCTTTGCATATTCATTAAATTTTTTTGCTTTTCCATTAATATTTACAAATATCCAATCATGCCAAATATGAATTCTTATTGGCTTTAGACCATGATTTTTAAAATTAAATCCTTTGGGTTTATGTACATTTGTTCCTCCAATGTGTGGAGCAGCTTTTAAATTTCCTTGAAGATCATATGTCCAAGAATGATAAGGACATCGAATTAGCTTACCAATATTTTTTTTTTCATCTACCAATTTTAAACATCGGTGACTGCAAACATTATGAAAGGCTGTAATTTTATTGTCTTCATTTTTAATTAGTAGGATTGGTTTTCCAGCAATATAAACTGGAACAACATCTCCTATTTTTTTAAATTCGTGAGCAAAAGCTATAAATAGCCAACCATCAGCTAATGCAGTTTCACATTCTTTATCCCAAAATTCGTTATCGGTATATGATTTTGCTGGAAGCCCAAAAATTGTATTTGTATTTTTAGGGCTTTTAATTTTAACTGAATTTTTACTTTCAGACATTTATAGGTTCCTTATTAATAAATGAAATCTATTTGCGATTTGCTAATATTACAATAAAATATATCATAGTTAATTATTGTATTTTAAGGAGGCCAATTGGTTAATTCGAACAGCAATATCTATAAAGGCTATAATCAAGCCAAACCAGTTGGTTATGATAAAGAAATTTCACACACAAATTTCGGGACTCCTGGTGGGGAGTATTTAAGAAGATATTGGCATCCTGTTGCTTTAACCTCTGAAGTGAGCACAACTCCCTTACAAATAAAAATTCTTGGAGAAGATTTAGTTATTTTTAAAACCATAAAAAACAAAATAGGATTAGTCCATAAAAATTGCCCTCATAGAAGAGCATCGTTAGTTTATGGAAAATGTGAAACAAACGGTATTAGATGTTGTTATCATGGATGGTTATTTTCTCCAGACGGAGAGATTTTAGAAACTCCTGGTGAAGATCCAGATTCAAAACAGGCAGAACAAGTAAGAAAAAAATTTAAATTAGGAGCTTATCCAATAAAAGAATTTAACGGAATTGTATTCGCTTATATGGGTCCCCCAGAAAAAATTCCCGCATTTCCTCATTATGATGCGTATGAAATTTCAGATATTGTAAGAAGACCATATAAAATTAATTATAATTGTAATTGGATACAAGTTCTTGATGCAATTATGGATCCAGTTCATACATCATTCTTACACGGTCAAAGTTCAGGAATACAATTTTCCAAAGGTTTTGCAGAACTTGGTGAAATAGAATTTTTTGAAAGAGGAATGCAATATCTTGGAGCAAATACAAGAAGAGTTGATGATAATATTTGGGTTAGAGTAAATGAGTTAATACTTCCTAACTTTACACAGTCCGGATCAGCTTTTGCTGCAGATGGTACCAAAACTCGATATTTTGGTAGAAGTTCTTTTACTAGGTGGGTAGTACCTATAGACGACGAGCATTGTGTAGCTATAGCTTGGGGTAATTTTGGAGATAGAGCAGATCCGATTGAATATAACAATAAAGAAGGTTGTGAAAGAATTGAAGCAGGTGAAATTATAGATCGAACATGGGAAGAAAAACAAAAGAGTCCAGGAGATGCTGAAGCGGTTGAAGGAATGGGATTTATAAGTCAACACAAAGGCGAACATTTAATGCCTACCGATCATGGAATAATGTCTTACAGAAGACATATCAGGAAATCAATAAAAGCATTGCAAGAAGGAACAGAGCCCAAACAATTTAAAAATAATGGAGATGCGATCAAAACATATGGTCAAGATACAGTTTTAAGAGTTCCAAAAAGAAATGTAGATGATCGAAAATTTATAAAATCAGTTGGTGCTGCAGTATTGAAATTACAGTTTGACTCAGAAAAAATGCCAAATAAAGATCGCGACTCTTTTATAATAAAAGAATTATCTAATATGGAAAAGAATGGAGCATTTTGACAAATAAAAAAATTAAAATTCATGTTAAAAATAATCATTGGGCACCAGGTTCTTTCCCTACCGACGCTGAAGGAGAAAAAAATTTTACAATAACCAAAGATCGTTTTGATAATGTTCTTAATAAATTTCCAGAAATTAAAGAAAAAATAGAAGTTTTTTTTGACTGGGATGAAGAAAATTTTAAAAAATCAATTGCAAATTCTGATATTTTACTAGCTTGGAACTTCCCTGTAAAAAACCTTAAAGAACAAGCTCCAAATCTTAAATGGATACATGTTATTTCAGCGGGAGTAGAGCATTTGCTTCCTTTAGACTGGATGAGCGATGATTTAGTTTTAACTAATAGCAGCGGAGCTCATGCTAAAAAAGCAGGTGAGTTTGGTTTAATGAGTATTTTAATGTTGCAAAACCATATGACAAGATTAGTTACTCACCAAAAAAATAAAGAATTCGTTTCATTATTTAGCAATCCAGTTCATGGAAAAACAGTAGTTGTAGTCGGCACAGGATCACTTGGAGGATCGATGGCAAAACATGTTTCAAAATTAGGTGCAAACATTATCGGAGTTAATAGAAGAGGGAATAAAGCTGAAGGCTGTTCAAAAATTATAACAATAGATAAAATTGATAGTGTTTTGCCTGAAGCTGACTTTTTATATTTAGCACTTCCTGAAACACCTGAAACTAAAAATTTAATTAATAAAAAAAGACTCGACATGTTAAAAACTACATGTGGAATTGTAAATATAGGAAGACAATCAGCAATGGATTATGATGCATTAAGCGAGAAACTTAAAAAAAATGAAATAGCGGGAGCGATACTTGATGTATTTTCTCATGAACCATTAGATAAAAGCTCGAAACTTTGGGATACTCCTAATTTAGTTATTACACCACATGTATCCTCAGACGATGATGGAAATTATGTCGAATTAACCCTTAGTATATTCTTTAATAATTTAAAACTTTTTATTGAGAGTAAAGAATTATCAAATCAAGTTGATAAAAAACTTGGTTATTAAAAACTATATTGAATCTATCGAATTTAGAACTTTTACCTCTCTGGGCTTTTCCAGCAAATCATCTATTTTAGATCTATAATCTTTGTAATGGGTTGTTTCTCTATGAAAATCTAAAGCAGCAGAATTTTTATAAATTTCAAATAAGTGGAAAGATATAATTTTACCATCTTTATTTTTTTCTTCATAAAAATTATAAAGTTCATTACCTTCTTCTGACCTTGTAGGTTTTATCATAGACAATATAATTTCCTTTACTTCTTTAACTTTATCTTTTTTTGGATGAAAACTTGCTAGAACTATTATTTTAGACATTGCTAATATCCTTTAATTCTTAAGAATAATTTATTTTAAATGTACTCTTATATTTCTATTTAGTATCATAATTATATAAAAAATGATCAAAGATATTGTTAAAAATTTAAAACCTTCGTCTACGCTTCTTATTAATGAAAAATCAAATAAATTAGAAAAAGAAGGTAAAAAAATATTTAAATTTGGGTTTGGCCAATCCCCATTCAAAGTGCCTCAAGATATTGTTAATGAACTTAAAAGTAATGCGCATCAAAATAAATATCTTCCAATGCAAGGACTTGAGGATTTAAGGGTTTCTATTGCAAGCTATATTTCTAAAAAAAAAGATCATGAATATTCAAGCTCTAATATAATTGTTGGCCCAGGATCAAAAGAATTGATGTTTTTATTACAAATTTTATTTGATGGAGAAATAATTCTTCCAGCTCCAAGCTGGGTTTCTTATGCACCTCAAGCAATAATTGGAAGAAATAAAATTAAATGGATTCAAACAAAAAGTGAAAATAATTGGTTTCCAACAGCTAAAGAAATAGAAGATGTAATTAAAAAAGATAAACAAAAAAAATATTTAATATTCCTTAATTCTCCAAACAATCCGTCTGGACAAGTATGCACAAATTTAAGTGAAATTTCACAATTAACAAAAAAATATAATTTATATTTTTTGTCTGATGAAATTTATTCCGAGTTAACTTTTGAAGATAATTATCAATCTATATCAAATTATTCTCCAGAAAATACAATTATAAGCACAGGTTTAAGTAAATGGTGTGGAGCAGGAGGCTGGAGATTGGGATACTTTATATTACCAGAAAATCTAACAGAAATTACAAATCAGCTTAAGGTTTTAGCTAGCGAAACATTTTCATCAGTGAGTTCACCAATTCAATATGCAGCAATTGCAGCGCATAAAAATGATCACACAAATTACATTAATCATTCAAAAAATATTTTAAAATCTGTTGGCAATTATGTTTATGAAAATTTAAAATCAAACAATGTGTTGATTAATAAACCACAAGGTGGATTTTATTTATTACCTGAATTTATTAATAAAAAGTTTTCAACATCTACCGAATTGTGTGATAATATTTTAAAAGAAACAGGTGTAGCATTATTACCAGGTTCAGACTTCGGTTTTTCTGAAACAAAAATGTTAGCTAGATTAAGTTACACTGATTTTGATGGAGAAAATTTTATGAATAAAACTGTTCATAATGAGGAAATTAATTATGAGAAAATTAAAAAACATGCCCCAAAAATAATTGAGGGCATAAATAGACTTAAAGATTGGTCAAATAACTAAAATACAACCTAAGATATTATAATAATTCTAAACTAGACATCATTCACTTAAGCAGATACATTTTATATTAAATAATACATGGGGGAAAACATGAAAAAAATGATAACTACTTTTTCTGCTGTTTTAGCTCTTGTTGTTTCTACGTTTACATTTTCAACTGTAGCAAAATCTGCTGAGTTCTTTACAATAGGAACTGGTGGACCTACTGGAGTTTATTTCCAAACAGGAAATGCTATTTGTAAAATGTTGCATAAATCAGCAATAGCAAAAGAACACGGAAGAAAAAAAGGTATAGATAAAGCATACAGATGTACAGCTCCATCAACTGGTGGATCAAACTACAATATTGGTCAAATCAAAGAAGGTGAATTTCAATTTGGTGTAGCTCAGTCTGACTGGCAATTTCATGCCGTTAATGGTTCAAGTAAATGGGAAGGAAAACAGTTTAAAGGATTAAGAGCTGTTTTTTCAGTTCACAACGAACCTTTCCAAATTTGGGCTAGAAAAAAAGCAAAAGTTAAAGACTTTAAAGGTTTAAAAGGTAAAGTTGTTAACATAGGTAACCCTGGTTCTGGTCAAAGAGGAACAATGGAAGAGCTTATGAAAGCAATGGGAGTAGACAATGGTTACTTTAAATCAGTAACTGAGCTTACTTCATCTGAACAAGTTAAAGCACTTTGCGATGGTAAAATAGATGCGTTTGGTTATTCAGTAGGATTTCCAAATGGTGCTATGGAACAAGCAGCTACTTGCGGAGCTAAAGCATTACCAATTAATCTAACAGGTGGACCTGTTCAAGGTTTAATTGATGGTGCAGATTATTATGCTTCGGCAACAATACCAGCTGGTACTTACACTGGACAAAAAAAAGATGTAACTACTTTTGGTGTTAAAGCTACTGTTGTTACTAGCAATGCAGTTGAAGCAGATCTTGTTTATTTAGTAGTAAAAGCAGTTTTTGAAAATTTCGACGATTTTAGAAAACAACATCCTGCTTTTGCACCTTTAAAAAAGGAAGATATGATAGCTGATGGTTTGTCAGCACCTTTACATGAGGGCGCTATTAGATACTATAAAGAAGCTGGATTGATGTAATCTAGTTAATAAAAATTAAAAGGCCCGATATTTATATTGGGCCTTTTTTTTTGTTAGTATATGATTTCAATATGAATCAACCAGTCAATACTAATATACAAGCAAAAATTGATGAGGATCTTTCACCTACAAAAAGACTTACTGGTTTTCATCTAAAAATTGTTTCTGCAATAGCAATTATTTGGTCATTTTTTCAACTTTGGTACGCATCTCCATTCCCATTCATGTTTGATTTTGGAATGTTCAAAGGCTTACCAGCAAGAGCAATTCATTTAGGATTTGCTCTCTTATTAGCGTTTTTAGTTTTTCCAACTTTTAAACGAGGAAAAGTTAACTTCATTGACATTACGATTGGAATTATTGGAATATCATGTTGTCTTTATATCTATTTTTTTTATGATGATTTAATTGATAGAGGTGGCGTTCTACACATATTAAAATATAACAACTATAGTATTCCGATTGAATTAATAATTGGTTCAACCGGTATTTTAATTTTATTAGAAGCCACAAGAAGAGTGATTGGAATACCATTAGTAGTTATCGCGGTCTGTTTTTTATTATTTTCTTATTATGGACAGTATGCTCCTGAAATTATATCTCACGGAGGATTATCTTTAAAAAGACTTGTAGGATTTCAATGGTTTGATCAAGAAGCAATTTTTGGAATTCCAATTGGAGTTTCTGTAGATTTTATATTTCTATTTGTTCTATTTGGTGCTTTTTTAGAAACAGCAGGGGGAGGAAAATATTTTTTAGATTTGGCATTTGCAATGGTTGGTAAAACAAGAGGTGGCCCAGCGAAAGCTGCTATTCTTGGATCTGGTATGACTGGAATGATTTCTGGATCTTCTGTTGCCAATACAGTTACTACTGGAACATTTACAATTCCAATTATGAAGCAAACAGGATTTTCAAAGGAAAAAGCTGGCGCAATAGAAGTTGCTTCATCTGTTAATGGACAAATTATGCCACCCGTTATGGGTGCTGCCGCATTTGTAATGGCAAGCTTTATAGGAGTTACTTATTTTGAAATAGTAAAACATGCATTTTTACCAGCAATAATTTCATATATAGCTCTTTTTTATATTTCACATCTAGAAGCATTAAAACTTGGATTAAAAGGAATTGAAAAAGATAAATTACCTAAATTAAAAGAAACTTTTTTATCCGGTCTTCATTTTTTAATTCCTATATTTGTTTTAATTTATTTATTAGTTTATTTGAGACTTACAGCTTCCTACTCAATTTATTATGCAACTATCTCATTAGTTTTTGTAAATCTTTTGTACAAAATTGTTATTTCAAGAAAGAATAATAATTATAAAGAAAATTTATCAATTTGGTATAATGAAACTGTTGTTGGACTTCAGAAAGGAGCAATTAATATGATTGCTGTTGGAGTTGCAATAGCAACAGCTGGAGTAATTGTTGGAGCAGTTGGATCTACTGGATTGAGTACAAATCTAATTATTGTTATTGAATCTATTGCAAAAGATAATGTTGTTATTTTACTCTTTTTAACAATTATTTTATGCTTGTTGCTTGGAATGGGGCTACCGACTACCGCAAATTATGTTGTTGTTGCATCGTTAATGTCTATGGTGCTTGTAGATGTTGGTAATGCATCAGGTTATATTTTCCCTTTAATTGCTGTTCATTTATTTGTTTTTTATTTTGGCCTAATGGCTGATGTCACTCCACCCGTTGGATTAGCGTCTTATGCTGCTGCAGGAATATCTGGAGGAGATCCATTAAAAACAGGTGTTCAAGCATTATGGTACAGTTTAAGAACTGGAGTTTTACCTATTGTATTTTTATTTAATCACGAACTATTATTAATTGGTATTGAGAATATTTGGCATGCAATATTAGTAATTATAACATCATTAATAGGAATATTAATTTTTTCAGCAGCTACACAAGGGTGGTTTATAAATAAATTAAGATGGTTTGAAATAATAATCTTTTTTGTAATATCCATATCATTTTTGTCTCCAGAATTTGTTTTAAATAAATTTTATCCAAAATTTAATTACATTAATTTAAATGATGCAAACATGATTACTTTTCAACCTGAAAAAGATGTTCATATAAAAATTACGAGACCAAGCCCATACGGAGAAAGATATAAATTATTTGAAATTAAAAAAAGAACATTTGATGAAGAATTTAACTTAGAAAATTACGGTTTAAGCCTAATTAAAAAAGATGATAAAATTGTTGTTGATACACTCGATTGGAAAGGTGAGGCTAAAAAAAATGGTTTAGAGATGGATGATATTATTACAGAATTAAAAACAGAAAATTTCGATCGACCGAATAAAGATGTTGTTTATGTATTCTCATTAATATTATTAATAGTATTTGGTTATTTTAATTATACAAACTATAGGATTAGAAAAACTAAACCTATCTCTGATATTCAATAAATTTTTTAAGAGAAAGATTTAAAAATTTTTCGTAAATCAAACCTCTATTATTTGATTTTGAACCATTTAAATAAGATTTATTCATTTTAAAATCATAAGATGGTTCAAAAAAGAATGGTATAGACATTCTCTTTTTTTTATTCCAAAGTACGCGGTGGTTTGTTGCTTTAAATTTTCCTTTACTTAAGAATTCTAGTGCCCTTCCAGTATTTACTACTAAGGCATTTTTATTAAATGGAATATCATACCATTTTTGATTTTTTCTATTCTGTACTTGTAGACCACCTTTTTTATCCTGATAAAGAACTGTAAATATGCCGCTATCAACATGAGTTTCACATCCAAGAGCGACACCGTCTTGTTTTGATATCTCAATAGGTTTTGATTGATTAGGATAGTAGTTAAATCTTAAAGTACTTAAAGTTTTATACCTTGAAAATGCATTTTTTGAAATTTTAATATCTTTATTGTAAAGCTTGATTATTCCTTGAAATAGAATTTCACATAAATCATAAATATCATCAAAATAATTTGATAATATTTTTATTGAACTTTTATCTATAGATTTATTTAGATTAATATACTCAATATATTGATTTTTAGTATTATTGGCATATTTTTTTGTAACTTTTAAATCACCAATATCTAAGCCTTCTTTTCCATTCACATCATTTGGAAAATATCCTCTATAAATATTTTTATTTTTGGAATTCCATTTTTTTGGTGAAAGTTTTCTTTTATTTTTATCAGATGAATTGAAAAATTTATTTCCTACGTTGCAAATATTTTTTATTTTTTTTTGACTTATGCCGTGGCCAGTTACCTGAAAAAAACCTATATCAATACAAGCTTTTTTAATTTTATTTATTATTTTAATTGAACTTTGGCTTTCATAACCATTTTTTACTATTGAAGAAATATTTATTGTAGGGATTATATTTTTTTTCATTTATCTTAGTGGTTTTTCAGTAGCAATTAATTGTTCTTGGGCTTTTTCACGCATAAAAATATAAATACCACTAGAGACAATTATTAGTATTCCAATGACTGTATTTAAGCTTGGTATCTCATTAAAATATATCCAACCTATTAACGGTGACCATAACAATATTGAATATTCAAAAGGAGAAACTACCGCAGGAGATGCTATGCTGTAAGCGGTAAATAAAAGAAGAAAAGCTACAGTAGCTGTCAATCCAGTTGTAGCCATAAATAATATACTAGATTCTAAGTCTACAAACCATTCTCTAAAGATAAATTGGGAAGCTGGATGATCTGAAGTATTATATTGCCCATCTCCAATTAAAAAATAGAAAATAGTACTAAAAATTATTGCTCCAAAATAAAAAGTAAATGTTTGAGTGTAAACACTATCTTTCTCAGAGGTTTTTTTTATAATTATCATTGATAACGAATAACAAAATGCACACAAAATTGGTAATAAACTTAGATAATTAAAATTATTAAAATCAGGATTTAATGTTATGTATACACCAATAAAGCCGACAACCACTGCAGACCATCTTCTTATTCCTATCTCTTCTTTTAAAAAGAAATGTGCAAATATTGTAATTAAAAAAGGGGTAACGAAAAACAAGGCTGTTGCAAATCCTAAAGGCAAAACAGTTAATGAAACATAAAAAGAGCTAAATCCAAAAAAGAAAAGAATCACACGACAAAAAGTTAAGAGAGGATATTGAGTTTTAAATACTATTTTTTCCTTTTTTAATTTTAAAAATATTAAAATAAGCCCGAAGCTAACTAAAGTTCTAATTAAATAAACTTCGTAAAGCGAAACAAAATTAAAAATATGTTTCATAATCCCGTCTTGCACTGAAAAGACCATCATTGCTATCAGTATTAGAATTATTCCTCTGGGATTATTATTTTTTTTGGACATTAGCCCATATATCACAGAATTATTAAGATGAAGATAAAATTATTCTTGCTTAGGAAAATAATCTTGTAAACTTCCTTCTCTATAAACATCGGTTGTACTGCAATGTAAGCTTCCACCAAACCCATAAGCCTCTCTAAAATCTACAGGCAAAACTTCCATGCCTAATTTATCAAGTTGCTCAGCTTGATATACTTCACTTTTTTCTACACATACAGTTTTTGGATCTAAAACTAAAATATTCATTGATAACCATATTGAATAATAAGTAAGAGGAGGTGGAGAATTATGAGCTGGTTGTGCTGCTTCAATAATTTCCCAACCATTATTCTCAAAAAGTTTTCTTTGCTCTTTAGGAAGTTTTCTTACAGGATTATTTAGTATTAGCCCAGGTCTGATAGGGGTAAAAGTTGCATCTATATGTATAGGGTAAGGATCTCCTGGAAAATTTACAGTATGAACACGATGGTCAGGAAAATGTCTTTTTAACCAATCTATACCTTTTAAATTTGTAGTAAAACCATGTTGAACAATTAAGTCTTTGCCAAACCTTAAAATATCTGCAGCATCAAAAAGAGGTTCCTCTTCAGTTGTCACAAAATATTTTTTTTCAGCCCACTCTAATCGTTGTTCAATACTTACTTCATCTGACAAATAATTTTTATGATAATCTTTATCTGTCAACCTAGGTTTAGGAGCAGATTCATGTTTCATATTTGGATCTTCCATGAAGTATTTTTGTATCAATGGTCTATAAGCTAAATATTCAAACCATCTACATCGAAAACTCATAGTTGCTTCTAACATTTCTTTTCCAACAGTAATAATCACATCTCTCGATGGCATACATCCAAACATATGTTCAGCTTTCCAGTCAGGTGTAGCAATTTTTTCATCAAATTTTAAAGGAGTTGGTCTATCAACTCTTATTCCTCTACTTTCTAATGTTTTTACAAATTTATCTAAAAGTTCATTTGATCTATCTATTGAGTCTTGTGTTCTCCTACCATGTTTCCCTTTCATAACCGAGTCAGGGGGAATTTTTACATCTACAGCAGGCTCTGGTGCTGGAATACAACAATTATCTGCTTTACCAACAATTACATGTTTTAAGGGATCCCATTCATTCCAGCTACTAACAATAGTTTTTTTCATATAATTTTAATATATGTCTTATAAACATTAATTTAAATAAAAAGAAACAAACCAATCAACTTATTGCATACCTGTATTTACCGAATAGCATTTTAAGTGAATTAGTTAACAAATATTGTGTCTGAAATGGAAAAAAACAAAATAAAAACAAAGCTTAAAGCGACGATCAGAAAAAATAGAGATATTATTAATAAACAATTAAGCGATTTATTTGATTGGGTTAAGGGAGCTGAGCTTGTTAGTTTAAAAGAATGTGATACAGCCGATGATCCTGTCAGACCAGAATTGGATAACGAATTTAGGACTAGTTATGGAAGAAAAATTTATGGAGTAAAATATAAAAATGAAATTCATGCAATAATGTGTTTTGCATTTACTAATAAAATTCCTAAAACAGTTAAAGAATTAGACAACTTAAGCAAAGATGCTTTTTTACAAAGTGCACTTAGAGATCAAAAAGTTGGACAAATAGCTATCGCATATACTGTTTGGTCTAAAAAAAAAGGTGGAGGAAAATTAATTGTAAAAGAAGTATTTAAAATGATTAAAAAATCAAATCATTTAAACAGATTGGTAACCTTATCACCCTTAACAGAAATGGCTACGAAGTTTCATTTGAGAAATAAAGCAAAACTTATAAGCGTTAATGAAGAAACTCAAAATTTTGAATATTCAAAATAAATTTAAATAGAATTTAATATAAGATCTGAAGCTTTTTCGGCAATCATTAGGGTGGGGGCATTTAGGTTTGCACTAGGAATTTCTGGCATAACAGACGCATCTACAACTCTTAAATTTTGTATTCCTTTAACTTTTAAATTTTCATCAACTACCGCCATTTCATCAATACCCATTTTGCAAGTACCACATGGATGATAAGCAGTTTCTGCCTTTGATCTAATATATTCATCCAATTCATCGTCATTTTGTTTATCAGAACCTGGGCCGACTTCTTTACCTGAATGTTTTGCTAAAGAAGGTTGAGATAAAATTTTTCTTGCAACATGAATGCATTCTCTAGTTTGTTTTAAATCGTCTTCATCTTCTAAATAATTAAATAATATTTTTGGATAATCATAAGGATTAGAAGAATTTAGAGTTATTTGTCCTCTGCTTTTTGGATGATTTGGACTTGCATGAAGTTGATATCCATGTGAGCTAGGATTAACTAAACCATGATCAATAACAAATGATGGAAAAAAATGAAATTGTATGTTTGCTATTTCTCTTTCGGGAGAGGATTTTGCAAAACCTCCAGCTTCTAAAAAAGATTTAGAACAAGGACCTGATTTAGATAAAAACCACTGAATACCAGCTAAGACTTTTGGAATTAGTTTTGTATAAGTATAAAGAGTGTCTGGGGTTTTGCATTCTTGCATAATATATGTTTCCAAATGATCCTGAAGATTTTTACCAACTCCTTTTATATCACTAACCACATCAATTCCTTTTTCCCTCAAATGATCTGAATTACCAACTCCTGAAAGCATTAATAATTGTGGAGAGTTAATTGAGCCACCACTTAGTATTACTTCTTTTTCAGCATAAACTTTTTCCACTTTATTTTTTACTTTTACTTCTATACCTATTGCTTTTTTTCCTTCAAAAATAATTTTTTCGACAAAAGAATTGGAAAAAATATTTAAATTTTTCCTTTTTTTTGCAGGATTTAAATAATATTTTGTTGCACTAGCTCTTTGACCTTCATGAATTGTCGTATCAAACATACCAAATCCTTCTTGCTCTTCACCATTCATGTCAGGATTAACTGTATGTCCAGCTTCTGAGGCTGAGTTTATAAAAGCTTTAAACAAAGGATTATCATTTTTAGACTGATTAACAGGAAGTGGTCCCAGTGAACCTCTATATTGGTTTTCTCCACCAGACCATGTTTCAATTTTTTTAAAATAAGGTAAAACTTTTTCGTAAGACCAAGACTTTAATCCAAAGTTTTCCCATCTTTCATAATCATTTCGGTTTCCTCTAACAAAAACCATTCCATTATGTGCAGAACATCCCCCAATCATTTTACCTCTTGGACAAAATAATCTTCTATTATTTAAATGCGGTTCTGGTTCAGAATAATATTTCCAATTATATTTTGGATCATGCATTGTATATAATAATGCCAGAGGCATTTTTACCTTCCAAATATCACTTGATCCTCCTGCTTCAAATACAGCAACTTTGTTGTTTTGATTTTCTGACAATCTATTTGAAAGAACACAGCCAGCTGAACCAGCGCCAATAATTATATAATCAAATTTCATAAAAGCTGAGAATTTAGTAATTTTTTATATTCATAAATATTTTTTATTTTTATATTATCTTTTTTTGCTAATTCATCGAATTTTCTTAGTTTTATTGCATTTTTAAAATAAGGCATTTTTTCGAATTCATTGCTTTGTTTCTTATTTAGTACACCACCTTGTAATTTTAAACTTACCTTTGATGCATTTGAAAGATGATTATAGTATCTTTTGTTTCTAGCCAAGTATCTTTTAGCCAATACGTGATATTTTATTGGTTCAACTACTTCTTTTTTAAAAAAATTTTTAAGATATTCATAGCCTATGGTTTCATGGTTACCATCTTTATTGTTTTTCACTAACTCATCAGGATCTTCAATAATAAAATGTCCATAATCATGAAGCAAACAAGAGCAAACTAAAAGATCTTTAGATTTAGCTTTTTCTGCCAACATAGCAGATTGAATCATGTGTTCTGAAATTGTAATTTTTTCACCGATGTAGAGGGATTTGTTATTTTTAAAATTAGAAATAATTTTATCTAATATATGCATTTCTTATTGAGGATTGTCTCCTTCAATAGCAATTCTATCCATTATTCTTTCATAGCCAAGACCTTTTCCTGGATAAAAATCTGCTATTGCATAATGAATAACACTTCTATTATCCCAAATACAAACTGTATTTTCTGTCCAGTTAAATCTACAAGTTAAATCAAGTCTTGCCTGATGTTCAAAAATTTGTTTTAAAATTTCATCACTTTCTTCTTCACCCATACCAATTATTTTTTTGGTATATGTCCAATTAACATACAAAATTTTTTTCCCAGTTTCTGGATGAGTTCTTACAATTGGATGTTCGTTAGAATATTCATCATAATTTTTTTTCTTATTACCTTCCATTTTCTTATAATTTTTTATAAAAAATTCGGCACCCAGTGAACTATGAATTGCTTTTTTATCTTTAATTTTATCTTTTATTTTTTCATCCAAAGTTTCCCATGCAAGTTCCATATTAGAGAAACAAGTGTCCCCACCAACTGGAGGAATTTTAATAGATTTAAGTATTACCGCTTTAGTTGGCTTAAAATTATAACTCACATCGCTATGCCAATTCTCACCCCACTGATTTTTTTCATCTTCAGCTTTTATAATTCTTACGATTTCTGGATAGTCTTTTATACCTTTAACATAGGCATGAGTTTCTAATGGCCCAAATTTTTCAGCAAGTGCAATATGTTGATCCGTTGTTAAAGGTTGGTCCCTAAAAAAAATAACTTTATGTTCTAATAATAAATTGTTTATTTTGTTAAAATTTTTGTCGGAAGTATCTGTAAGGTCTATACCTTTAATTTCTGCTCCTAAAGCACCTGATAATAACTTTACTTCCATGTATATTTTTGTTTTTAATTATTTCTTAAGTTTATTTGAAAATTGTAAGTTATCAATTTTAAATTTTGGTTTATTTTCTTTGATAAATTGATCCATTATCTTTAGTTTTTCTTCTTCAAACTCAGCAACTTTTCTATGATTTAGATCAATATACAAAGATAAAACTTCAGTTGTAGCAGATAAAATATTTTTACTTTTTTCATACATTTCTAATTTGTAATGCAGTCTTTTTCTATCATGATCAAAATTAGAAATAAAAACATCTACTTCTTCACCTTCTTTAACTTCATTGTTATATGTAGTGTGAGTTTCAACAACCATTGTGCTTTTTTTTTCTGTTTTTGCAGAATGTTCACCCATTTTAAATTTAGATAAAATTACTTCTGCACCTTTATCAAACACCAATATGTAATAAGATAAATTCATGTGACCGTTATAATCAGTCCAATCATTAATTATTTTTGTAGTTTTCAGAAGAAGAGACATTATTAATTTAATTCAGATAGAATTTGGTCTGAGAGTTTCTTGATTTCATCTACAGCACTACCTTTTCTTTGTTTTTCAATTGCTGTTTTCCCTTCTCCCATCGATGATGCATATATTTGTCTGTTTCCTATAATTGTATCTACTGAAGGAACATTAAGACTTTTTATGTAATCATTTGTTTTAATAATAAGTTTTGATCTTTGATTGGCCCTGTTTATTTGAATCATAATTTTTTTATTTGCTTTTTTTGCAATATCAATAATTGCTTCAGTAGCCCAAAAATCTACATGAGATGGACTCATGGGAATTAACACTAAGTCAGAAGCTTCTATTGAAGGACGAGCATCAGATTCTATTTTTGGAGGAGTATCAATAATAACAACGTCATGGTCTTTTTTTAAAGTTTTAGACTCGTACTGCGCACCCCATAAACTTGCAGTTTTAAAAGTTAAATTATCATTTGCTATTTTGTTTTCTGATCTTATCATAAACCATTTTCCGAGACTTCCTTGTGGATCGGTATCAATAACTGCAACTTTAAAGTTGTGATATTTT
>CACGZX010000019.1 GCA_902577625.1 uncultured Pelagibacteraceae bacterium
AATCAAAAAAGCAGAGTGGGACATTGAAGTTCCAGGATACAAAGTAGGAAAAAAAGAATGGTTAAAAAGCCAAGTATCAAGAGCTTTTTTGCCAAAATATTTTCCAGGATATAAAAAATATCTATGGATTGATTGTGATGCGTGGGTTCATGATTGGTCTTCAGTCGATCTTTATTTTAAAGCTTGTGAGGGTGGTAAATTAGGAATAACTCAAACGATGGGACCGGGTTATAGAATAATGTCAAAAGTTAAATGGTTATTTGGCAAAATTGCAGTTATTAAATCTCAAAACTTTAAACATGCTATTAGTTCAAAGATTGGGATTGAAAATGCAAGAAAACTTGCCTTCGCTCCACATTTAAATATTGGTGTTTTTTCATTAGAAGAAAGTTCACCATGCTGGAAAAATTGGCAAAAAAATTTAACAAAAACTTTAAATTCAGGAAAAATTTTTGGATCAGAAGGTCTTGCAATTAATATGAGCGTTTATATTGACAATATAGAAACAGAGTTCCTTCCATTAAATTGTAATTGGATAGCTAGTAATTTATTGCCAAAGTATGACGAACAAAATAAATCTTTTGTAGAACCATTCTTACCTAATACTAAAATTGGCATTATGCATCTAGCTGCTGGATTGTGGAAAGATGGAAAAGATATGAGAATAGACAAAAGTGTAGAGATAGATGTTAAAACTTTATCTAATAAAACTATTTTAAAAAGTTTAAGGTTCAATAATTAATTGAAAAAAAATAAAATTTCTAAAAATTGGATCAATAGGCAAAGAAGAGATATCTATGTTAGAAAATCTAAAGTAGAAGGATATAGATCCAGAGCAGTTTATAAAATTGAAGAAATAAATCAAAAATTTAAAATATTTCATAATGGATCCTCGGTTTTAGATCTAGGTGCTGCTCCAGGGAGTTGGACACAGTATATATCAAAGAACTATAAAAATATTAAGTTGGCATCAATTGACTTAAAAAAATTTGATGAAGTTGAAAATACTTTTCAAATCATTGGTGATTTTACACAAGATATTTACAAACAAAAAATTTTAAATTTTTTTCAGGACAAGATTGACATAGTTATTTCTGATATGGCAGTAAATACTACAGGAAATAAAAATCTAGATTCGATTCAGACAAGCGAACTATGTCTTGATGCAATGAGATTTTCTAAACAAGTTCTAAAAAAAAATGGAATATTTGTGTCCAAAATTTTTGTAGGCTCTACATTTAATGAAATTATTGACGAATCTAAAAAAATATTTAAAAAAAATAAAGTTTTTAAACCCAGCGCGAGTAGAAAAGAATCTAAGGAAAGCTTTATAGTTTGTAGCATGCTACGTTAGGTACTCTTTTTTTTTTTAAAGAATCATATATACAAGGACATGGATCCCATAAAAGAAGCTCTAACATATGATGATGTTTTGCTTACACCCAAATATTCAGAAATTCTTCCTTCAGAAACAAATATTGAAACAAAATTATCAAAGAATTTGCATCTAAAAATACCAATAATTTCCTCAGCAATGGATACTGTAACTGAGTCAAGCATGGCAATTGAAATTGCGAAGTTAGGAGGAATAGGAGTTATTCATAGAAATTTAGATATAAAAAAACAAATTTTAGAAATTAAAAAAGTTAAATCAAAAAATTTAAAAGTTGGAGCTGCTGTAGGTGCTGGTCCACTTGAAATTAAAAGAGCAGAAGCATTACTAAAAGAAAAAATTGATTTAATTGTTGTAGATACAGCCCACGGTCATACAAAAAAGGTAGCCGAAATAATAAAAAAAATTAAAAAATTAAAATCAAAAAAAATTACACTATGTGCAGGAAATATTGCAACAACCGAAGCGGCTAAATTTTTATCTAAACTAGGTGTTGATGTAATTAAAGTAGGTATTGGACCAGGATCAATTTGCACAACTAGACTTGTTGCAGGAATTGGTGTTCCTCAATTGAGTGCAATTTTGGCTGCAAAAAAGGGATTAGGTAAAAAAAAAATTGCGCTTGTTGCTGATGGTGGAATTAAGTTTTCTGGAGATATATCAAAAGCGCTTGCAGCCGGAGCAGATGCTGTGATGATAGGTTCACTATTTGCTGGAACAAATGAATCTCCTGGAAAATTAATAAAAAAAAATGGTAAATATTTTAAAAGTTTTAGAGGAATGGGATCAATAGGTGCGATGAACAAGGGTTCTGCTGACAGATATTTTCAAAAAAAACAAAAAGATCCGTCCAAGTATGTACCGGAGGGTGTTGAAGGTTTAGTAAAATATAAAGGAGCTATTGAAAAAATTATTTATCAATTAATCGGAGGTCTTAAGTCATCGATGGGGTATTTAGGATCGAAAAATATAAAAGATTTAAGAAACAAACCAAGATTTGTTAAAATAACTAAAGCTGGTTTTTATGAAAGTATGGTACATAATATAGATCAAATTTTAAAATAGAATATATGCTAAAAATCACAAAATTTTTAATAATAATTTTTATTTTTTTAAACTTCAAAGTTTTTGCTAAAGAAAATTTTTTTCAAGAAGCAAAAGCGTTATTCGATGAAGGAAAGATTGAAGAATCTAAATTCCTTTTTCAAAGAAATATAGTTTTTAATCCAAAGGATTCAAAGTCATATTTATACTTAGCAAAGATATTTGAAACTGAAGAAAATGAAGTTGAAGAAGAAAAAAATATAAATACGACTCTTTTATTGGAGCCAGATAATGAAGAAGCAATATATATGTTGATAGATATAAAGTTAGAAAAATCAGATATAAATAAAGTAGAAGAACTAAAAGAAAAATTTAAAATTATTTGCAATTTATTATGTTCAAAGATCGACTCAATAGATGAGAGATTAAGCAATATTGATGTTAAAAATGGATCTTGAGAAAAATCTTAATAAGATTTTAATCATAGATTATGGATCACAATTTACTCAACTTATAGCAAGAAGAATTAGAGAAATTGGCGTTTATTCAAAAATAATTAGCCATAATAAAATTAAATTGAAGGACATATTAAATAATAATGTAGGAGGTTTAATTTTATCAGGAGGCCCACTAAATGTTTACCAATCTAGTAAAATAAAATTTGATAAAAGAATATTAAATTTAGGAATTCCAATTCTAGGAATATGCTTTGGACACCAAATATTATCTAAATATTTAGGCGGTAGAGTAAAAAAATCAAAGCATAGAGAATTTGGATTAGCAACTATTAAAAAGAAAAATAAAAGCTTACTGACTAGAGATTTCTTTAATAGTAATAATACGTGCAACGTTTGGATGAGTCATTCTGACGAGGTATCTAAGCTTCCAAAAGGTTTTTCAGTTATAGCATCAACAAATAATTCAAAATTTGCAATGATTGAAAATTTAAAAAAAAAGTTATTTGGAATTCAATTTCATCCAGAGGTCACTCATACTAAAAATGGGAAAAAAATATTAAGAAATTTTGCTTTTGCTATTTGTAAATTAAAAAAAAATTGGTCATCAAAACAGCAAAAATCAAAGTTAATTAAACAAGTTAAAAACCAAGTAAAAGATTCAAAGGTAATTTGTGCTTTGTCAGGAGGCGTTGATAGCAGTGTAGTAGCCATGTTACTAAAAGAAGCAGTAGGAAATAAATTAATTTGTATATTTGTTAATACAGGTTTATTGCGAAAAGCTGAAGAAAAACAAGTTATAAACACTTTTAAAAAGAGATTTAAAATAAATCTTATTTACGTAAATGCAAAAAATATTTTCTTATCTAAGCTTAAAAATATTTTAGATCCTGAAAAAAAAAGAAAAGTAATTGGAAATTTATTTATTAAAATTTTTGAAAAACATGCAAGGAAAATAAAAAAAATAAATTTTTTAGCACAGGGTACTCTTTACCCCGATTTAATAGAAAGCAAATCTGTTACTGGTAGTCAAACTTCAAAAATAAAATCACACCATAATGTTGGTGGTTTACCTAAAAAAATGAAGCTTCAATTAGTTGAACCATTAAAATATTTATTTAAAGATGAGGTAAGAAAACTTGGTTTAGAATTAAAACTAGGAAAAGAAATTGTTTTAAGACATCCATTTCCAGGACCAGGACTAGCTATAAGAATGCCTGGAATTATTACAGATAAGAAAATAAAAATTCTTCAAGAAGCAGATCATATTTATATAGGAGAGTTAAAAAAACATAATTTATATAATAAAATTTGGCAGGCTTATGCAGCTTTATTGCCAGTTAAAACTGTCGGAGTAATGGGTGATAACAGAACTTATGAATATATATGCTTGTTAAGAGCCATTACTTCAGAAGATGGAATGACTGCAGATTTTTTTAGTTTTAATAAAAAGTTCATGCAACTTGTATCTAACAAAATAATTAATAATATAAGGGGCATAAATAGAGTGGTCTACGACGTGACATCAAAGCCACCGAGCACTATTGAACTAGAATGATTTCAAAAATAAAAAAAATAATAAATAAAAAAAATAAATCTAAAATTATATGTTTAACCTCATATTCAAAGAATGTTTCTGAAGCAATTGATCTGTATGCCGATATTATCTTAGTAGGAGATTCATTAGGTTCAGTTCTTTATAATTATTCCACTACCAGAAAAGTAACTCTAAATCAGATGATAGAACATTCTAAAAGTGCAAGATTAGGAATCAAAAATAGTTTAATGGTTGTTGATATGCCATACAAAACTTACTTAAATAAAAGAATAGCTCTTAAAAACGCAAAAAAAATTATGAAAGAAACCAAGTGTGATGCAGTTAAAATAGAAGGTGGGTCATCAATTATTAAAATAGTAGAGCATTTAATTAAAAATAAAGTCCCTTTAATGGGCCACTTAGGAATATTACCCCAGACTGTTAAAGGAAAATTTAAATTTAAAGGAAAAAAAGTTAAAGAAAGAAATCAAATTTTTAAAGATGCCAAGTTGCTTCAGGATAAGGGTGTATTTTCTATTGTCCTAGAATGTGTAGAAACAACACTTGCAAAACAAATTACTAAATCATTGGAAATTCCAACCATAGGCATTGGTTCATCCCAAAATTGTGATGGACAAATTCTAGTTATTGATGATTTAATAGGATTAAATGAAACAAAAACAAAATTCATTAAAAAATTTGGGCGAGTTAAAAACAATATTTCTCAAGCTGCAAGAAATTTTAAAAAAGAAGTTTTAAGTAAAAAATATCCAACAAAAAAATATTCTTATAATTAGAAGAATTTTTTAAAGGATTTATTTATCTCTAATATACCCAAATCTCCCAAGCCACCAATGATTAATTGAATAGCCACAATCAATATCGCGATTAATCCAAGATAACCAAACCATTGATGCTTTTTAATTTTCTCTGCAAAAAATCTGGCAAGTGTTACTACAAGAAGGACCGAAAGCACCAATCCAAAGATCATTAAGTTAAAGTTGTGCTTTGAAGCAGCAACTACAGCTATTACATTATCAAAACTTAAAGTGATATCAGCCAATAAAACTTTATAAACACTTTGAATATATGAAGGTTCCTTAGATACTTTAGTTTGTGACTTAATTTTTTTTAAATTAAATAAATCTTTTCTAAGATCATTAATAATCCATATTAAAAGTAGTCCTCCTAAAATTTTAACATAAGCAAACCCAAATAAATAAGATGCAAAGAAAGCAAAAATTATTCTAAAGATAAGAGCACCTAACACTCCCCACAAAATTATTTGATTTCGATGCTTTGGAGCAAAGCTTGCTGCTATCATGCCGATTATTATGGCATTATCAGCTGCCATAATGACATCGATGAAAATTATTTGTGTAAGTATTATAGACTGTTCAATCAAGATTTATTATTAATACTTTGATTTCTTTGTTCCTTCAATGATTTCTTTTAATTCTTTGTACTCTTCACAGTTACAATTAATTAAAACATTTAATCTTTCTTTAGCGAGATTAATTCTATCAGTAACAACATACAATTCACCTAAATACTCATTAATTCCAACGTGATTTGGCTCTATAGCAAGACCCTCAAGGTAATAATTCTCACCTTTTTCAAAATTTCCAAGTTTTCTCGAAGTAAATCCTAAATAATTTAAAGTGTCAGGGTTATTTGGTTTTTTTTTATTTGATACTAATAATAATTTAAAAGCTTTTTTATATCTTTTTTCTGCTTTATCAGACTTACCTTTCTTATCATATTTTTTTGCTGATTTAATTAGAGAAACTGCTTTTTCATAATTTGATTTTATTTTGGTGCTTCCATTATTCGATGAGCCAGCAGACAATGAATAATTAGCAAAACCAAAAACAAATATAAAAATTAATATTAATTTTTTTTTCATTAGTTAAATTTTTTCATAGCACTTAATGGTTTTAATATAAGTCCATTTTCAACCAAATTTAATTTTATAGATTTAGCAGTATTTAAAGAACTTATATTATCACCATGTATGCAAACAGAGTCGATCTCGCAAGGTATCTGTTTTCCACTGTGACAATTTAGTGCCTGATTTTTTACCATTCTGAGAACATGTTTTTTTGCTTCATCAGGATTAATAATTAATGCATGAGGTTTTTTTCTTGATACAAGATTGCCATCATCTTCATAATTTCTATCAGCGAAGATTTCACAGGCTATCTTCATATTAAGTTTTTTTGCCGATTCTTCCATTTTAGAACCAGTTGGAACTAAATAAATTAGTTCTTTACTAATTTCATTAATAGATTTAGCGAGAATGGTTGCTAGTTCAATATCCTCACATGCCATATTATTCAACGCACCGTGAGGTTTAATGTGTGTGACTTTTTCCCCATGTTTAATTGCTATATTCTCTAAAATTTCGTATTGATCGATTATAAGTTTTCTAATCTCACTGGCAGACAAATTCATTCTTTCTCTCCCAAAATTTTCAGGATCTTTAAATGAAGGATGTGCCCCAATACTTACACCATTGTTTTTAGATATTTTTATTACCTCATTCATTGTATCTTCATCTCCCGCATGATATCCACAAGCTATATTAGCTGAATTAACAATTTTAAGTAACTCCGGGTCACTTTCATTAGAATGAAGCTTTGATTTTTCTCCCAAATCACAATTGATATTAATTTCCATAATATTAATACTAGGAGTATAACATGTCATGATTAAAAATATAACTAATCTTGGTGACGCAGCGGTGTACTGTGATTTTGGCAATCAAATTGATCAAGAAACTAATTTAAATGTAATTAAATATTTTAAAAATTTAAAAGAACTTAAAATAGAAGGTATAACAAATATAACTCCTTCTTATAATAAGTTAATAGTTTCATTTGAACCATCTGTTACTAATTATGAAAAATTAAAGAATAAAATTATAGATTTAAAATTACATAATAAAGAAAATCAAAATAGTAAATTAATTAAAATTCCTATTTGTATTGATGAAGAGTTTTCATTAGATATAAAAAGATTAAGCAAAAAGCTAAAAATGAAATATGATCAAATTTATAATTCATTTTTTGATAAAGAATATTATTGTTACATGACAGGCTTTATAGCTGGCATGCCTTTTTTAGGAGATACCAGGAAAAATATAAGATTAAATAGATTGGAGACACCAAGGGTAAAAGTTCCTAAAGGTTCAATTGGTATAACTGAACAATTTTGTAATATTTATACATACGAAAGCCCGGGTGGATGGAATATTATTGGCAACACCCCTGTTAAAATTTTTGACAAATCTAATCAAGAAAATCCAGCATTAATTAATCCTGGCGACAGAGTAACATTTTACAAGATCAGCAAACAAGAATATCGAAAATATAATGAGTAAAAATTATTTTGAAATACTTAGACCAGGAATTAATTCTACATTTCAAGACTTAGGTAGATTTAACCAACACCACATTGGAATACCAATGAGTGGTACAATGGATAAAAGAAATTATTTGATAGGAAATAAATTAGTTGGAAATAATAATAATATTTCTGCTATAGAATTTGCATATCAAGGTCCATTATTAAAACTACAATCTTCAAAAGTAATTGCCGCTGTTACAGGAAATGTAAATTTTAAAATATTAAGAGCTAATTCAAATATAGAAGTGGGAGAATGTTATGAAACATTTGAACTAAATGATGGTGATCAGATCGATATTATATCAACGAATAAATCAGTCTATGGTTATTTTTTTATAAATGGAGGTTTTGAAATAGAACCATTTTGGAAAAGTTTTTCGATAAATACCATGGCACAGATAGGACCAAATAATGGTACTAAATTTAGTTTAAATCAAAAATTATTTATTAAAAATAAAGAAAGTAAATTTCAGAAAAAAAGAATAGAGTATTTAAACTCAAAAATTGAATTTATTAGAGTATTAAAAGGAACAAATTTTAATTATTTCTCAGAAGAAGGAACAAATAACTTCTTTAACAAAGAATTCACAGTATCAAAACTTACAGATAGAATGGGCATGAGAATTGAAGGTCCAAAAATTGAAAATATAATTGAAACAAATATTAAATCAGAAGGATTAATAAAAGGAGTTATTCAAGTTCCTGGAGATGGGAATCCAATTATTATGTTATCTGATTATGGAACAGTAGGCGGCTATCCAAAGATTGCTGTAGTTATATCTGCAGATCATGATAGACTAACCCAATTAACTCCTGGATCAAAAATCAAATTTAAATTAGTAGAATTGAAGGAAGCAGAAAATCTTTACAAACTATATGAAATTGAAACTAAAAATATATTAAATCAAATAAGATGAATTTTTTAAATAAGGTTCCAGGTCCTTTTCTAGTATTTTTAGGTGCATGTACATTAAGTTTTGGTGGATTAATTGTTAAATCATTTGAAGGAGCAAATCTTTGGCAAATTTTATTTTGGAGATCGGTATTTTTTTCGATCGTAGTTTTGTTTTTTTTACTATTAAATTATAAAAAAAATTTTTTTAATTCTATTTATAAAATAGGCTTACCGGGTTTTTTTGGTGGAATAGTTTTATCCTGTGGGTATGCAGGATATGTTTTTGCCATGTATAATACAACTGTAGCAAATGCTAATTTTATTATTCAAACTCAAACCATTTTCCTAGCTATATTTGGTTATATATTTCTCAAAGAAAAAATATCAATCTTAACAATTACTTCAATTGTTCTTGCATTTAGTGGTATTTTTTTAATGCTTGGCGGTTCTTTAAATTCTGGACAAATGATTGGAAATATTGCTGCATTTATAATGCCTATTTCGTTTGCTGTCCTTATATTAACTGTAAGAAAATATCCAAATGTAGATATGATACCACTACAATTAATTGCAGGTATCGGTGCAATTATTCTGGGATATTTGTTTTCATCACAAATTATAGTTTCTTCATACGATATATTTTTAGGATTTATTGCAGGCTTTTTTCAGGTAGGTTTAGGTTTCATATTTATAACAGTTGGCGCAAAAACTACTCCTTCAGCATTAGTTGGAATCATTATGTTGACTGAAGCAATTCTAGGACCACTTTGGGCTTGGTTATTTATAAACGAAACTCCACCTTTAGTTGTTTTAGTCGGAGGATCTATTGTTTTATTCGCGGTTGTATTGCAATTCTTTAACCGTAAAATTGTATAATAATTTTATATCATATTAAAATTTTTTTTCATTTATGGTATAAGATTCTTATGTCTTTAATTAAAGACTTATCAAAAGAAAAAAAACAAATAGACGTCCAAATTAAAAAAATAACAAAGGCAAGACTTAACGACAGAACATCGAGTTCATGGACTAGTTTAAGATTATTAAAGAAAAAAAAATTAGCTCTAAAAGATAAAATTGCCTCAATAGCTAAAACTCACTAATTTAGCTATTTAATTTGATGTTATTTGTAATCCAAACTATTAATTTAGTTGGAAGAGATTTATTTTCTATGTTAGAAATATTTTAAGATAGGGACTAAGTTTTATAATTACCTGGAGAAAATCAAAAAAATTGATGAAAATAGCAGTTATTGGATCAGGAATATCAGGATTAGGAGCTGCTTATAATTTATCAAACAAACATCAAGTAGATTTATTTGAAAAAAATGATCATTTTGGTGGCCATGCACATACTATTAAAATTCCAGTTAAAGATAACAAGGAAGTAGCAGTTGATATAGGATTTATGGTTTTTAATAAAAAAACATATCCAAATTTAATCAATTTTTTTTTGGAAAACAAAATTGAAATTGAAAAAAGTGATATGTCATTTTCTGTATCAGTAAAGGATAGTGATATTGAATATTGTGGAAAAGGGTTAAGTGGCATTTTTTCAAATAGAAAAAATTTATTAAAACCAAAATTTATTAAGATGTTTTTTGAAATAATTAGTTTTTACAATAATTGTGAAAAACTAAATATTGATACAAAAGATGAAAGAACTCTAGGAGAATATTTAAAAAGTATAAAGTTGTCTAATTATTTTATTAATTATCATATAATACCAATGGTGTCCGCAATCTGGTCGATGCCACCTTATGAAGCTTCACAAATGCCTTTAAAGTTTTTTATTAATTTTTTTAAAAATCACGGGTTATTTAAATTAAAAAATAGACCTCAATGGTATACTGTTGCCAAAAGAAGCAAAACTTATGTAGACAAAATAATTAATCAAATATCTGGAGAGTATTTTAAAAACTACCCTATAAATAAAATTCAAAGAAATACGCGAGGTGTAAAAATATTTTATGGAGGAGAAAATGAATTTTTTAATTATGATAAAGCAGTTATTGCAACACACGCAGATGAAGCATTAAAATTGATTGAAAAACCTTCATCAGATGAGCTTAAAATATTAAAAAACTTTAAATATAGGGAAAATATGGCAATTATTCATACTGATGAATCGCTCATGCCAAAAAATAGAAAAGCATGGTGTTCCTGGAATTCATCTATGAACATAGATAATAATGACAAAACATCAGTCACATATTGGCTTAATCAATTACAAAATTTAAATATTAACACAAATATTTTTTTAACTATTAATCCTTTTTCAGAAATATCAGAAAATAAAATATTTAAAAAAGTTAAATTCACACATCCTTATTATGATAGCCAAGCACTAGATCATCAAAATCAACTAAATTTAATCCAAAACAAAGAAAATATTTTGTTTTGTGGAAGTTATTTTGGTTATGGATTTCATGAAGATGGATTAAAATCTTCCATTGAAATGATGAAAAGCATTAATGATTAAAGAATCTTCAATTTATATTGGCAATGTTATTCATAAACGATTTAAACCTAAAATTCATTTTTTCAAATATAAAGTTTTTTCGATATTATTAGATTTATCTGAGATAAATTTATTAGATAAATCTTTAAAAATTTTTTCACATAATAAATTCAATATTATTAGCTTTTACGATGTGGATCATGGCCCAAGAGATGGAACATCATTAAAGAAATGGGTTACAAAAAATCTAATAGAAAATCAAATAAATACAGAAGAAATTAAAATTAAACTTTTGTGTTATCCTAGAATTTTTGGATATGTTTTTAACCCTTTAAGTGTTTTTTTTATTTATAACAAAAAATCAGAGTTAATATCAATTTTATATGAAGTTAAAAATACTTTTGGTGAACAGCACACATATATATTTAAAATAAGTGATAATGATAATTTAATTAAAAATACATGTAAAAAAAAATTTCACGTATCTCCATTTATTGAAATGAACTGTACGTACTTTTTTAAGATTCTAAAGCCGAATAACAAAATTTCGCTAATTATTGATCAATATGATGATGAAGGAAAGCTTCTTTATGCATCCCAAGATGGAATCAGAATTGATATTAATAATAAAAACTTAATTTTATCTTATTTACGTCATCCATTAATGACCTTCAAAATTATTGCCGCAATACATTTTGAAGCATTTAAATTGTGGATTAAAGGCATTAAATTTGTAAAAAAAAAATTAAATATTAAAAATAATATAAGTATAGAAAATTGATGATTATAAATAAAATTTCAGATTTAATAGTTTTTAATACATTAAAAAATATAAAATATGGTTTTTTAGAAATAAAAAATTTTGATGGAGAAGTATTAAAATTTGGAAATATAAATGAAAAACTTAAAGCAAGAATCGAAATTAAACATCCAAGTTTAAATTATAATTTAATTAGAAATGGTAGCATTGGCCTAGCAGAGAGTTACATGCAGGGTTATTTTGAAACTGATAATCTTTCAAATTTAATAGAGATTACTGCAAAAAATATAAAATTAATTTATAAATTTTCAGGAATTTTAGATTTCTCTGCAATACATTTTTTAAAAAATAAAATTATTAAAAATACCAAAAAAAGAAGTAAAGAAAATATTGCTAAACACTATGATCTTGGAAATGATTTCTTTTCCCTATGGCTTGATGAAACTTTAACTTATTCAAGTGCAATATTTGAAAATGATAGCCAAAATTTATCTGACGCTCAAAATAACAAATATCAAAAATTAATTAACCTTCTAAAACCAAGAGATAATAGCAAAGTTTTAGAGATTGGTTGTGGATGGGGAGGATTCGCAGAATACTTAGGTAAAAATTATAATGTTAAATTAGATTGTATTACAATATCTAAAAAGCAATATGAGTTTGCTAAAGAAAGAATTTATAAAGCAGGTCTTAACGAAAAAATTAATTTAGAGATTAAAGATTACAGAGATTTAAAAGGAAAATATGACTCAATAGCTTCAATTGAAATGATTGAGGCCGTAGGTCAAAATTATTTACAAAGCTATTTTAATACAATCAAAAATAATCTCTCTACTCACGGTAATGCCGGAATACAAGCAATTACCATCGATGATAGTTTATTTGATAGATACAAAAATAAACAAGACTTTATTCAAAAATATATCTTCCCTGGTGGATTTTTACCTTCAAAAAAAAGTTTGCATAAATACGCAGACGATAACGGATTGAAATTAAATGAATACAATTCATATTCAAAACACTATTCTGATACTTTAATAATTTGGCGAAAAGAGTTCATCAAAAAGTGGGACTTGATTAAAAAACAGGGATTTGATTTAAATTTTAAAAAAATGTGGGAATTTTATTTATCTTACTGCGAAGCGGGTTTTAAATCTAAAAATATAGATTTAATACAATTCTCTCTATGCAACAAATAAAAAAATGAAAATAATATTTGCATTAATTGTAACAATTTTATTAACTAGTTGTTCAGGAAATAATATGAAACCAACAGATTTTAAAGATCAAAAACCAAGATTAATTATAGAAGAATATATGTCAGGCAATGTAAAAGCTTGGGGAATTTTACAAAATAGATCAGGAAAAGTAACAAGACAATTTTCTGCTGATCTTAATGGTGCATGGGATGGTAAACAGCTAATTTTAGATGAAAAGTTTATTTGGAATGATGGAGAAATTCAAACAAGACAGTGGAAAATTGATAAAATTGACGAACATAATTATGAAGGCACAGCAGGAGATGTCGTAGGAACTGCCAAAGGTTATTCATATGGACCAGCATTTAAATTTGAGTATGTTTTATTAGTTCCAGTTAAAGGTAGAGAAATGAAAATTACTTTTGATGACTGGATATTTATGCAAGATGAAAGAGTTGCAATTAACAGAGCAACTATGACTAAGTTTGGTATAAAAGTTGCTGAACTTACAGTTATGTTTGTTAAAGATTAATTTTTTTTTTGAAATTTTGTAAGTTTTTTCACTAAATAAAAATAAATTTTACTTGGTAAAAGACCAAAGAACTTAAGGGTTAATGTAAGTTCTTTCGGAAAATGTATTTCAAAATTATTTTTATTTATTAACCCATCATAAATTTTATCAGCTGCAAATTCTGAAGTTTTTAAAAATGGCATTTTAAAATCGTTTTTGTCTGTCATTGGTGTTTTAATAAAACCTGGAGAAACCAAACAAACTCTCACATTGTGCCTCCCAAAGTCGAAATATAAGCTTTCAGCTAAATTGTTTAAAGCAGATTTAGAAGGACCATATCCTGTTGAATTAGGTAAGCCTCTATATCCAGCAATTGAGGATACAATAGTAATTATACCGCTATTCTTATTTTTGAAATACTCTTCAACAGCTTTAATGCTATTAACTGTCCCAAAGAAATTAACCTTAAAAACATTTTCTATTTGCTCTACATCTATATCCTTTTCTTTTTTTGGATTCCAAGTTCCGGTAGAAAAAAAACAGATGTCCACATTACTGTAATGACTTTTAATCTGTTCAAATACTTCTTTACATTTAGTTTTATCCGTAACATCTAATGGAAAAGATTTAATATTTTCATGAGATTCGGATATTTCTTTTAAAATATTTTCTCTTCTAGCAGAGATTGCAACATTCCAGTTCTCATTCGCAAATTTTAATGCTAAAGCTTTACCAATCCCACTGCTTGCGCCAGTTATCCATATTACTTTTTTCATGATTTGAAACTATAACATATTTACATAGTTATATTTATGAATAAATTAAATTTATAATATTTATATATGGATGATGTTGTAATCATTGGAGGCGGCATAATTGGAGCAGCAAGTGCTTATTTTTTATCTAAGGAAGGAAGAAAAGTAAAAGTTATAGAAAGAGACCCAACATATAAAAATGCTTCTTTTCCATTATCTCTTGGGGGTTTTAGAAGGCAATTTTTTCAAAAAGAGAATATTTTACTTGGTAAATTCGCTAGAGAATTTATTTATCAAATACCAGAATTGCTAAAAACTGATAAAAATCCTAATCCTACTGCAAGTATGGTACCAAATGGATATTTATTAATGTTTGGGCCTGAGCATGCTGAAGAACAATACAGGGCATTAGAAAATCATAAAGCCTGTGAAGCAGGAACTAAAAATATTAAAGGTTCTGAATTAACAAAAATATTTCCGTATATTAATAATGAAGGAATTGAAACAGCAACTTTCACAGATAATAAAAGTGAAGGCTGGATTGACCCATTTATGTTTCATAGCGCTTTAAAAAGCAAGGCTATTGAACTTGGAGCAGAGTTTATTAAAGGTGAAGTAAAAAGTATTTCAGAAATAAAAGCTAAAACTATTATTTCTGCAGCTGGGTGTTGGACAAAAGAATTGCTAGACGACATTCCAGTAGTTCCGCAAAAGCATACTGTATTTAGAGTTAAGTGCCCAAAACATATTCCCGAAATGCCTTTAACCGGAGATTTGACAACAGGCGTTTATTGGAGACCAGAGGGAAAAGAATATTTAGCTGGATCACCTCATTCTGTATTTGACGCAACAGATTTGGAACCAGCATGGAATGACTTCGAAGAACTAGTTTGGCCAGCTCTTGCAAAAAGAATTCCTGTCTTTGAGGAATTAAAATTAACTGGTGGATGGGCAGGATATTATGATTGTAATAAATTAGATAATAATGCTGTTGTTGGTAAGCACCCTAAATATGAAAACGTTTATTTAGCATCAGGTTTTACCGGTAGAGGATTAATGCAAGCTCCAGGAATAGGCAGAGCATTAACTGAATTAATTACAACTGGATCATATCAAACAATTGACATTAGTGATTTTGCTGTTGAAAGAGTTTTAGATAATAAGGTTAGGCCTGAACCTTACGTTTTATAATATTATTAAGTACCACAAAAAGTTTTATATTTTTTATCGCTAACTGGAGCAGGGGATTGATAATCAATATTTTCTTTTGTTTTTTCATATGGTTTTTCTAATACATTAATTAATTTTTTTAATGGAGATAAATCATTGTTATTTGCAGATTCTAATACTTCTTCAACTTTATGGTTTCTTGGAATAACTAAAGGATTAACTGACTTCATTAAACTTAAATACTTTTCAGGCGTATTATTATTCAGATTTAATCTTTCCTTCCATCTTTCTTTCCATGTAAGAAAGTTTTCATCATTATAGATTTTATTATGTTGAAAATTTTCATCCATTAAAAAACAAAATGTATTTGTATAGTCAGCTTTATTTTTGTGCATCCAAGTTAATAAATCTATTATTAAAACCTGATCTTTTTGATCTTGACCGAATAAACCCAACTTGTCCCTCATCATATTAATCCATTTAGTCTCATAACTTTTGTCGAAACTATTTATTGTTTCAGTAGCAATCTCAATAGCTTTATCTTTTTTTGGATCAATAAGAGGTATTAAGCATTCTGCAAATCTTGCTAAGTTCCATTTAGTAATATTAGGTTGGTTAAAATAAGCGTATCTTCCTAGTTCATCTATAGAACTAAAAACAGTTTGTGGATCATAAGTATCCATAAAAGCACATGGGCCATAATCAATTGTTTCACCGGAGATAGACATGTTGTCTGTGTTCATAACACCATGAATAAAACCAACTCTCATCCAATTAACCACCAAGTCAATTTGAAGTTCAATTAAAACTTTTAATAAATCTAGTGCTTTATTTTTAGATTTTTTAATATTTGGATAATGACGATTTATTGTGTAATCAACTAAAGTTCTTAGTTCACTTTCATTATTTCTCATAGCAACATATTGAAATGTTCCAACTCTTAAATGACTAGAAGCAACCCTGGTTAGTATGGCACCTTGTAATATATTTTCTCGTACCACATCTTCACCAGTTTTAACTACCGCCATACTTCTTGTTGTTGGTATATTTAATGAATGCATTGCTTCACTAATTATATATTCTCTTAACATTGGCCCTAGTGCAGCTCTTCCATCACCATTTCTTGAAAAAGGTGTTTGTCCCGATCCTTTGAATTGAATGTCAAATCTTTCATTATTTTTAGATACATGTTCTCCCATCAAAACTGCTCTACCATCTCCCAGCATTGTAAAATGACCAAACTGATGGCCCGCATAAGCTTGCGCAATAGATTTAGATCCTTCGGGTAATGAATTTCCTGAAAATAAATTTGATAATTCTATTTTGCTAATCAAAGAAAAATTTAGTCCTAATTGTTTTGCCAAATTATTATTTAAAATAATTAATTCTGGTGATTTAACTGGAATAGGAGATGTATTAGAAATAAAAGGATCAGGTAACTTTGAATAAGTATTATCAAAGCGCCAACCAATGGTCATTTTAAATTAGCTTACTTCTGCTTGGTTTTCTTTTGGTTTAACTTCAGTTTTAAATTGATTAGATATTTTTTGGACTTCTACAGATGAAACTTTATATTCAGCACACATAGTTTCTTCATCTTTACCATGTCCAGTCACCATGTTAACCATATGTTCAGGAAAATGAAATGTTGTAAAAACAATTCCTTCTTTAACTTTATCTGTTACTTCTACTTTTAAAGCTACTTCACCACGGCCAGAATAAAGTCTACCAATATCACCAGTATTTAAATCTCTTTTCTTAGCATCTTTAGGATGTATTAATAATACATCTTCCGAAACAATATTAATATTACTAGTACGTCTCGTCATTGTAGCAGCATTATAATGTTGAAGAACTCTACTTGTAGTTAGAATTAGCGGATAATCTTTTTGATTAGTTTCAATTTCAGTGGACTCTTTAAAATCAAAACTCTTTAGTCTGCCTTTTCCAAGTTTAAATGTTTCTTTATGTAAAATTTGAGTATCAGTACCATCTTCTTGTACAGGCCATTGTAAACCAAACTTTCCTAGTCTTTCTCTTGTTACTCCTTTAAAGAATGGGACAACGTCTGCTATTTCGGCCAATACTTGATCAGCATCGTAAGTTGGCTGGTCAAATCCTAATTTTTGCATCATATCAGTTACAATAACACCATCTGGCTTTGTTCCTGGTAGTGGTGGAACTGCTTTATTAACTCTTTGAATTCTTCTTTCAGTATTAGTGAATGTTCCATCTTTTTCTAAGAAAGTTGTTCCTGGTAATACTACAGTTGCAAGTTTTGCAGTTTCACTCATAAAAATTTCTTGAACTACTAATAAATCAAGAGAATTCATGGCATCCACTACATGAGCACTATTCGGGTCTGTTTGAACAATGTCTTCTCCAATTATCCAAACCGCTTTAACTTCTTTGTTAATAGCTGCATCAAACATCTGAGGAATTTTTAACCCAGCTTTTGTTGGATGAACCACTCCATATTTTTCCGTATAAAAATTTTGATTTTTTTTATCTGAAACTTCAAAATATCCTGCTCCCTGGTGAGGTTGACATCCCATATCAGCTGCACCCTGCACATTATTTTGTCCTCTTAAAGGGTTAACTCCAACTCCTTTTCTTCCAATATTTCCAGTTATCATTGCAAGGTCAGCAATTAACATTACAGTTTTAGACCCTTGTTCTTGTTCAGTAACACCAAGACCATGAAACTCCATTGAATTATTTGCTGTAGCATAAGCAATAGCCGCCTCCTTAACCGTTTGTTTATCTACACCCGCAACTTTTGCTAGTTGATCAATATCCTGTCTTTCAATTTCTTTTAAAAAATTATCAAAACCTTCAGTTCTATCTCTAACGAAGTCTTTATCATAAAGTTTTGATTTTATAATAAAATGTAACATCATATTTAATACAGCCACATTCGTTCCAGGTCTTAACTTAATATGATAATCAGCAAGTTTAGCAAGTTCAGTGGTAATAGGATCTAATACTATTAATTTTTTACCCTTCATTACTTGTTGTTTGATTTTTGCACCAGTTACTGGATGGGCATTTGTCGGATTAGCACCAATAACCATAAATAAATCTGCATGGTAAATGTCTTCTGTAGAATTGGTTGCCGCTCCAGTACCAAAAGTTTGTTGCATTCCCCATGCGGTAGGTGAGTGACAAATTCTTGCACAACAATCAATATTATTAGTTCCAACTGCTGCTCTGATCATTTTTTGGAAAACATAGTTTTCCTCATTAGTACATCTAGCTGAAGAAATACCAGCAACCGCGTCAGGACCATTTGCTTTTACAATTCTATTTAATTCTTTTTTAATAAAGTCATATGCTTCATCCCATGATGCCTCTTCAAATTTGCCGTTTCTTTTAATTAATGGAGTTTTTAATCTATCTGGGTGATCATAAAAACCAAATGCATATCTACCTTTAATACATGTGTGCCCTGCATTTACTTCAGTTTCTTTTGGGGTATCTATTGCAATAACTTTATTATCTTTAATAGAAGCTTCTAAGTTACAACCAACACCACAATAAGAACATGTAGTTCTTACTTTTTCATCAACAGCAGTTGATTTTGACTGAAATACATCAGATATAGCGTCTGTCGGGCATGTATGAGCACACGCACCACATGATACACAAGATGAATCTCCAAACAACATATCGTTATCTGTTGTAATTCTAGATTCAAATCCCCTACCACTCATAGTTAAAACAAATGAACCTTGAATTTCATCACAAGCTCTTACGCATCTTCCACAATTAATACAATTATCTAGGTTCATTCTCATATAATCATGAGAAGTATCTCTTGGAATACCTTTATGTTGTTTTGGACTATTATATCTATGATCAGATATACCCAAATCGTTAGCAACATCTTGAAGTTCACAATTATTATTTACTTCACAAGTACCACATTCCATTGGGTGATCTGTTAAAACTAATTCTACAATATTTTTTCTTAGATCTGTTAAGTTTTCATTGTTAGTAAAAATATGTTGGTTTTCGCCGACAGGAGTATGACAAGATGCTACAACTTTTGTTGGTCCATCTTTTTCCAAAGCAACTTCAACTGAACAGACTCTACAAGCTCCATAAGGGGCAAGATTAGGGTCATCGCACAAAGTTGGTACTTTTTTTTCTCCAAGATAACTTTTTACAAATTTTAAAATAGAAGTATGTTTAGAACCAATTTCATATGGTTTACCGTCTATATATGCAATTTTTCTTTTTTCTGAGCTCATTAATTTTCTTTTATCATATCATTTTTCATTTCATCTCCAAAATACTTTAGTATATTCATTATAGGAGTAGGTATTGCCCCACATAAGGCGCATAAACAACCTTTTTTCATTGTTACTAACAATTCATTAAGTAGTTTTAAAGGGATTTTCGATGTTTTATTTTTTAATTGATCAAACATCTCTTTTCCTCTGTAAGAACCAAGTCTTCCAGGAAAACATTTTCCACATGATTCTTCTGCAGTGAATTCAAATAAATGATGAATATAATCAACCATAGGAAAATCTTTTGGTATACTAACTATACTTGCATGACCTAACATAAACCCAGCTGCCGTAAATTCTTGAAAATCAAGGTTTAATTTTTCAACTTCTTTTATAGGTATCACTCCACCCAAAGGTCCTCCAACTTGCAAAGCTTTTATCGGTTCTTTAAATCCCCCACCTATATCATACAAAACTTTTTTCATTGGTGTTCCCATTTCAATTTCATAAACACCTGGATTATTAAAAAAACTGTCGAGACAAACTAACTTTGTACCAGCAGATTTTTTATTTCCTATGGCAGAAAATTTTTCAGATCCATTTATTAGAATTCCAGTTGCTGCTGCGAGAGTTTCTACATTATTAACAACAGTAGGTTTCTTATATAAGCCTTCGGTAACAGGGAAGGGAGGTCTGACATCAACTTCAGCTCTTCTACCTTCTATAGATGCGATTAACGCAGTTTCTTCACCACATATATATGCTCCTTGACCAATACATATATTTAAATCAAAGGAAAATTTTGTTCCAAGAATATTATTTCCTAGCAAGCCTTCATTTTTTAATAAATTAATTGAGGCATTTAAAGCTTCAATAGACTTAGGATACTCGCCCCTTATATACAAAACTCCTTCATCACTTCCAATAACATGGCCACAAATAATCATCCCAAATATTACCTTTAAAGGTTGGTCTTCTAGTAAATATCTATCTGAATAAGCTCCAGAGTCACCCTCATCTGCATTGCAAATAACATATTTTTTTTCTGATTTTGCTTTACTACAAAAGTCCCATTTCATTCCAGTTGGAAAACCAGCACCACCTCTACCAGTTAAATTTGAATCCAAAAGAGATTTAATTATTTCCTGTTTGTTAGTATTTATAAATTTTACTAAATGTTTTTTAAACTTATCAAGATCTGAAGTCTCGTCATCCATTAAAAAACTTGTTGAAGCAAAGCTCTTTGAAAAAAATTTTTCTTGCTCTAAATCTTTACCTTTAATTATATCATCAATTTTATTTATGTCGTTTCCAGCATAGTTTTGTCCATTATAATGGAAAGCATTATTTTCATAGCAATATCCTAAACAAAACATTTCACCGACTTTATCATCACCAAGTTTATCTTTTAATTTTTTCTTCAATGGCTCTTGCGTTCCTGCACACATACATGCACTTCCATTACAAACAAAAGCTTTTTTCTCTCTATGCGCAGGTCTTAAAAATTCATAGAAACTCTCAGCTCCATGTAAAGTGGAAACTCCAACATGGTATTTATCTGCAATCTCTTTCATTCCCTCACCATTTTTGGAATTTAAAGACCTTTCAGATAATTTTTGAAATAAATTATCTTTTAAACCTATTCTTCCAGACAATTTGCTTATATTTTTTGACATTTAGTTAAAGTAAAATTCTTTCTTTGTTTGTATATATATTGAAACTATTTTTTTTTACAAAGCCTAATAATGTCATTTTAAACCTTTTAGCCAGGTCTATAGCAAGACTTGTTGGCGCACCAACTCCAGCCATAAGACCAATATTGGACATTAGTCCTTTTTGGATTAATTCAAAATTTAATCTTCCTGAGCAGGCAATAAATTGAGAATGATTATCAATTAGTTTTTTTTTATGTGTATAACCTATAAGTTTATCTAAAGCATTATGTCTTCCAACATCTTCTCTTGTTGCAATCACTTTTCCATTCTCATCGATTAAAGAACTTGCATGAATACCACCTGTTTTGGAAAATTCAGATTGTTCGCTTGTTAGCAGTTCTGGAGATTTTAAAATAATTTCTTTTTTAATTTTAGGATAAGAGATATCTAATTTATTTTCTTTAATTACCTCAACTGTTTCGAGAGAAGTTTTTCCACAAACTCCACATGAAGAATTAGTTATAAAATTTCTTTTTATTTTCGCGATATCAATGTTTTTAGTATTATTTATAGTTGCAACTATTTTATTTTGAATATTAAAATCTCCTACTTTTTCTCCTATTTTTTCTATATTTTCTATATCAGAAAAATTTTCTATTATTCTTTCATTAAATAAAAAGCCAGATATTAAATCTTCATCATTTCCTGGCGTTCTCATTGTAATGGATAGCTGATCAGTTTCCCACTTTCCATCAACCTTATATTTAAGATTCATTTCAAGAGGTTCTTCTACCGAAACAGTATCTTTTATTTCTTCTGTAGAACTATCTTTTAACTTAACAACATTATATTTTATATCCATTTACAAAGGGTATTTTTTTTTTAAAATCAATCGATTTAAAACTACTCCAAAAATTAGAACAATAATAGTACCTGAAATAATTGGATTTATTATATAATCTAAAGATACACTGCCCATTATTACAATTATAGGATTACCGCCTGCTGGGGGATGAGTTATATTTAACATAATCATCAAAGCTACACCCACTCCGACCGCTACAGGTAAATTAATATATAAAGGTAAAGGAATAAAATAAAGAACAAAAAGACCAGCTAAAGATGTCGCTAGATGACCAAAAAAAATATTTTTTGGTTGTGCGAATGGACTTTCAGGATATCCATAAAGTAAAACCATTGTAGAACCAAAAGAGGCAATTAAAAAAATTCCAAATTCTGTTTTATATGTAAGAAGAGTTAATGCACCAATTGTAATTGAAGAAAACAAACCAGCAATTAAAGCTTTTATAATAAGTGAATTTTTCATTTTATAATTTTAATGCTTTTGAAACTGCTTTAAAAGGTAATAACAAACAATCTTTTCTAGCAATATTTTTTTTATCAAAAATTTTTTTAAAAATTTTCCATTCTTTAGGTATATTTGCAATATTGTCTTCAAAAAAAGTTTCAATTACATTTAATAAATTTTTAATACTTTCGATTGGTTTATTAATTGAACTACTTGACAAAAGACTCACTGAGGCCTGACAATAAACACAAGCTTTGCACTGATATCCAAAGTCTACAATTTTATTTTCCTTAACTTTTAAGCTTATTTCCATTTGATCTCCACAAATAGCGTTTTTGTGTGATGCTTTGTGAGTGTGGTCTTTAATTACTTTGTTATTTTCAGTATTTGAGGCAATTTGTAAAATTTTTAGATCCATTTTAAATTCTTTTAATAAATAATTAATAATTTATATTTCTTTTGATGATTGAAAACAACATTCTAGGTATAATTCTCGCAGGGGGTAAATCAAGTAGATTTGGTGAAGATAAATCAACTGCAAAATTAGGTAATAAAACTTTATTAGAACACACTGTAAATAAAATAGAAAATGAATTTAATGAAATATTAGTAATTTCAAATAATAAAGAATTTAATTTTAAAAATAATAAAATTCATATTGTAGAAGATTGTATAGAAGGTCAACTTGGACCATTGGCCGGTATACTCACAGCAATGAAGTGGATTATAAAAAATAAAAAAAACTATAAATGGATAGCATCGTTTCCTTGTGACACACCTTTTTTTGATATTAAATTAATAAGTGAATTAAAAATTAAAGTAAAAGAAACATCAAAAAAACTTATTT
>CACGZX010000020.1 GCA_902577625.1 uncultured Pelagibacteraceae bacterium
AGATTAGATGGATATAACGTAGAGTTTCTAACTGGTACTGATGAACATGGCTTAAAAATACAGCGCGCTGCAGAAGAAAAGGGTATTGATCCAAAAAAATTCTGTGATGAAATAAGTGAAACTTTTAGAAATTTATCTAAAACTCTTAATCTATCTAATACAGATTTTATTAGAACTACTGAAGATAGACATATTAAATCTGTACAAAATTTATGGAAAATTTTAGAAGCCAAAAATCAAATATATTTGTCTAAATATTCTGGTTGGTACTCAGTTTCTGATGAAGCCTTTTATAGCGAAGAAGAAATTAAAGAAGAAAATGGAATAAATGTTTCTTCTATCTCTGGTTCAAAAGTTGAATGGGTAGAAGAAGAATCTTATTTTTTTAAACTTTCTGAATGGCAAGACAAATTGTTAAAATTTTATAATGAAAATCCTAAATTTATTTTACCGAAATCAAGACGGAATGAAGTTTTAAGTTTTGTTAAAGCTGGTTTAAAAGATTTATCTATTAGTAGAAAATCTTTTTCATGGGGGATAAAAGTACCTAATAACAAAGAACACATAATCTACGTTTGGTTGGATGCATTAACAAACTATATAAGTGCATTAAACTATCCAGATATAAATAATAAAAAATACAAAAATTTCTGGCCTGCTAACATTCACATGATAGGAAAAGATATATTAAGATTTCATGCAATTTATTGGCCTGCCTTTTTATTAGCCGCTGATATAACTCCTCCTAAAAGAGTTTATGGACATGGCTGGATTTTGTCAGGTGAAGAAAAAATGTCAAAATCGAAAGGAAATATTTTAGATCCTTTAGAAATAGTTAATAAATATGGTTTAGATCCATTAAGATACTATTTGCTTAAAGAGGTTTCATTCGGGAATGATGGAAATATAACTCAAGAAAAACTTGAAAACTGCATAAATAGTGATTTAGCAAACAATTATGGAAATCTTTGTCAAAGAGTAATTTCTTTTAATGAAAAAAACTGCAATCTTTTAATTCCTGATAAAGTGAACTTTGAAAAAGAGGATCTGGAAATTCTTAGTAAGATAGGAGAAAATTCTGAAGCATTAAGATCGTATATTGATAATCAAGAGTTAAGTTCTTATACAAATTTTATAGTTGATTGTTTGTTTGACTCAAATAAATATTTTAACGATCAAGAACCATGGAAAAAAAAATCAGATGTTAGAAGATTGAATACTATAGTCTATGTATCATTGGAAATTATTAGAAAAATTTCAATTTTATTAAATCCAATAATTCCAGAAACTTCATTAAAAGTTCTTGATATTTTTCATTTAAAACAAGATGATATTTCATTTGATTCTATTAAAAATCACAAAAGTTTAAAATCTAATGATAAAATTAAAAAAATTGATATTTTAATAAAAAAAATAGAAAAAAATGATTGATTCACATTGTCATTTAGATCATGAGCCAATGTATAGTGATCTTAAAAATGTTATTTATAGATCAAAAGATATTGGTATTGAAAAAATTTTATCAATCTGCACTACCATTAATAGTTTTGAAAAAATTGTAAAAATTATTAATTTTGATCCTATAATTTATGGAACTTTTGGTATTCATCCTCATGAATGTTCTGATAATATTGTGACCAAAGAAGAAATAATAAATAATGTTAAAAAAAATAAAAAAATTATCGGTATAGGGGAAAGTGGATTAGACTTTTATTATAATCATTCTGATAAAGAAAAACAATTATCAAGTTTTAAAACTCATATAGAGGCATCTATTCATCTTAATATGCCTATAATTGTACACTCAAGAAGTGCAGAAAATGAAACATTTAGAATTTTAAAAAGTTATGAAAAGTTTAAACCTAAAATTTTAATGCATTGCTTTACAGGTTCAGCTGAATTTGCACATAAACTTTTAACATTGGGTAGTTATTTTTCCGCAAGTGGTATTATAACATTCAAAAATAGCATAGATTTACAAGAGACTTTTAAATTGATACCGAATGATAAATTATTAATTGAAACAGATAGTCCGTATTTAGCTCCAGTGCCTCTCCGTGGTAAAAAAAATGAACCTAGTTATATAAAACACACTTTAGAAAAGTTAGCTAATTTAAAAAATACTGAATTTAATAAAATGAAAAAAATTACTTCATGTAATTTCAATTTATTATTTAATTTATAATATCTATGTCTTTAAAATTTACAATTCTTGGATGTGGGAGCTCTATGGGTGTACCAAGACCTGATGGTAATTTTGGTAATTGTGATCCTAAAAACTTTAAAAATTACCGAACTAGATGTTCTGCTATTCTTCAAACAAAAACTGATAATATTTTAATTGATACGTCTCCCGATTTAAGGTCACAATTAATTAATAATAAAATAGATAGAATTGATAAAGTTTTATATTCTCACATGCATGCCGATCAAGTTCATGGGATAAATGATTTAAGAGTTTTTTATATTAAAAATAGAAAACCAATACCAATATATGCAGATAAAAAAACTAAAAATCATTTAATTAAAACTTTTTCATACTGTTTTACAAATTCGAGTAATGAATATCCAGCAATACTAAAAATGAACCTGGTCAAAGATAAAATTTTAATTAAAGATGGATCAAAAAAAATAGTAATTAAATCTATAAAAGTTGAACATGGAAAAGTTAATAGTATTTGCTACATTTTTGATAAAAAATTGGCATATATTAGTGACGTAAGTAAAATATATAGAAAGGATTATAAATTCTTTAAAAAATTAAAATATTTAGTAATTGATTGTCTTTGGTACAAAAATCATCCATCACATTTAAACTTGGAAAAATCATTAGAATTAATAAAAATATTTTCACCAAAAAGAGCAATACTTACAAATCTTCATTCTGAAATAGATTATGAAATTCTAAAAAAAAAATTACCTAAGAATGTTGTTCCAGCGCATGATGGTTTAAAACTATATTTGTAATAATTTCTCAATTTTAGACACAATTTTTTTTGATATTGGATTGGTAAGTGAAGAGAATGTATCTTCAATTTTACCATCCTTATTAATTAAAATTTTATAAAAATTCCATTTTGGTACTGCGGATTTACCATAATTTTTTTTTGCCCATTTAAAAATTTCATGAGCGTTATCTCCTTTAACATCAGTTATTACTGACATAGGGAAGTTAATGCTAAAATTTACTTCACAAAATTCTTTAACTTCATTGTTGTTATTTTTCTCTTGATTAAATGAGTTAGATGGTATTCCCAAAACAATAAGGCCATCTTTTTTATATTGATCCCATAATTTTTGTAAATCATCATATTGTTTTGTAAAACCACAATAACTGGCAGTATTTACTAAAAGCACTACCTTATTTTTATAATCTTGAAAATCTATCTTTTCACCAGCAATACTGTCTATTTTGAAATCAAAAAAAACTTTTTCGTAGTCTGCTGTTGCTTGATTTTTAAAAAAAAACATTATTACAGTTATTCCAATTATTAATAATTTTTTCATTAAAATTACTTATTTATTAGGAGTAAGTAATATCAAAAAGTAGCCAAACAAAGTGGATAATAATGACCCAGTTAGTACACCTATTTTTACACCATCCATGTACTGCATATTTTCAACGAAAGCTAAATTTCCTACAAATAAACTCATTGTAAAACCAATACCCGTTAGAACGCCTACGCCATAAAAATTAAACCAATTTGAATTATTTGGCATTTGAGCAATTTTTAATTTTATAGAAATATATGAAAATACAAAAACTCCTAATTGTTTACCAAGAAATAGACCTAATACTATACCAAGTGGTACTTTGTCTAATAAAGATGAAAAAGATAGTCCATCTAGAGATACACCCGCGTTAGCAAAAGCAAATAAAGGCATTATTGCAAATGCAACATACGGGCTTATTGCGTGTTCAATTTTAATTAATAATGAAAAATCTTTTTCTTTTTTTCTGTGAGGTATTGTCATTGCTAACAAAACTCCAGCTATAGTCGCATGGATACCAGAGTTATGTGTAAAATCCCAAAGGAAAAGACCCACAACTAAATATGGTAGAAATTTTTTGACATTAAATTTATTTATTACCAATAAAATTAAAAAAGCTATTAACATTAAAGAAAGATATTTGATGCTTAAATCACCCGAATAAAATAATGCAATAATTATTATTGCACCCAGATCATCAATTATAGCAAGAGCTGTTAAAAAAACTTTTAGTGATATAGGAACTCTTTTTCCCAACAATGAAAGAACTCCTAAAGAAAAAGCTATATCTGTAGCCGATGGTATTGCCCATCCAGTTAAGGTCTCACTATCTCCAAGATTTATATAGACATAAACTAATGCAGGTACCAGCATACCTCCAACGGCAGCAATTATTGGTAATAACGCTTGTTTTACATTAGACAATTCTCCTTGTAAAAACTCTCTTTTAATTTCCAGCGTAACAAAGAAAAAAAATATTGCCATTAAGGCATCGTTTATCCAATGTATAACTGTAAGTTTTAAACCAATTTCATTAATTCCAATAAATATATAATTATTTAATGTGCTAAAATATAAATCAGAAAAATTTGAATTACTTATAAATAGTGCAATTACAGCAGCAAATAATAAGACCAAGCCACTTGCTGCCTCTAGTTTAAAAAACCATTTAAAAGGTGAAGATAAATATCTTAACATTTTTTATTTTACTAAATCTAATATAAATAATTTTATATCATTTATAGATTGATATAAATTATCTAATATAATTTGGATATTTGGTATAATTATAGAAAGTTGTGCTTTAAATGTATCTAATACTAATATTAAAGCTGCAAAGGAAATAAATGCTACAATTAAAATTTTGAAATAATTTGTATCATTTTTTTTGTCAACTTTTTTACTAAGCTCTTCTTTCGAACTATTAGCAGACTCTCTGTCATGAACTTTTTCATCTGCTATGTTTTGTTTGATATTTTCAGATAAATTTTTATTGGCTTCAATTACTGGTTTAGATATTTTTTTTTCTAATACTTTAATTTCTTCTTCGGTATTTTTCGTTTTAAAAAACCATTTACGCTCACAAAAGCCACATTGCAATGTTCTTCCTTCTTGGGGAATTAACGATGCGTCTACATTAAATTTTTTATCGCCACAAGGACACGTAATTATCATGTGATCTTTTATACCAGATTCTTGTTAAAATTCTTTCATTTTTGCCCTATTTATACTTTGAAAATAACATTATGTACTGTATTAGTATCCCATTCGGGGCGTAGCGCAGCCTGGTAGCGCATCTGGTTTGGGACCAGAGGGTCGCAGGTTCAAATCCTGCCGCCCCGACCATTTATGAAAAAAGCTAAAATATATAAACCTTCAAAAACAGCTATGCAGTCAGGTACAAAAAAATTTAATAAATGGATAATTGAATTTATAACTGAAAAACCTGGTATTAATCCTTTAATGGGTTGGGAAAGTTCATCTGACACTTATTCAGAATTAAATCTTGAGTTTAAGTCTAAAGAAGATGCTATTGAATATGCAAAGAAAAATAAAATCGATTATGAAATAATTGAACCTAAGTCTAGGAAAATAAATAAAAAGTCTTATGCTGATAACTTTACAAATTAATGTTTAAATTTTTTAATTCTAAAAAATGGTTTTTGTGGTCTTGGATAGGCTCGTTTATTATTCTTTCATCACTTTGGGTTCAAGTTGTAATAGATGTAAAAATAAATGAATGGTTTGGTGTATTCTATGATATGATTCAGAAAGCACTTGCAGAGCCAAACGCTGTTTCAATTGAAGAATACTTTGGAAGTTTGTTTTCATTTATTACATTGGCAGGTATGTATATTGCTGTTTATGTAGCAATTAGTTTCTTTACAGCACATTTTTTATTTAGATGGAGAACAGCAATGGTAGAATGGTATCACTCTGTTTATGACAAAGCTCGAAAAATAGAAGGCGCATCGCAAAGAGTTCAGGAAGATACAATTAAATTCACAAGAATAATGGAAGGATTAGGTACTAGTTTAATAGAATCTATAATGATTTTGATCCAATTTATTCCTATATTATTTGGCTTAAGTTTTGGCATTCCTATATTCTTTTTTGGTGAATGGGAATACGGTTTAATAGTAGGTGCCTTGATTTGGACTATTGGTGGAACTGTTTTTTTAATTGTACTTGGCTTGATATTAAGACTCGTTGGCGTTGAATATGATTTACAAAAGCAAGAAGCTGCTTATAGAAAAATCCTTGTAATTGCAGAAGACAATGAAACTGTAAGACCAAAAAGAATCGACGAATTATTTGATGATGTACGTAAAATTCATTATTTAAGTTATTTAAGATATCTATATTTTAATATTGGTAGAATTGCATACTTACAAGCAAATGTGTTATCTGCGTACGTTTTTTTAGCTCCAGCCATTGTAGCGGGAGTAGTTACGCTAGGGGTTATGCAACAAATCATAAGAGCATTTGGAAGAGTTGAAGGGTCTATGCAATATTTATTAAAATCTTGGCCAACTATTATAGAACTTGCAAGTGTATATAAACGTTTAAGAGAATTTGAAGATAAACTAAAATCATCTCAAGAAGATGTAACTATTGAATCAAAATAGTTTATGGTATTTAAAAAAGATTTTTTAGATAAAATAATTAATATTACATCAAATGCAGCAATTGCATGTTATCCATATTTAGGAAAAAAAGATAAAATATTAGTAGACAAAACCGCTACAGATGAAATGAGAAAAAATCTTAATCAATTAGATATAGATGGAAAGGTAGTAATAGGTGAGGGTGAACTAGATGAAGCCCCAATGTTATATATAGGCGAAAAATTAGGCACAGGTGAAGGACCTAGCATTGATATAGCTGTAGATCCACTTGAGGGAACAAATTTTGCAGCAAATAATTTACCTGGAGCACTTTCGGTTTTAGCTATAAGTGCTAAAGGTAATTTGTTTAACGCTCCTGAAACTTATATGGATAAATTGGCTGTTGGTAATGATGTTCCTTTTGACGCTACAGATTTAGATTTTCCGATAGAAAAAAATATAAAAAATATTGCAGATTGTAAAAATAAAGCTTTAAATGAAATTACAGCTTGTATTCTTGAAAGGCCTAGGCACAAAGAAATAATTGATAAATTAAAAAAATTAAATGTTAAATTAAAATTAATATCTGATGGAGATGTAGCTGGCGCACTTTTGGTTACTGATAAAAAATACAATATTGATATATTTCTTGGAATAGGAGGGGGCCCGGAGGGTGTTTTAGCTGCATCAGCCTTAGACGCGTTTAATTGTAAATTTCAGGGAAGATTTTTGTTTAAAACAGATAATGATATTAAAAGAGCAAAAAAAATGGGTATCAAAGATTTAAATAAAAAATATGATTTGAATGAAATTGTTAGAGGAGATTCTATTTTTTGTGCTACAGGTATTACAACTGGAGATCTTGTTAACGGAGTAAAATTAGAAAATGATAAATTTATTACAGAAACCTTAGTTACTCATAAAAACTCTACAATTAATATTGTAAAAAAAGAGATAGCAATTACTTGATTAATTATATTATTTACAATAAAAGTTCAAAATTCGGTCCCTTCGTCTATCGGTTAGGACACGTGGTTTTCATCCTCGAAAGAGGGGTTCGATTCCCCTAGGGACCGCCAATTTGATGTATTTTGTTTATCTATTAGTCTCAAAAAACAAAAATAGAACAATTTCTTATGTAGGATACACAAGCAATATAAGTAAAAGACTTAAATTACACAACAAATCAAAAGGTGCAAAATTTACAAGAGGAAGAAAATGGAAATTAGCGTACTATAAAAAATATGATAGTAAAATTTTAGCAATGAGAGAAGAATATAAATTAAAAAAAAATTATAAACTAAGAAACAAAATTAAAGGTTTTATAACTTGAAAATTTCAATACTATTACCACTGAAAGAAAATTTTTCACCAATATATCCTGGTGCTGTTTCATTATTTATAAATGACACACTTAAATTAAGTAAATATAAAAAAAATACTATTGTCTATGGTAGTACGAATTTTAAGGAAAAGTTTAAGTTAAAATATAAAAATATTAATATTAAAAAGAGTTTTTTTAAAAGTCAGAATAGGTCTTATGCAGAACAATTTATTAAATTAGAAAAAAAAAGGAAATCTGATCTTATAGAAATTCACAATAGACCTTCATATTTAAACTACTTGATAAAATCTCTAGAAAATAGAAATTACATACTTTATTTTCATAATGATCCTTTAACAATGAATGGATCAAGAAGTCTATCCGAAAGAATTTTTTTACTAAAACATTGCTTTAAAATTATATTTAATAGTAATTGGTCTAAAAGAAAATTCCTTGAAGATATGAAAAATGATCATGTTAATAGTGAAAAATTAATTGTAATAAATCAATCTGCTAAGAAATGTAAAGTTAATTTAAAATCTAAGAAAAATATTATTACTTTTGTTGGAAAATTAAATAAATCAAAAGGATACGATATATTTGGTAATGCTATTATTAAAGTTTTGAACAAACATAATAACTGGTCATCTATAGTTGTTGGTGATGAACCTAGAGATAAATTACAATTTAATCATAAAAAATTAAATAATATGGGTTTCTTAAACCACAATGAGGTACTTAATATTTATAAAAAAAGCAGTATTGCAGTTATATGTTCAAGATGGGAAGAACCTTTTGGCAGAACAAGTTTGGAGGCTGCTGCTAATGGTTGTGCAGTAATTATAAGTGATAGAGGTGGTTTAAAAGAAACAATAACTAATGGCGTAATACTAAAAAAATTAAATCAAAAAAACTTATTTAATGAGATAGAAATTTTAATAAGAAATAATAAAAAAAGAACTAATTTACAAAAATTATCATTAAAAAACTTTTATTTAACACATTCCTATGTTTCTAAATTAATAGATAATGTAAGAGATCAAAGATTTAGTATAGCTAAAAAATTTAATTTAAAAAAAAATATATCATTAAGAATTTTACATGTAACAAATTTTAATGAACGACATGATGGTAGATTGTTCTTCAATACCGGAAGAAGAATCAATAATGGCTTTATAAGACAAGGAAATAGTGTTTTGGAATTTAGTGATAGAGATATTCAAAAAAACTACAAATCCTATTCTGATTTATCAGGATCCAAGTCATTAAATGAAAAATTAAAAAAGACCTGTTATAATTTTAAACCTGACCTTATAGTATTGGGTCATGCAGATCTAATATCACCTGATATGTTGGGTGAGCTTAAAAGCGAATACCCATATCTTAGAATTGCCCAATGGTTTCTTGACCCTCTTAATATAAAAGGTCCAGATTTTATTAAAAATAAGAAAAGAATTCTAGATAAGTCTAAATTTCTAGATACTAATTTTATAACTACGAGCCCTGAGGTTTTAAACTTCTTACCAAAAAATGTTAACAATTTTTTCATTCCAAATCCAACAGACCCATCAATTGAGACTTTAAATAATTTTAACAAAAACTGTACTAATGATGTTTTTTTTGCACTTAGTCATGGTGTGCACAGGGGAAGTTTAAAGTACAGAGGGTCAGATGACAGAGAAAAATTTATTAAAAAATTAATTAATGTTTCAAAAGATATAAAATATGATATTTTTGGACTTGATAATGTTCAACCAATATGGGCTGATCAATATTTCAAAACTATTTCAAATTCAAAAATGGGTCTAAATTTAAGCAGGGGTGCTCCAATAAAATATTACAGTAGTGATCGCATAACACAAATAGCGGGTAATGGATTGGTTACGTTAATCGATGAAAAAACTGGTTATAGAGATTTTTTTAATGATAATGAAATGGTATTTTATTCTAGTATTAATGATTTAAGTGAAAAAATATCCAAAATAAGTAGAGATGATAAACTGAGAAGATCAATTGCTAAAAAAGGTAAGGTTAAGTATACAAAATATTTTAATTCTAATCTAGTTGCAAATTTTATTATAAATAAAACTTTTGATATTAATAATAAGATAAAATACTTGTGGCATGATAAATAATGTTTTCTATATTAATACCTAGTTATAATAATTTAAATTATCTTAAATTATGTTTAAATAGTATTTTAAAAAACTCTATAAATAATCATGAAATAATTATACATGTAAACGAAGGTTCGGATGGTACTTTAAAATACGTAAAGGATAAAAAGTTAAAGTACACATTTTCAAACAAAAATGTTGGTTTATGTACTGCTATAAACAAATCTGCTAAAATTTCATCGAAAGATTATATACTATATTCTCATGATGATATGTACTTTTGTCCTGGTTGGGATAAGCATTTAATAAATGAGGTTAATAAAATAGGACATGATGATTTTTATTTATCAGGTACTATGATTGAACCAAATTCTGGTCATATTATTTTTAATTGTGGTGAAACCATAGAAACATTTGATGAAAATAAACTTTTATTAAATTATGATAATTTAACTTTTTACGATCATCAAGGAACTCATTTTGCACCACATCTTGTAACAAAGAAAATGTGGAACAGGGTTGGTGGATTTAGTGAAGAATTTAACCCAGGTATAGCCTCTGATCCTGATTTTAATATGAAATTATGGAATAATGGAGTTAGAATATTCAAAGGTTTAGAAAATTTTAAAGTTTATCATTTTGGTTCTATTACATCTCGAAAAAAAAATACCTTAAAACAGAATAAAGGTGATAAAACTTTTTTAAAAAAATGGGGGATTACAACTAAATTTTTTAAAAAGCACTATTTAAAATCTAAAACAAAATATTCGGGTCCATTATCTAAACCAAAAATAACTTTAAATTTCTTATTAGAATTATTTATATGTAAAATTAAAAAATTTCTTATATTTTAATTTTATTTAAAGCATTATTTTTGAATAAATTTGCTTCTTGAATATATCTTCTTACCATTTGTGTAGTTTTATGACCTGTCATTGCCATTATATTTCTTTCTTCTGCGCCAAATTCTGCAGCTGATGTAGCAAAACCTGATCTAAGACTGTGACCACCATATTTATTAGGATCTAAGCCTGAAAGTAATGCGTATTTTTTAATAATAAGAGCAACACTTTTGTCTGATATATCAAATACTTTGCCCGATCTAATCTCTGAAAAATTAATCCAATTTTTTAATTTTTCTACTGGACAAAATACTTTATTATCAAAGTAGGGGATTGCTTTTATCATTCCTTCTCCAGATTGATCGGTTTTTGATCTCTTAATAAATATTTTCACCCCTTCATTCACAAACTCTAAATCATCATAATAAATATTTACCAATTCAGATCTTCTAAAGCCCCCTGAAAATCCAATAAGTATAAGAGCTTTGTCCCTAAATTTCTTTTTTTCAGGTTGTTTTATTTCATCTATTTTATTAATTATGCTTTTTAAATCATTGATTAATATGGGTTTTTTTGCTTTTTGATTAGTTCCTCTAACCCTTTTTATACCATGTAAATTTTCCATAATTATTGGGTGTTTTGTGTCCAGATAATGCCCTTTCATCTTATGAATCACGCTTATAGAGGCTATTCTGCGCTTTAAAGTGCTAAATTTTGAGCTAGACGCTAGGTGAGTTAGGTAAATTGATAAAATTTTAGGCTCGGTAGGCATTGAATTTAATCCATTCTTTGCACAGAACGCTGAAAAATCCTTAAAATCTGCCTGATAAGCCCTTAATGTATTCGCAGCTTTAGAATTCTTTAAATTTTTTAAAGTTTCTAATTCAAGGCTTTTTAAATCATTCACTAGTTCATTCATAAAATATTCCGATAACCATTAATTATCGGAAGTTATATAATAGGTGATTTTTATTGTCAATAGTTTAAATATAAAATTTATGGGTTCATTCGATGGAGAAATTCCTGCAGTATGGTTTTTAATAACCTCAATTGGTTTTGTTGTATTAAGTTTAATTCAATACCGAAATACTGGTAAAAACATAAATACAATATTTTTGTCTATTATGGCTATTATCTTTTTTATTAGTTATATAATTTTGATGATTCCACGCTAAATGTTAAGATAAGCGGCCTTTTATCTGTTGATTATAAGAGATGTAACTAATAACTGTTAGATATAAATGCCAAAATATATATTAATTGGATTATTAGTCGTTATTGGAACATTCATGATAATGAATTACTGGCCAAAATTAAAAGAACAAACCAAAAATAGAATATTAATGCTTATATTTGGTATATTTTTTATCAGTATTTTTATATTGCTGATACTATTAATGTTTTAGTTTAACTTTTCCCCACTATCCACAGTTGTGAAAAACTTAGTAAATTCAACAATAAAGTGATACTTACAACCTTTGATCTCTGATATTGTCCTAAATGAATTAAGAGGCAACTCTTAACTGGCCAATTGGGGAAAAGCCGAGAGGTTCAAGCCCAGGGGGCAGAAAGTTCTGCAAAGCAGCGCTAAACATGCAGAGCGAAAGATACGGCGGTAGCGCCTACAACGACGTATCAAAACTACTGTTCTTTGCACTGTAAAAAGTGCAAGGAAACAGGGGTTTTTTCAATTATATGATCCTAAAGGGTACAAAATTTCAAATAAAAGTTTGGAAATACCTTATGAAAATACCAAAAGGTAAGGTAAAAACCTATAAAGATGTTGCCATAGGGATAAAAATGCCTAAATCTGCACGCGCTGTAGCTAATGCCTGTGGTAAGAACCCATATGCACCAAAAGTACCCTGTCATAGGGTTATTAGATCTGATGGTTCCTTAGGTGGTTTCTCGGCTACCGGAGGCATAAAACTCAAGAAAAAACTATTGAAAAAGGAAGGTTTTTTGCTCTAGAATCCTTTAATACCAACGTTTTTTATAATAATTTGGATAATTTAACTGTAAATTTATATTTCTCCCTTTAGTTGTACTATATATGGGCATAACTCAAAATTAGCCCCTTCTATGCTCGTTTAAACGCTATATTCGATATATGCATCTCTCTAGAATCTAAGCTTATCAATAGTTATTTCACCTGCCAAAACTGACCATTTTTCATTTATTTTTCATTAAAAATTGATAAATTTAAGTTCTTATTTATAAGGATGCGCTTTTAGAAATACAGTAGTATCAAAAACCTTTGTTTTTAAGCTTTTTTTTGGATTTTTTTATTAAAACCTATTTTTTATAGTTAATTATTTTTACTAAAGTATAATATTCTATCTTTGACAACTTACTTGAAGTTTAGTAAAATATTTAATAATTACAATAGTTTAAAAATTAAACTTAAAGTAAATTATTAAATTATATATAATACTTATTTACTTAAATAAAACTAATTATTTTTAAGTTCTCTTCTAAATATATAGATTCCAGATGAAATAATTATAAACAAACCTAAAAAAGTCCATAAATCTGGAAAGTCTTTAAAGACATAATAGCCTAATATTATGTTAGTAATAATCTCAAAATATCCAAAAGGAGCTAATTTAGAAGCATCTGCATATCTCAGTGAATAAATTAATAAAATATGTCCTAAACAGGCAAAAATACCCATTATAGCAAGCCATAACCACTGAATATTCGTTGGATTAATCCAAACTATTGGTACAAAAAATGTTGATACAGTGGCCCCTACTATGCCTGTTAACAAAAGTGTTAATAAAGGATTATCTGTTGAGTGAAGTTTTCTTGTGATTATTAAATATACACCATAAAGACAGCCTGTGCCTAAAGCAGCTACAGTTGCTAAATTAAATTCTATGAAGCCAGGCCTTATAACAACTAAACTTCCAATAAATCCAACTATAACTGCTGTCCATCTTTTAATCCCGACTTTTTCCCCTAATAAAATTGGAGATAACGCTGTAGTTACTAAAGGAGCTACAAAAGCAAGTGTTAGAGCCTTCGCCATAGATATTATTGAAATTGAATAAAAAAAACAAATATTAGCAGAAAAAAGAGTTAATCCCCTTAAAATTTGCAATTTAGGATTTTGTGAAAATGTTAAGCTTTTTCTAAAAAAAATGAACATAAATGGAAGTGTCCAAAAAACAGTAAAAAAATATCTAGCCCAAGTAATTTGAAAAAAAGATAATTCAGCAGATAAATATTTTGCAATGGTATCCATAAAAGGCAAAACTGCCCACGCTGACAAATTAAGAATAATAGCCCTCATTAAGGGAAATATTTTAATGCTATGAAGACTATAATTGGAATAGTTATTAAAGACATTAAAGTTGAAACTACAATCATACTAGATATGCTGTCTACAATTTCTTTTGGTGAATACATCGAGGCAATTAAATATGTTAAAATAGCACTAGGCATGGCAGATTGGATTAACAAAACTCCAGCAGCATAACCAGATAAATTAAATATTTTAATTAAAACAAATCCAATAATTGGTCCTATTATAACACGTCCCACTGATGAAATTAAGGAACTTTTTAATGAAAATACTTTCATTTGAGTTAATGAAACACCTAAGGACATTAATATTAAAACAATCATAGCATAACCCAATAACATTACTGTATTTAAAACAAATTTTGGCATTTCAAGATCAAAATATAAAAAAGCAACAGCAATAATTACTGCATATGTAGAGGGACTTTTTAAAATAATTTTAATATCAAATTTTTTACTAGCCAGAAATATGTTTGCAGTGAAATGTAAGAGAACAACTAAAGATGATATTGCCGCTGCAACTCCCATTCCTAATGACCCATATGCGAACAAACAAATTGGTATACCCATATTACCTGTATTGGGGAGAAAAAAAGGTGGTAGTTCTCTTGAAATATCCTTTTTCATAAAAAATAAAAATATTATTCCAGTGATTGAGAAGCAAATAAGAGCTATTATAGAATAAATAAAATACTCAGAAAATACACTGTAAGTCACTCCAGAAGATGTAATAGCAAAAATAAATAGTGCAGGCGCTCCAAAATTAGCAGAATAATTTGTTATGAAAGTAGTATCTATATCGGATTTTTTTTTTCCTAAAAAATAACCTATGCCAACAATAAAAAAAACAGGGAATAATACTTCGAATATCTTAAAATATAATTCCATTTAGAATAGTCTTATTCTTGTAGGAATTTTTAATATATTTCTATTTGTCTTAAATAGTTTAAGGCATTTATTTGCATCTAATTCGTTTGTTTTGTGAGTAATTATAATTATAGATGCTTTTTTATTTTTATGATCGGGAATTTGAATAAGTCTTTCAACAGAAATATTCCTTTTTGCTAATGATTGTGTTATTTGTGAAAGAACACCTGGTTTATCATTTACTTCAAATCTAAGATAAAGAGAATTTGAGTATTTATTTGAATCATATGCAGAAACTGGCTTACGTTTTTTTGTAGAAACACCAAAAGGAAATTTAATATTTCCTCTTAAAATAGAGAGAAGATCAGACATTAGAGCAGATGAAGTTGCGCCTGGTCCTGCACCCTCACCTTGAAGAACACTTTCTCCTACAGGTTCTCCATGCAAAATCACAGCATTCATAACACCTGAAACATTTGCAATATAAGAGTCTTTTTTAACTAAACATGGATGAACTCTTTCAAAAAGTTTATTTTTTATTAACTCTGTTATTCCTAACAATTTAATTCTAAAGTTCAATTGTTCAGCGATTTCAATATCTTTAAATTCAATATTTTCTATACCTTCCATTAGACATTTTTTGTTAGATATATTTTTATTGAAAGATAATGATGACAATATTCTGATTTTTGAAAATGCATCATAGCCGTTTAAATCAAGTTTAGGATTACCAGGTTCAGCGTAGCCTAATATTTGAGCTCTTTTTAAAACATTAGAAAACGATTCTTTGGAACTTTCCATTTCTGACAAAATATAATTACAAGTGCCATTTAAAATTCCATATACTTTATTAATTTTGTTAGTTGCTAAACCTTCTTTAATAGTTCTTAAAATTGGTATACCTCCAGCAACAGAAGCTTCAAATTCAAGATTAACTTTATTTTTTTCAGCCAAACTAGAAAGATAATCACCATGTTTTGATATAAGTGCTTTATTTGGCGTTATTACATGGATTTTATTTTTTAAAGCAGTTTCAACTATTTTTTTAGAAATTCCATCTGATAAACCAATGCATTCAAATAAAACATCAATATTTTTTATTTTAAATATATTTAATGGGTTTTTGTAAAATATTTTTTTATTTATTTTAAACTTTCTTTTTTTTTTAATATTTTTTGCTGAAATCGCAACAATATTAATTTTTTTTCCAGTTTTATGTTCAATATCTTTTTTCTTTTTATTTAATTCATTAAATAAATAATTACCTATCTGACCTAAACCAACCAATGCTATATTAATTTTTCTCATAATGATTATTTCATGTCGGGAAATTTACTACTTTTCCCATACTCAACAATTAATGATTTATACTCTTGATATGATAAGTTGTTATTTAAATTGCTAAATTCTGAATGTGCTTTTTGAGCTTTTTGATTATCTATATTTTTACTTTCAGTATAAGAAGTACAAGAAAATAACATTAAAAATGATGAGATTAAAAAAAATATATTTTTCACATTAATCCTTTTTTAATATTGTATCCAAAATAATAGTTTAAATTTTGAACTGCCTGCCCTGCTCCTCCTTTTATCAGATTATCTATTGCTGACAAAATTATAAATTTATTTTTATTCTTTAATTTGCATACAGATACATGGCAGTAATTTGTATTTATTACATCGTTAGTGCTTATTAAAGAATTAACTGGTAAAACCTTAATAAAGCTATCTTTTTTATAAAATCTTAACAATTTTGAATTTATATGATTTATAGAAATATTTTTTTTAAGTTCCAAATAAATTGTACTTAAAATACCTCTAAACATTGGACTTAAATGAGGTGTAAAAGTGAATTCTATTTTATTTTTTGAATAATTATTCAATTCTTGTTGAATTTCTGAATTGTGTCTGTGAAAACCAACGCCGTAAGCACTTAAAGATCCATACAAGTTTTTTTTTGCATATTTTTTGTGCACACTTCTACCAGCTCCAGAATAGCCAGATTTTGAATCAATTATAATATTCTTTGTTTCAATTAGATTATTTTTAATTAGAGGAATTAATGGTAGTAGAACTGATGTTGGATAACATCCGGGACAAGAAATTATTTTATAATTTTTTAACTTTTTTTTTGATATTTCAGGCAAAGCATAAATGCTATTTTTAATATTATTTTTTGAACTATGTTTAATTTTATACCATCTTAAATATTCTTTTGCTGACTTGAGTCTAAAATCTGCTGATAAGTCAATTAAGATATTTTTTTTTAATAGTTTATTTGATATTTTTTGAGACTGACCATTGGGTAGTGCTGTAAAAACTACATCAACATTATTTAATAGATTATTATTAAATTTGATTATTTTTGGTAGTTTCTTATTTTTTATAGTTTTATCAAAATAAGAAATTGATTTGCCTATAGATGTATTTCCACATAAATACTTAATATTTATATTTGGATGTTTTATTAGTAATTTAACTAATTGGATACCAATATATCCAGTGGATCCGGCAATTAAAGCATTAAGCTTAGACATAATTCATTATAACAGTTGAGGTTAAAAAAGAAATTATCTTTTAGAAAATTGGAAACTTCTTCTAGCTTTTCTATGACCATATTTCTTTCTTTCAACTGATCTAGAATCTCTAGTTGTTAGTTTTTCTTTTTTTAAGGTTGATTTTAAATCTGTATCAAACATTAATAAAGCCTTTGAAATACCATGAACCATTGCACCAACTTGACCTGTTAGGCCACCACCCTTAACATTACATTTTACATCGTAATTTGTTGGTTGGCTTATAATTTCAAAAGGTCTAAGTAATTGCATCTTATGATTTTCTCTTTTGAAGTAATCATCGTAATTTTTCCCGTTAACATAGATCTTTCCTGATCCTTTTTTCAGCCAAATTTTTGCAATAGAAGTTTTTCTTCTGCCTGTAGCATATTTGCTATCTTTAAAATCTAATTTTATTTTTTCTGGTTTATTAGGCGATGCTTCCATATTAAATTCTTGTGATATTTTTACTGTTTAATTTAGATAAATCTATTACTTTAGGATTTTGAGCAGAATGAGGGTGATCAGATCCTGAGTAAATTTTTAATTTAGTTAATTGTTTTCTTCCTAGAACTCCTCCAGGTAACATTCTTTTTACAGCAAGTTTTAAAGCTTCACCTGGTTTTTTCTCAGAAAGTTTTTCTGGTGTTGTTTCTTTTATTCCACCTGGATATCCAGTATGTCTATAATATTTTTTATTTTGAAACTTTTTTCCTGTAAATTTAATTTGCTCTATATTTTTAACTACCACAAAGTCACCATGATCCATATGAGGGGTATAAGTATTTTTATTTTTCCCTCTTATTATTTTTGATATAATTGTTGCTAATCGGCCTACAACAGCATTTTTAGCATCAATTTCGTACCAATCGCATGTTATCTCACTATTTTTAACAAATTTTGTCATAGCTGCGGGATTAATACTTATAAAAGGTAATATTGTCAAATTATATTAATATTGATAGTAATTGTATGGTTTAAGTGTGGGGTAAACTGAGTAAATTTACTAAAATTATATTAACATAATGGGAGAAATAGATGAGCGATAATAATAAAAAAAAGGGACCAGAAACCAAAACTTATAAATTTGACACTTTAAGTTTACATGCTGGTTATCAGCCTCACAAAAACGCTGGATCAAGACAGGTGCCAATCTATCAAACTACATCATATCTATTCGATGATGTTGATCACGCGGCAGCTCTTTTTAATCTTGAAAGAGGTGGTCATATATACAGCAGAATTTCAAATCCAACAGTTGGGGTTTTAGAGGAAAGAGTAGCGTCGCTTGAAGGAGGTACAGCAGCTCTAGCTACATCATCTGGTATGAGTGCAATATTTTTAACTGTTATGACGTTGTGTGAAGCTGGAGATCACCTAGTTGTTTCATCTCAACTTTATGGTGGTACTGTAAATTTATTTAGATTAACTTTACCAAAATTTGGCATCAAATGTACTTTTGTAAAACCACGTGATACAGAAGGTTTTAAAAAAGCTATTCAAAAAAATACTAAAGGTATATTTGGTGAGTTAGTGGGAAATCCTGGTAATGAACTTATGAATATGCCAGAGATATCAAAAATTGCGCATGAAGCCGGCATTCCACTAATTGTTGATGCTACTTATCAAACACCTTATCTTTGTAAACCTTTTGAACATGGTGCTGATATAGTTGTTCACTCTTTAACTAAATGGATGGCAGGACATGGTTCTTCAATGGCTGGAATATTAGTCGAAGGGGGAAACTTTGATTGGATGCAAAATGATAAATTTCCAACAATGACAAAACCATATGAAGGTTATCACGGATTATCTTTCGCGGAAGAATTTGGACCTACTGCTTTTACAATGAAAGCAAGAGCGGAGGGAATGAGAGATTTTGGTCCTTGTTTAAGTCCTCAAAATGCCTGGAATGTATTACAAGGCATTGAAACATTATCTGTAAGAATGAAAAAGCACTGTTCCAATGCAGAGGAAATGGTTAAATATTTATTAGCTCATGAAAGTGTAGCATGGGTATCACATCCGAGTGTTCCTGATCATCCTGATCATGCACTAGCAAAAAAACTATTACCAAATGGTCGAGGGTCAATGATAGCATTTGGAATTAAAGGTGGAAAAGATGCAGGTGTTGCATTTATTAATAATGTTAAACTTGCCTCTCACCTTGCAAACGTTGGTGATACTAGAACTTTAGTAATTCATCCAGCATCTGGAACTCATTCTCAAATGGATGAAGCAACTTTAAAATTCGCTGGTTTGTCTCACGATATGATAAGATTATCTGTTGGTATAGAAGATATAGATGATATTAAAAACGATTTTGAAATTGGATTTAGAGCAGCAAGAAAACCAAGACTTGTATCTAATCAATGAAATTTAAAGTAAATGGTCAAGAGGTGTTCGCCTCAACCGGTGGACGTCCGTTTGATAAAAATAAACCTTTAATTATATTTGTTCATGGTAGTGGTTTAACCCATATGACATGGGTACTTCAAACTAGATATTTTGCATTTCATGGTTATAGCGTTTTAGCCCTAGATTTACCTGGCCACGGACTATCGAGTGGTAAAAGCTTAAAATCGATTGAAGACATGGCAGACTGGATTAGCAATGTAATAGATGCTGTAGGATATAAAGAAGCTTCATTAGTTGGTCATTCTCAAGGTTGTTTGGTTACAATTGAATGTACAGCAAGATATCCAGATAAAATTAAAACATTGAGTTTAATGGGTGGTGCTGGAGCAATACCTATGAATCCAGATTTATTAGCTCTTGCTGAGAATGGAGATCCAAAGGCAGTAGATTTAATGATGGATTGGGCACATGGTCCAGCTGGACATTTTGGAGGTCACCCAGTTCCAGGATTATATCATATAAATACCGGGGGTATGTTGGCTAAATCAAGAACTATAAAGGACACTCTTGGTGTTGATTTTAGAGCTTGCGATAATTATAAAAATGGGTTCGAAGCTGCTAAAAAAATTAAAATACCCACATTATCAATACTAGCAACAGATGATAAAATGTGTCCTGTAAAAGAAGGTAGAAAATTAGCTGATTTAATTGAAGGAAGTAAAGTAGATATTATAGATAATTGTGGTCATATGATGTTACTTGAAGAGGCAGATAGAGTTTTAAAAGTATTAAAATCATTTATTACAACCAATTATCCTTCCAAAAATTAATAAATTTTAAGCTTGATTGTAATCCTCAGTTAAAGGAAAATGTAAAAAAAAAGGAGGAGATCAATGAGTAAAAACCCAGAAACAATTGCATTGCATGGTGGTGACTACAGAAGTGACCCAGCTACAACAGCTGTAGCAGTGCCTTTATATAGAACAACTTCGTATCAATTTAATAATACAGGACATGCTGCAAATTTATTTGCACTTAAAGAATTTGGTAATATTTATACCAGAATAATGAACCCAACAAACGATGTGCTTGAAAAAAGAGTTGCCGCACTCGAAGGTGGTTTAGCTGCATTAACTGTTGGTTCAGGACAGGCTGCATCGACATTTGCCATTATGAATGTATGCCAGTCTGGAGATAATTTTATTAGTTCAACAGATTTATATGGTGGAACAGTTAACTTGTTTACACATACATTGAAAAAACTTGGTATTGAATGTAGATATGCAGATCCAGCTGATCCAAAAAATTTTGAAAAACTTGTAGATGAAAAAACAAGATGTTTCTATGCAGAAACATTGCCAAATCCTTATCTTAGAGTTTTTCCAATAAAAGAGGTATCGGATATTGGTAGAAAACATAACATACCATTAATAATGGATAACACAGCATCACCTGTTATTTGCAAACCACTCGAACATGGTGCAGCAGTTGTTGTTCATTCTTTAACTAAATTTATTGGTGGTCATGGAACAGTAATAGGTGGTTGTTTAGTAGACGGTGGAAATTTTGACTGGACAGCTGATCCAAAAAGACAACCTCTATTTAACGAACCTGATATGAGTTACGGTGGAGCTAAGTGGGGAGAAGTTGTACCTCAATTAACTGGAGCAAATGTATCCTTTGCTATAAGAGCAAGAGTTTGTTTGCTTAGAGATTTAGGAGCACCTTTAGCGCCAGATAATGCCTGGGGTATTATCCAAGGCTTAGAAACGGTTCCTTTAAGAATGAAACAACATTGTTCAAATGCAGAAAAGGCTGTTGATTTTTTAAAAAAACACAAAAATGTTGAAAGAGTTATTTACCCTACTCTTCATCAAGGTGAAATAGCAGCTAGATCAAAAAAATACTTTAAAGGTGGTAATGGAGCACTAGTAGGTATTGAAGTTAAAGGAGGTGTTGAAGCAGGTAAAAAATTTATTGAAGCATTAAAAATGTTTTACCATGTGGCAAATATTGGGGATGCTAGAAGTTTAGCTATTCATCCAGCTACAACAACTCATAGTCAATTAACTGAGGAAGAACTACTAGCAGCAGGTGTAACTCCTGGTTACGTAAGATTATCTATTGGTATTGAACATCCTGACGATATTATTGCTGATTTAGATCAAGCATTAAATCAATCAGGAAAACCTAATTTGAAAGCTGTTGGTTAGAATTTAGATAAAGTAGATAAACTGAAGAACTGACTAAAAATATTGAACTTAATTGGTGCATGGAAGCTAAATAAATCTGTGCACCATAAATCAATGTTAGTATTCCTAATACGATTTGGATAAATAAGAAAAGTCCGACTATCTTTATTGGTAGAAATAAATCATTTAATTTTTGTCTATAAATATTAATTAATATAAAAAAATAAAGTATCAATATTAAATAAGCTAAATTTCTATGCATGAATTGTACAAGTGAAGGATCGCTAAAAGCTGAAAGTTTAAAAATATTTATTATTTTATTATCATCAGGAAAATACGATGAACCCATTAGTGGCCAGGAGTTATAAATTTGGCCAGCATCCATGCCTGAAACGAAAGCACCAACTATAATTTGGCAAAAAATAAGAAATAAGAAAATAAATGTTAAAGAAAATTTTAACTTATAGTTTATATTTTTTTTTATTTTTAAAGTTAAATAATTCCATAATATTAAAGATAATATTAAAAAAGCTGTTATTAAATGAATAGATAATCG
>CACGZX010000021.1 GCA_902577625.1 uncultured Pelagibacteraceae bacterium
AACGAAACCTGGTGTACAAAATCCACATTGAGATGCATGATATTTTGCCATTGCCTCTTGGACGGGATGATAAGAACCATCTTGTGAAACCAAATTCTCAACAACTATGAGTTGTTTTCCATGCAAAGTAGGTGTGAAAGATATGCAGGAATTAATTGCCTTATATTTTATTTTTTTATTTTCTAATTCCCCTAACACTATTGTGCAAGCACCACATCCACCTTCAGCACATCCTTCTTTGGTACCAGTTTTTTTTAACTTATCTCTTATAAAACTAAGTATAGTTTGGTTTGGGTCGGGATTTTCTAATTCAATTAATTTATTTCCATAAATAAATTGAACTTTATTAGTAATCACCTAAGAACCTCTATAAGTAGAATAGCTCCATGGAGAAACGAGTAAAGGAACGTGATAATGTTCTTTTGAATTTGAAATACCAAATCTAATAACCACATCATCTAAAAAAGGTAATTCACCTGATTTAGTTATATTTTTAAAATAGTCTCCAATAAAAAAAACTAACTCATATTTACCATTCAAAAAATCTTCGCCCTCAAGCAATGATTTATCGGCTCTTCCGTCTTCATTTAATGTTAACGTTTTTTTCATTTCTTTTTTATTGTTATTAAAATAATATAATTCTATTTTTATTCCAGCGCCTGGTTTACCTGAATAAATATCTAAAACATGAGTTGTTAATTTTGTCATATGATAAAATATTTATATACAATATTGAGTAATTAATAAATAACAACTAATATAAATTTGCAAAATGATCGATATTAAAAAAATTAATAGTCTTGATAAATCTGAATTTTTATCAATTTTCGGAAATGTATTTGAAAAATCAAAATGGATAAGTGAGAAAGTATTTGATAAAAAACCATTTAAAAATTTAGAGTCTTTTGCTTCAGAAATAATTGGTATCTATGAAAATAGTGACAATAAAATTATCCTAGAAATTCTAAATTTACATCCAGAACTTGCTGCTGAAAAAAAATTAACTGCAGATTCAGAAGTTGAGCAAAGTAAAGCTAACTTAAAACAGTAATTCAAAAAAATCCAGATTGTAATTTTTTAAGTGGTGGTACCGATTTATCATTGAAAGTTACTAAGGATAGACAGGAAATAAAAAAAATTATTAATTTAAACAACATAAAAGAACTTAATTTTATTAAAACAAAAAATAATGAAATTATTTTTGGTTCTACAACTCCTCTCATACAGGTTGAAAAATTTATTTTAAAATATTATCCAGACTTTAATAATATATTAAGAAGATATGGATCTGTTCAAATAAGAAATGTTGGAACAATAGGAGGAAATATAGCCACTGCTTCCCCAATAGGAGACACTTTACCTCTGCTTTTATCTTTGAATGCAAAAATAATAATACAAACAAAAAAAGGTAATAAGCAAATTTTACTTAATAACTTTTTCATCAAATATAGAAAAACAAAGTTAAAAAAAGGGGAATTTATAAAATCAATTATTATTCCTATTTATAAAAACCATAATTTTAAAGCTTATAAAATATCAAAGAGATTTGATGATGATATTTCATCTGTTTGTGCTTCTTTCAACTTTAAAATTAAAGACCAAAAAATTCAAGATGTAACTATTGCTTATGGAGGTATGGCAGAAATTCCAAAAAGAGCAAAGAATTGTGAGAATTTTTTGAAAAATTCAAAATTTTCAGAAGACATATTTGAAAAAGCAAAAGATTTATTAAAAAGAGATTTTAACCCTATTTCTGACATGAGGGCCTCAAAACAATATAGACTAGAAGTTGCTAAAAATTTATTAATAAAATTTTTTATAGAAACAAAAACAAAAAAATTATTTAGAGTTTACCAATGAAAAATAATGATAATTATATAAGCGAAATAAGACCTCATGATAGTGCATATAAGCATGTTAGTGGCGCTGCTGAGTATACTGATGATATAAAAGAACCACATGATACTCTTTTTGGAGCAATAGGATGGAGTAAAAAAGCTTATGCAAAAATAAAAAAAATTGATTTAAATGAAGTAATTAATAGCGAAGGTGTAGTTTCAGTAGTTAATTATTCAGATATACCAGGCCGTAACGATGTTGGGCCAGTTTTTGAGGGTGACCCAATTTTTGTAAAAGATAAAGTTGAGTTTTTTGGACAACCAATATTTGCAGTTGCAGCAACTAGTATTGAACTAGCGAGAAAAGCAGTGTTAAAAGCTAAAATAAATTATGTAGAATATAAACCAATTGTAACTCTTAAAGATTCATTAAATAAAAAAAATTTACTTTTCGACGTTAGAAAAATTAATAAAGGAAACGCCCAAAAAAAAATTTTGAAATCAAAAAATACTTTAAAAGGAAATTTTACCACGGGTAGCCAAGAACATTTTTATCTAGAAGGTCAGGTTGCGTTTGTAATTCCTAAAGAAGATAATGAAATGATAGTTTATAGTTCTACTCAGCATCCATCTGAAACCCAACAGCTTATTGGAAAAATGCTTAATCAAAAAAGTAATTCCATTACGGTTCTTGTTAGAAGAATAGGTGGAGGTTTTGGTGGAAAAGAAACAAATTTTATGACTGCAGCAATATGTTCACTTTTAGCACATAAGACAAAAAAACCAGTTAAACTGAGATTAGATAGAGATGACGATATTATTTTAACTGGCAAGAGACATGAATTTTTTTCAGATTATGAAGTTGGATTTAACGACAAAGGGATAATTCAAGGACTAAAAGTTAAATTAGCTTCTAAATGTGGGATGTCACCAGATTTATCGTATGCAATAAATGAGAGAGCGCTACTTCACATAGATAACGCATATTTTTTATCAGATTTACAAGTAGAAAATTATCTCTGTAAAACAAATACATCGACATCTACAGCTTTTAGAGGTTTTGGTGGTAACCAAGGAATGATGGCTATTGAAAATATCATAGACAATATATCTAGATTTTTAAACAAGGATCCTTTGGAAGTAAGAAAAAATAATTTTTATAAAAAAAATAAAAGAAATACTACCCACTATGGTATGAAAATCCAAGACAACATAATTAATGAACTATTTGAAAAGTTAGTACGAGACGCAAAATATTTAAAACGAAAAAATGAGATTAGAAAATTTAATATTAAAAATAAAATAAAAAAAAAAGGAATTGCAATTACGCCTGTAAAATTTGGAATATCTTTTACAACAATACATTTAAACCAAGCAGGTGCATTGGTTCATCTTTATACTGATGGAAGCGTTTATTTAAATCATGGAGGTATAGAAATGGGTCAGGGTACCCATACAAAAATTGCACAGGTTGTAGCAAATTCATTAGGATTGCCATATGAAAAGGTAAAAATTTCATCGACGAATACCACGAAGGTACCAAATACTTCTGCGAGTGCCGCTTCATCAACTACTGACTTAAATGCAGCTGCTGCACTTAATGCTACGACTAAGATAAAAAAAAATTTAGAAAAATTTATTAAGGATAAATACAAGATTTTTAGTAAAGAAGAACCAATATATAAAAATGAGTCTATTATATTTGGAAATAGATCTTTTGAATTTAAAAAGATTGTAATCGAGGCATACTTAAATCGGGTTTCACTTTCATCTTCGGGTTTTTATTCAACTCCAAAAATTAAATTTAATAAAAAAAAATTTACTGGAAGACCATTTTATTATTTTTGTTATGGAGCAGCAGTGTCAGAGGTTACAATCGACACTTTAACAGGTGAAAATATTATTGAAAGAGTTGATATATTGCATGACGCGGGAAATGCAATAAATCCAGCGATTGAATTTGGACAGATTGAGGGAGGATTTGTGCAAGGTCAAGGATGGTTAACTATGGAAGAAGTAAAATGGAATGATAATGGAAAGATAACTACTTTTTCTCCTTCTACTTATAAAATTCCAGCAGTAAGCGATATACCAAAAAAATTTAATGTAGAAATTTATAAAGAAGGAAAAAATGTTGAAGATGTCGTTAATAAATCAAAAACAACAGGTGAACCCCCTTTGATGCTTGCTATGAGTGTATTTTTTGCAATTAAAGACGCAATATCATCTGTATCAAATTATAAAAAAATACCAAAATTAGATGCCCCAGCTACAGCTGAAAATATACTGTTAAGCATTAAAGGACTTAAAAAAAATTAATTATGAGCAAAAAAAATATTTTTATGATGAGAGCAATTGAGCTTTCAATTGAAAGCGCAAAATCCAAGGGTGGCCCATTTGGCTCTGTTGTTATAAAAAATAACAAGATTATCGCAGAAGGCTCTAATAAAGTAACAATGAATAATGATCCAACTGCGCATGGGGAAATTGTTGCAATTAGAGATGCGTGTCAAAAATTGAATACTTTTGATCTTTCAGGATGTGATTTATATTCAAGCTGTGAACCATGTCCAATGTGTTTATCTGCAATATATTGGTCTAGAATTGAAAATGTTTTTTATGCAAACACCAGAATAGACGCTAAGGCCATAGATTTTGATGATTCATTTATTTATTCTGAGATTAATAAAGATTTAGAAAATAGAAAAATTAAAATGCACCAAATGCACAGAGATGAAGCTTTGGAGGCATTTAATATTTGGGAAAATAAAAAAGACAAAATTAAATATTAATGGAAATTTTATCCTACTCAATGAAATGGTTAGAGCTCACATTAAGATGGGGGCATGTATTATTTGCAATATTATGGGTAGGAAATAGTTATTTATTTAATTATTTAGATAATAAACTAAATAAAAATATTTCTAGCAGAGATGTCGATGCTGAAGGATATTTAATGCACTCTGGTTATTATTATAAGTTAACAAGATTAAAAAGTTCTCCCCCAGTTAATTATTTGAGAAGTTTAGTTATTTTTAAATGGCAAAGTTATCTTACATTTATTACTGGAATTTTATTACTAGCGGTTATTTACTATTATAGGCCTGAAATATTAATGGTTGATAAAAAAGTTTTAAATATGCTTCCTTCAACTGCAATAATACTTTCTATCCTTTCTTTAGTTGTATCTTGGTTGATTTATGATTTTTTGTGTAAGTCAAATCTTATTAAAAATGATGTTTTGTTTATTTCAATAATTTTCATTTTACTTATGCTGTTATCATATGGGTTTACTCAAATGTATGGTGCAAAATTTGCATTTTTAAGTGTTGGTTTGGTTATAGGCACAAACATGTTTGGAAATGTATTTACAGTAATTATTCCAAATCAAATGAACATAATTAATAGCAGTAAAAGAAATAAAAAATTTGACCTGAGTTTATCCTTATCTGCCAAACAAAGGTCTATCCATAATAATTATTCAACTTTTTTAGTTTTATTTATAATGCTGTCGGGCCACTATAGTTTCCTAGTTTATCACAAGTATAATTGGTTAATTTTATGTGCAATAGCAGTTATATCGGTCTTAGCTAGACATTATTTTAATTTAAGAGGAAGAAACATTCACAGGTTGTATATTTTAATAACATCTATTGCATCCTTAATTTTACTTGCAGTTTTAATTTTAATTTTTAAAAGTTAAAATTATAAAAATTATGTCAGAAAAATTAATTGTAAGCTGGGATCAATATAACGAAACTGTTGAAAAGCTTGCAATTCAAATAGAGGAAAGCGGATACAAGCCAACAATATTAATTGGTATCATGCGTGGAGCGGCACCTATGATAGATGTCTTAAGTCGAGTATTTAAACTTAAATGTGCTTACTTAGCAGTTGAATCTTATAGTGGTAAAGGAGTAGAGGATGAGCAAGGTGATATTGTATTTTCAAGAGAAATGAGTTCAATTGCACCAAACATGGGTGGAAGAATTTTACTTTGTGATGATTTGTCTGATACAGGAATTACTTTTAATAAAAGCATAGACTGGCTAAAAGCTTATGGACCGATAAAAGGAAAAATTGAAAATATCAAAACAGCTACGCTTTGGAAAAAACAAAAATCATCATTTGAACCTGATTTTTGTGCAGTAAAATTAAAAGACAATCCTTGGATAGTTCAACCATTTGAGATTTACGAAGAAATAAGGATTGAAGAAATAAAAAAGAAACACCAAAAATAAAAAGGGCGACCCTAAAGCCGCCCCATTTAAAAATTATTTAACTTTTTAACCTACCAAGAAACTAACTACACTTAGTGCAGCAATAACCCATATTGCCGGACTAGTCTCATTAAATTTTCCAGTACAAATCTTAATTGCAGCGTACGAAACAAATGCTAAAGCTATTCCATTAGAAATAGAATAAGTAAATGGCATTGCTATCATTGCGAGAACAGCAGGACCTGCTTCTGCAGCATCGTCCCAACTAATGTCTGTTATATTTCTCACAAACAGAGTTGCAATATAGATTAAAGCAGCAGCATCAACTTCTTTTGGAAGAGATGTTGCAAGCGGACTGAAGAATAAACATAACAAGAAACCAATTCCAATAACAAGAGAAGTCATTCCTGTTCTTCCTCCAACTTTTACTCCAGCAGCACTCTCAACATATGAAGTAACTGTAGAAGTACCCATTACAGCTCCTGCAACAGTTGATACACTGTCTGATAGCATTGCTTTTTCGATGTCTTTAATTTTTCCATCAGCACTAACTTTTCCAGAAACGTTTGCAACACTAGTTAGTGTTCCAGCAGTATCAAAAAAGTCGATAAAAAATAATGTAAAAATTACTGTTACCATCGATGCGCTCAGCGCAGCACCTAAATCAAAAGTCATTAGATGCACCATTGGTGGTGGAGAAGAAACAACTCCATTGAATTGTCCTAGTCCAGTTACCCAAGCTATTGCACTAAAGACAAGGATACCAATTATTATATTTCCTTTAATATTCATTTTTTCCATTACAATCATAGAAATAAATGCACCAGCACCTAATAATAACATAGGGTTGGAAACATCACCTAGTCGTACAAGTACAACATCATCATTAGCAGTTAACCCCATAAGTTGAAAACCGATGATTGCAAGAAAAAGACCAATACCAGCTCCAATTCCAAGTTTTAAACTTTTTGGAATAGAGTTTATTAGCCAAGCTCTTAGTGGCGTTAATGAAATTATTAAGAAGACTACACCCGCAACCAAAACAGCACCAAGTGCCTCTGCTGGCGTATTTCCCATTCCTAAACAAACACCATATGCGATAAATGCATTTATCCCCATTCCTGGTGCAAGTCCAATGGGCCAAGTTTTAGCGTAAAATGCACAGATGAAACATGCTAAAGCTGCCGCTAAAGCTGTCGCTGTGAAAACACCACCAAAATCAAACCCACCGTCGGCAAGTATGACAGGATTTAAAAACATTATGTAAGCCATTGTCAAGAACGTCGACACCCCTGCAGTGACTTCTGTTTTAAAATCTGTCTTATGTTTTTTATAGTTAAAGTAGTTATCTAACATTAGACCTCCATTTTCCCGTACAATATTTGATTCGAGATGAAAAATCTTATCTAAGAATTTAAAAAAGCTTGATTTTGTTACTAATTAGAGATTATTTACAACTCTAAAGTTAATCTTTTGACACAATTCATTGATATGATTTATTAATGAAATTAAGATTCGTAATAACTTTATTATCAATTCTTTTACTTTCTTCAGGTTGTCAGACAATAAAAAAAAAATCTGATGAAATTGCAGAGAAAGAAAATCAAAGATTTGGAGAGTTTGTCGGAAAACAAGTTAACGAACTTAGATTGGAGCTTGGAGCTCCTACAGAAGATTTTGTAAACGAATTAGGGAATGAAACTTTAGTTTACAAAACAAAAAAATATGGAATTCCGTGTGAGAGAAAATTCGAAATAAATGCTTCTGGAACAATTGTAGGATTTACTTCCAGTGGATGTATTTAAATATTCAAAGTTCCAAATTTCATTTTAAATTTAACATTATAAATTAAGCAATAAATGCAAAATTACCAAAAGAATAAATTATTTTAAAACTTGTGGGGAGAAATCCCCACAAGCAAGGTTTAATACTTATTTAATTTCAATAAGTTTTTTCTTTTTGTACTCTGGTACAATTCTTTCACAAGCTATTGTCAAAAGACCATCTTTTAGTTCAGCACCACCTACTTTTACATCATCTGCAATCGTAAATGATCTGGCAAATTGTCTTTGAGAAATACCCTTATGAATAATTTCACCATCTTCATTTTTATCTTCAGATTTATTAACTTGTTTTGTTCTTACAGTTAATAAATTGTCTTCAAACTCAACTTCAACATCCTTTTTATTAAAGCCAGCAAGAGCAACTTCTATTGCATATTTATCCTTTCCAGCTTTTCTTATGTTGTATGGCGGATAGTTTGATTGCATACTCAAACCTCCATTTCCCAACATACTTTCAAATTGGTCAAACATATCGTCAAAACCAATTGAAAAAGGTCTCAATGAGTTGAATATAGATAAGTCCTTACTTGTCATTTTATCCTCCTTTGTTAGCAAGGTTATTATATGTAAGCCCCATTAGGCGACTTACTTAACTCATATGGGAATTAATTTTATATTTTCAATAAATTTTATCTGAAATTTTTAACGCAAATGCATAGTCAACAGCAATTTCTTCTATAGCACCGTCTCTACCGGATTTTCCACCGTGGCCAGCATTCATTTCAGTTTTTAATAATAATAAATTATTATCAGTTTTATAATCTCTTAATTTTGCAGTAAATTTTGCTGGTTCATCAAACAAAACTCTATTATCACTTAAACTAGTTGTGATTAATATATGAGGATAATCCATTTTTTTTATATTGTTATAAGGTGCATAAGAATAAATATAATCAAAGTGTTCTTTATTATCCTTAGCGTTTCCAAATTCATCAAACTCTCCAACAGTTAATGGCAAAGAATGATCTAAATTTGTAGTCAAGGAATCTACAAATGGAACAGCCATAATTATTCCTAAAAATAATTCAGGTGATTGATTAACCACTGCACCCATAAGCAACCCACCTGCAGAACCCCCCATTCCAATTATTTTTCCTTTAGAGGTATATTTTTTTTCAATTAAATATTTGGCAGTTGCAATATAATCTTCAAAAGTATTTTTTTTGTTTAAAAGCTTTCCTTCCTTCCACCATTTCATACCTCTTTCCATTCCTCCTCTAATATGGGTAGTAACCCAAATAATATCTCTATCAATTAAACTTAATCTTGTTGATGAAAATGTTGGGGACATGGAACTACCATAAGATCCATATCCATATAATAATAAGTTTGAGGATCCATCGATTTTAGTTTTTTTATGCCTTGTTATAGTTATTGGGACCATTCTTCCATCATGAGAAGGACATTCTAGTCTTTCAACAATATAATCATCAGGGTTATGACCTGAAGGAATTTCTTGCTCTTTTACTAACTTTTTATCTTTAGTTTTCAAATTATATAAGTAAGCCCTTCCCGGTGTTTTAGGAGATGAGTAAGATAAATAAACCAAATCAGTATTTTTGTCTTTTTGAGTTGGAGATATTCCTGGAACTATAACTTTCTCATCAGTAAAAATTAATTCTTCTTCTTTATTTTTGTTAAGATCTTTTACAAATAGTTTTCCTAGCGCATCAGAAGTTTCAGATCTTATTATCCAATCATTCATGAATGATAGTCCACCAATCAAAACTTCATTTTTTGCAGGGATATATTCTTCCCAATTTTGATTTGATAAATCTTTACATCTATCAATCTTAAAGTCTTCAGCATTTTCATTAGTATGATTGTAAAAATGACCGTCCCAAGAATTTACCGAGTAAATAATTCCTCTTTTTCTCTCTTTAATTAACTTAGGCATTGGATTCTCTTCATTAACACCAAAATAATATTGCTCAGATGTGTTATGATCTGATGTAGAAATAAAAAAATATTTATCATCTGCACTTAAACCAATACCCACAGTGAATGCTTCACTTTTTTCTTCAAATATTAATTCGTCATCTTTGACAGGAGTTCCTAATTTGTGTCTATAAATTGTTCTTGGCCTATGAAACTTATCTAATTTTGAATAAAAAATATATTTATCATCTAAACTAAAAGTTATTCCTCCACTAGTTTCGTCTATTCTTTCAGTTATTAATTTATTAGATGAAATATCCCTAATATAAATTGTATAGTATTCAGAACCTTTTAAATCTAGAGAATAACCTAAATATTTATCATTATAGCTAACCTCTAAATCTCCAACACCAAAGTATTCTGTATTTAATTTTTCTTTTTCCTTATCCCCATCCCATATTTCTTCAACTTCATTTGTTCCAATTTTTTTTCTTAATTTAATAGAATAGTTTCCTTTTGTTGTTGTTTTTGTCCAATATTCATAATGAGTATCTTTATAAGGTAGTGATTCATCATCTAATTTAATTCTTCCTTTTATTTCATTAAATAACTGTTTTTGAATATCCTTTGTGTCTTTCAGATGATGTTCAGTATAAGCATTTTCTTCTTCTAAATAATTTCTAACTTGAGGAATCAATTTCGAACTATCTCTTAAAACCTCAAGAATATTAGATTGATGTACCCAACTATAGTTATCCTCCCAATTGACATTGTGACAAGATTTTAGTTCTGGTTTTTTTTCTAATTGTGGTATTTTCATAAAAAACTTTGATATATGAACATTATAATTTATGCACTTATTATTTTAGTCGTTAGTTATATTTTGCTAAGGCTAATTGCAAGAGCTTCAGCAAAAAAAATTTCAAAAACTGTACGAATTATTATTTTTATAATCTCTATTTTATTGGCTTTATTATTTGCTTTTGGAGGAAGGCTATTATTTTCTGTTCCTTTGTTACTTTTAAGTCTTGGAATTATTAAGCTTAAAGGTTTAACTTTATACCAACTAATAGGTTTATTTAGGTTAATTCAAACGTTAAGAAGCTCAGGAAGATTTTCTTTCAATAAAAATAATTCAAATATTTCAACCTTATCTGTTGAAGAGGCTTATAAAATATTAAATTTAGATAGAAATAATAAAATTACAAAAGAAGATGTTCAAAAAGCATACTTAAAAATTCAAAAAAAAATCCACCCAGATATTTCTCCAGAAACTTCTCGATTATCATCAATTGTAAATGAAGCTAAAGAACTTGTATTGAAAGACTTAAGTTAATTTATAATTTCTTTAAATATTTTAAATATTTTCTCATGATTTATTCTTTCTTTACCCAAAGTATCATGCGTGACTGTTTCTTCTCCATCAGGAATTATAGGATACATGTTGGGGCTATAACTTCCGTACATTAAGGGTGTATCTGAAAGTAGTACAATTGTAGGCACATCTAAAGCTGCTGATAAATGACTGAAACTAGAATCGTTACAAACTGCAACATTACAATTTTTTATTATTGGGAGAGTTTCTTTAATTTTGATTTTATCTAAAGGTGTACATCTTTCTTTCAATTCTGAATTTAAGATTTCATTTAAAATATTTTGTTCTTCCTGATTTGTGCCTGTTGCTAAAAAAAATTTACAATCATGTTCTTTGATAGACATTTTCATGAAGTTTAAGAATTTATGAGCTGGGATTCTCTTTGTTGGTCCCGATCCTCCAATTCCTAGAAGAATATTAATTTGCCCAGTTTCCATATTATATTTTTTTTTGGTATCTTCTATTAAAGAATTTTCTAATTCAATAATTGGATTACTATCAACATCCATAGCCAACTCTTTTTTTATAAAATTTTGAGCAGTTCTAATTAAGTGTTGTTGTTTTTTCTGAAATAATGGGTACTGAAATATTTCTTTTATACCAGCTATTTTACATATTAAACGAAATCTTAAAGAGGAATTAAATATGAAAACTTTATCGAAATTAAATTTTTTTAAATCTTTGGCAAGATTAAATGAACCAATTATCCCATCATGATGACTGTTATTATTATTTCTTTCAAGTATTAAAATTTTTTCTATATATTTATTTTTCTCCAGATACTCTGAAGCTTTAGAATTTTCTTTAACTAAAATACTTACTGTAGAATTAAATTTTTTTGATATTGCCTCAATAAATGGCAAAAAAATTACCATATCTCCAATACCCATTCTATTTTGTATTGCTAATATTTTCATTTAAGTTCTTTATAATCTTTACTATATTTTTTTTTTATATAAATTTTATTTATGAGAAAAATTAAAGGCATTTATGCGGCCACATTATCAATTTTAAATGAGGATTTATCTCTAAATATTGAAAAAACCATTTTTCATGCTGAAAATTTAATAAATCAAGGTTGTCATGGAGTAGCATTTTTTGGAAGTACTGGACAGGCTCAATTAATTCCAGTTAGTGAAAAAATTAATTTAATAAATTCAATTTCAACTAACAAAAATAAGGAAAAGTATATAATTGGCACTGGATTAAATTCATTAGTTGAAACTATAAATTTAATGAAAGTTGCCATCTCACTAAATTTCAGAAAATTTTTAATAATGCCCCCCGCATATTATAAGTATGGAGATAAACAGGTTGTTAGCTTTTATACAAAAATTATAGAAACAGTGCCAGAGGCTGAGATTATTTTATATAATTTTGAAAAATTGAGCGGTTATAAGTTTAGTATAAATTGTGTAGAGGAATTAGTCAAAAAATTTCCAAAACAAATAATTGGAGTTAAAGATAGTTCATATAATTTATTTGAAAATTTAAAGATAGATAATTTTTCAGTTTTACCTGGCTCTGAAAATAAATTGCTTTCAGGACTTCAACTAGGATGTGATGGAATAATAACGGCAACTTGCAATATAACTGCATCTTTATCAAGAAAAGTTTATGATGATTTTATTCAAAATAAGGAACAAACTGCCAATGATAAACTTTGCAAAGTTAGAACTATTTTTGATGAACATAATTTAATATCAGCAATTCATTCTCTAATGGCAAAAAATGATGAGTCATATAGTAATATTTTGCCACCATTAAGTATTCTTAAGAATAAACAATGTCAAAAATTAATTGAAGATTTAAAAAAAATAGATTTTAATTATAAAAATTAAAAAATAACTAAAATGCAATTATTAAATTTTTTAAGAAAATTAATTAAAGATGATGGATTTGAATTAGTAGATGCAAATTCAAAATCGTATATAATTGGTAAACCAAAAAAAGAAAATCCTATAAAACTCAAGATTTTAGACAAAACATTGCATTGGAAGCTTATAATAAATCCAGATTTATATTTAGGTGAAGGCTACATGAACGGATCAATTATAATTGAAAATGGTACGCTAACAGATTTTTTAGATATTGCCCTTAAAAATGTTGGAAGACAACCTACCAATGCCATGACAGATATATTGGGAAGATTTAGAAGAGTTTATAGATATATAACAAATTTTAATTTAATCGGAAAATCAAAACAAAATGTTGCTCATCACTATGATATTTCAGAAAAGTTTTATGATTTATTTTTAGATGAAAAAAGACAATATTCTTGTGCTTATTTTAAAAGCGAAGATAATACGCTTGAGGAAGCTCAAAATAATAAGATAGATCACATAATTAAAAAATTAAATCTTAAACCTAATCAGAGAGTATTAGATATAGGGTGTGGGTGGGGAACTCTTGCAATCGATATTGCAAAAAAAACTCAATGTGAAGTTGTTGGAATTACTCTATCCGAAAATCAATTAGAGTATGCAAAACAAAAAGCTAAAGAAATGAACTTAGAAAATCAATTAGAGTTTAGACTTGCAGATTATAGACAGCTTAATGAAAAATTTGATCGTGTTGTAAGTGTTGGAATGTTTGAACATGTTGGAAGAAAATTTTATCAAAAATATTTTAATAAAGTTTTTGATTTTTTAAATGAAGATGGAGTTGCATTAATTCATACAATTGGTTCAATAAATCCACCAAGAGGACCTCAACCATGGATTACAAAGTATATATTTCCAGGCGGTTATACTCCAAGTTTAAGCGAAGTATCACTGCCTATAGAAAAATCTGGTTTAATTGTATCTGATATTGAAGTTTTGAGAACTCATTACCAACATACACTGAGAAATTGGAAAGATAGATTTATCTCTAAAAAAGATGATGTTTTAGAGATGTTTGATGAAAAATTTTTTAGAATGTGGGAATTTTACTTAGTTGGTTGTGAAATGGCCTTTAAATGGAGTGATCAGGTTGTATTTCAGTTCCAATTAACAAAAAAGCTTAAAGCAACGCCCATAACAAGAGACTATATTTATTAATTGTTTGTTGATAAATCATAAACAATCCAAATGAAAAAAAATAAAAAAAAAGCTAAAAAAAAAAATAGTAAAATTAAAAAAAAACAAAAAAAAACAGTAATAAGAAAAAAAACATTAAAAAGAAAAATTAAAAAAAGAATTAAAAAAAAATTATATAAAAAGATTTTAACTAAAAAAAGTAAATTTACTAAAAAAAAACTTTATACAAATACACCAAAAGATAATTTTGCACTTAAGATTATTAGGTTTCAAGAAAGACTAAAGCCAAATATCAAAATTAATATAGATTTTTTCAAAATAGATAGACTAATACAAGGATTTTTTCAAAAAATTGATAATAAAATTCAAGAGTTCAAAAAATTAAGATCCGAAGAAAAACAAAGAATAAAGGTTGAGGAGTTTGAAAAACAAGAAAGAGAAAAGAGAGAAGCAGAAGAAAAGAAAGAAGCACAAGAAAATTTAATTTTAAAACTTAAAGAAAAAGAATTAAAGGAAGAAATAAAATTAGATAAAGAAAGAAATAAAGAGCTTAAAAAATTTTTAAGACAAGAACAAGCAATAGTAAGGAAAGAGCAAGCCGATAGACAAAAGAGATTTTTAGAGGAGCTAAAAATTGAAAAGCAAATTGAAAAATTTAGAATAAGAGAAATCAAAGAACTGGAAAAATTAGAAAAAATTTCCTTAAAAGAAAAAAGAGAAGATTATTCAGGACTACAAGAAAGAATAGATAACCTTAAGAAAAAATACCAATTAATAAGAGATCAAAAAATAAGAGAAAGAGTAGAAGCTCTTGGAGTAGAGGTACAAGAAGGGGATGATAGAGAAACTCTTCTTCAAAAGGAAAAAAATTATAATTTAGAAAGACAAAAAATTGAAAATGCTTTAGAAAGTTTTTATAGAAGTGCGAATAGTTTGGTTTTCCAGCTTAATAAGAGACATATTACAAGGCATATGTCTATTTTTAGATGCATAGATAGAAGATTTGAAAATGGAGAAGTATATATTAAATGGGACGAAAACCCAGATGATGAATGGTTAATTTTAATTTATATAAAAGATAACTCACCAGATAAAGGAATTGTTATTGAGGACAAATCAAATCCAGAAAAAAATATTTCAAACGAATATAAGCCAAGTGAAATATTTAAAGCCTCTGATATGATGGTAGACTCTCTTACGCAATTACTTGAAAGAGAAAGGGCTAAAAAAAGTAATTAATTTTAGTCATTAACATAGACAGAAACACCTCTATTATTTATATCTACATCAAATTTTTTGTGTAATGGAGGAAATGCTCTTTGAGAACAATCCAGTCTATCACAAGTTCTACAAGACACACCAACTGGAATCTCTGATTTTTTGTCATGAATATCTAAATTTTCAGTATAAACAAAATCTTTAGCATATTTTGCTTCACAGCCGAGTCCAATTGATAACATACTTTTTTTTTGTCCATATCTTCCGATACCCTTTTCTACAGTCCTAGCAATACAAACATATTTTTCACCGTTAGTCATTTTACTTACTGCAGCTTGTATTACACCTGGTCTTGAGAATGCTGAATATACATTCCATCTTGGACATGCACCCCCATACCTTGGAATTTCTATACCTGATAAAGAAAATCTTTTCGAAATATTTCCTGCAACATCTACTCTTAAAAAATGAAAAGGAACGCCAGGTAAATTTGGATCATTTAAACAAGTTACTCTATGAGTTACCTGTTCAAATGATGTAGCAAAAGTATTTTGTAATAATTCTAAATCATATTTTAATTTTTTACACTCTGCATGAAAAAGTTTATATGGCATTAAAATTGCTGCCCCACAATAATTTAGTAAAGCAACTTTGGTTAATTTCTTAGATTCTTCTGATGGAAAGTTAAAAGTTTCAAGAAGTCTATTGATTTCATCTATAGCTCCTTCCTGAACAATTTGAGAAGCAGCATGTAATTTTTTTGTTTCTAACGAGAGATAATCCGACAATATAAGTTCTTTATTTTTTTTGTTAAAAATTTTTGAAAATGGTTTTCCATCTTCAGGTATTACATCTCTAACTGTAATACCATATTCTGAATTTAAAAATTTACATAGAGCTATATATCTAGTTCTATTGTTTTGCTTTACTCTATCAAATATTTTATCTGCAAAATTTTCTAATTTTGGGAAATAATTTTTATTTTCTTGTAAAAAATCTGATATAACTTCTCCAGGAAACGAGCTTTTTCTGCTATCTACGATCTTTCCTGATAATTTTTCTATTTTATTAACTAGCTCATGATCTTTTTTTTTTAAAATATCTCCAAGCCTAATTAGGGCCCTCCCGATTTTTGGATTGGTATTTGCTAAATCTTTTACTTCAGGACCTAAAATATCTAAATCTTCAAATAATTTGTCATCAAGTAATTCTGATATATTATTCGCTAAGTTTAAATCAGATTTGATAGCTAGGTCAGATACTTCAATTTTTAATTCTTGGCAAATTTTTAAAAGCAAATCCGCATCAATCTTTCTTTTTCCACCTTCAATTAAAGTTAAATAGCTAGGAGAGATATTTAGTTTTTCAGCCAACTTGTTTGCTTGCATACCTAGTTGACGTCTAAAACCCTTTATTTTTGGACCAATTTTTAGATCTAATTGACTCATTTTTACCATTTGTAAATATTGTAAATTATAATTTACAAAAAATTTCCTTTATTTACAAAGAAAATATCATTTTTTATTGAATTTGTAAATATTGTAAATTAATAAGTTTACATGGATAAAAAATTAACAAATATTAAGGAAAAAAGCTTACAGATTACTAATCATCAAGATTGTTCTGAATACAAAAGCAAACCGATCTATCTAAGAGACGACCATTGCGACTGGGGATCAAGCGGCATGAATGAATTCACAGAGCAATTTAGCGATAATAGTTAATTTTAATCTTCTAGCTAATAAAATCTAAACAAGGGCAAAATAAAAATGTCAGCTGAAAATGTTTCATACGATTTAAAAAGATTTGCAGGAATTAAACGAGATTATAAACCTGAGGAAATAGAAAGACTTAGAGGGTCAATTAAAATTGAGTACTCGTTATGTAAACAGCAATCAATTAAGCTGTGGAAATTACTAAACTCTGAACCTTATGTAAACACTTTGGGATCTTTATCCGGTAACCATGCTGTTCAGCATGCAAAAGCAGGATTAAAGGCAATTTATTTGAGTGGATGGCAAGTTGCTGCTGATGCCAATAGCGCAGGTGAAATGTATCCAGATCAATCTTTATATCCTTATGATAGCGCACCAAAATTAGTTGACTCGATGAATAATGCTTTAATAAGAGCAGATCAAATTCAACATATGGAAATTCAAGATGGAGATATGAAAAAAGAAAATAAAATTGATTATATGCTACCAATTATTGCGGATGGTGAAGCTGGATTTGGTGGACCTTTAAACGTTTTTGAACTTGCGAAAAAATTTATTAAAGCTGGAGCAGCAGGTGTTCATTTTGAAGACCAGTTAGCAAGTGAGAAAAAATGTGGTCATATGGGTGGGAAAGTTTTAGTTCCTACAGGTACGATGATAAAAAATTTAAAAGCCGCAAGACTGGCAGCTGATATTGCTGATGTTCCTTTAATTATTTTGGCTAGAACAGATGCGAATGCCGCAAAGCTAATTACAAATGATCATGACGAAAATGACAAGCCTTTTTTAACAGGCGAAAGATCTCCAGAAGGTTTTTATTATGTAAAATCTGGAATTGAACAAGCAATTTCAAGAGGATTAGCTTATGCCCCGTATTCTGATTTAATTTGGTGCGAAACTGCAACACCAAATCTTGAAGAAGCAAAAAAATTTGCTGTTGCAATTCACGAAAAGTTTCCTGGAAAACTTCTAGCTTATAATTGTTCACCTTCATTTAATTGGAAAAAACATTTATCTGACGCTGAGATTGCCTCATTCCAAGTAGAGATAAGTAAAATGGGTTATAAATTTCAGTTTATTACTCTTGCAGGATTTCACACACAAAACATTGCAATTTTTGAACTCGCAGAAAAATATAAAAAAGAAGGTATGACTGCGTACTCAAGAATTCAACAACAAGAATTTGCTAGGGAAAAAGATGGATATACAAGTGTTAAACATCAAAGAGAAGTTGGTACTTCTTATTTCGATGCAGTATCAAATACTATTAGTTCAGGCAAAAGTTCTACAACTGCCATGGATGGTTCAACAGAGTCTGAACAATTTTAATTAGATTTTAGTTTTTGAATTTGGCCCCAAGCAGAGTTTATAGCTCTCATCTTATTTTTGCTCTCATCAATTACTTCATTAGGCACTCCTTTGCTTATTAATAAATCAGGGTGATTTTCTTTACTTAATTTAAGATATTTTTTTCTTATTGATTGAAGATCATCATCAGGACTGCTTTCTAAAACAATATAAGGATTAAGTTTGTCAGATCCTTTTCTGCTCTCTTTAACACTATTAAATTGAACCTGAGTTAAACCAAATATTTTAGATATATTCTCTATCATTGTTAATTCTGATGAACTTACATCCCCATCTGCTTCTGCAATATAAAATAAAATATTAATTACCTCTTCCAATACATTTATGTTGCCTTTATAAATTTGTGCAATTTGTTTAGCGTACGGTTCATATCCAGCACTTTCTTCTTTTGCTTTATTGAAAATTTTTCCTACTTGATCTATTTCATTTTCAGGTATTTTAAGTTTGTCTTTAACGGCTACCAGTTCTTCACGACTAACATTTCCGTCAGCTTTACTAAGTTTTGCAGACAAAACAATTAAAGAGAGAGCAAATATTTGTTGAGGTTGAGCAAAAGTTCCAAAATTTCCTCTAGATCTTGCTCTTGAAATTTTTCCACCTACTAGGGATCCCAAAAGCATTCCAAAAGGCCCACCCAATGAAAAACCTATCATTCCTCCAATTAAACTTCCCCAGATAGACATATGATTAATTTTTAATATAATTTAAATTTAAAATGTTCACAACAATTATAGTCTTATTAATTTTATATTTAATATACCGATGGTCAGTTGCCTGGATAAACTATTATAATCGGCTTGATAAAAGATTTGGAATGTCTGTATGGAGGTATAGCTATGATTATCATGTTGCTGGCAAGAGAGATGTTTCATTTTTAGACGATAAAGAATTTGTTTTGCTTAGAAGAAAAAGAAATAGAGCAGTCACATTTATGTATTTTATTTTCTTTCTTTCTTTTATAGTTTTTATGTCTTTTATGAATCAATTGCTTTTAAGAATATTAAATTAAAAAAAATTTAATTTATTCATAATTTTTTAATCTATATTCCCAACTACCAAGTCTATTATATTTTACTTTAAAAATTATACCTTCATTCGGGTTTAACCAAATATCAAAATCTAATTTTTTATCATCTGGCAAATTCTCAGTTGATTTAAGTTTGTATTGAAAGAGTTTAATCTTTTTACCCTTATAATCAATTTCATCTTTATTTGTGAAATTGACTTCCTGTTTTTTTATACTTCCTGACAAAGGGCTTATTTGAGTTTTTGTTTCTAATATTTTGGCATTCCACCAATTTCCAATTATATTTTCTCTATTTGCTTCACCAACATATGAAGAGCCATTTATAATAAATTTATTTTTATTTTCATCATAAATTAATTTTACAAATTTTTTTTTATCATTTTGCAATGTTGAAGACTCAAATGATAAAAGATTATTTTTTTGGTATATTTCTCTAGCTTTACTATTTATTGAAAAAACTTTAATACCAAACAATTCTACTTTAAATTTAGTATAATTTTCTACAATCATAGTATCTCCACTATGTTTAAAAAAATAATTGCTAAATCCTATTATTTCATCATTTCTTAAAACATCCATTTCAATTTTAGATATGTTTTTATAATTTAATTCATCTGCAAATACCTTGAAAAATGAGAATAAAATAAAAAATATACAAATTGATTTTTTCATAAAAAATTGACTAATAAAGTTTATTATATTGTGAAAGTTTATTTTAACTTTATAAGGTTATCTATAAAAAAATAAAATTACATGTTTTTATCAATTAAAAAAGTTCCAAAAACATATTGGAGTTCAGTCAAACCATTTAACTTTAAGCCAAAATTTTCAACTATATTTTTTTTATGTTTAGGTTTGTCATTATTTGGTTTAGGAGAAGGCTTATTAATTGTTTCATTTACAGGGGCTTCTCCTTGGAGTGTTCTAGCCCAAGGTATTTCCTTAAATGTAGATTTTTCTATAGGAACAATTACTTTGTTTGTGAGTATTGGGGTTTTAATATTATGGATACCCCTTAAACAAAAACCTGGAATTGGAACAATTCTTAATGCTTTAATAATTGCTATAATGATTGATGTTTGTATTAAATTTGTTCCAACACCCGAAAATTATATTTCTCAAATTATATTAGCTGTTGTAGCTGTTCTTACAGTTGGATTGGGAGGTGGAATTTATCTTGTTGCAAATTTAGGACCAGGACCAAGAGATGGTTTGATGATTGGGCTTCAGGAAATATCAAATTTACCAATTGCTCTAGTTAGAGCATTTCTTGAAATATCTGTAGTCGCCGTTGGATGGTATTTAGGAGGAACTGTAGGAATTGGAACTTTGTTATTTGCTTTTGGGATTGGACCGGCAGTAGCTTTAGGATTATTTTTAGTAGATAAGATTTTTAATAGATAAATTATTAATAGTAAAAAAAAAGGGCAGTAAAAACTGCCCTTTTCATAATTTTTAGTTCGAGTAAGAACGGTTACATTCCCATTCCACCCATTCCACCCATGCCGCCCATTCCGCCACCAGGCATTCCAGCAGGTCCAGAATCTTTTTCTTCAGGCTTATCTGCAACCATCGCTTCTGTTGTTACTAACAAACCAGAAATTGAAGCTGCATCTTGCAAAGCTGTTCTTACAACTTTCACAGGATCAATAATACCTTCTTTAAACATATCAACATACTGCTCTGTTTGAGCATCATATCCATTCGAAGGTTTGTTAGCCTCTAAAAGTTTTCCTACAATCACAGAACCATCTACACCAGCATTCGCTGTGATTTGTCTAATAGGAGCTTGTAATGCACTTTTAACTATT
>CACGZX010000022.1 GCA_902577625.1 uncultured Pelagibacteraceae bacterium
TAGGTATCCCTCCTGACTTTAAATATTTCAGAATGTTCTTTTTATTTATTTTTTGAATTCTTGATGAAGAATGTTTTCCTTCTGTAAAAATTGGGATTTGCCATCCCAACCAAGATCTAGATTTATATCCCAAATGATTAAGTCTTCCTGCAATCAAGGAGCACGACATTTGTTCCCCAGAAGAGACCAAAACATCATACTCGTCAGATATAAATTCATTAGATATTTTTTTTGATTTTTTTATTAAATCGTTAGTTATTCCACTCATTGCAGAAGAGGTAACAATAACTTTATATTTTCTTTTGACAAATGAGATAATTATATTTGCAACTTTTTTTATTCTATCTGTCGAACCTACAGAGGTTCCTCCAAATTTTAGTACTACAATTTTCATTGACCTTAATTTTTTTTTTTTAAATAAATTATGTTGATAAAATACATCTTAATTGTAATGTCAACAATCAATCAATTATGAGTACTATAAATAAAAAAGAAATCGAAAAATTTTCAAAAATGGCTGATGAATGGTGGGATACTGAGGGAAAGTTTAAGCCATTACACAAATTTAATCCTTTAAGGATAAATTATATAAAGAAAAAAGTTATGTATCATTTTAAAATTAAATCAAAATTTTTACCTTTAAAAAATATTGAGCTTTTAGATATTGGGTGTGGTGGCGGCCTGTTATCCGAGCCAATGTGTAGACTAGGTGCAAAAGTTACTGCGATTGATGCTTCACAAAAAAATATTAATGTTGCATCATTTCATTCAAATCAAAATAATTTAAAAATTAATTATTTATGTTCATCACCTGAAAAAATAAATTTAAATAAAAAGTTTGATGTAATTTTAAATATGGAAATTGTAGAGCATGTTGAGGATCTAAATCTTTTTTTAAAAAAAAGCTCATTACTTTTAAAAAAAAATGGAATAATGTTTATAGCTACTATAAATAAAACTCTCAAATCCTATATTTTTGCAATTATAGGAGCAGAATATATTTTACAATGGTTGCCGATTGGAACTCACGAGTGGGACAAATTTGTAAAACCTGAAAAATTAATTGAGTTGGGAAAAAAAAATAGTTTAAAATTGATGGAAATTGATGGTGTTAAATTAGATGTGTTAAAAAATGAATGGATTATTGCAAAAGATAACTCGGTAAACTATATCACTCAATTTAAAAAAGTTTAATTTTCATTATCAGTTAACCAGGGTATTGTTTCTGTTTCAATTCCTTCTTCTGATAATTCTTTAATATCTTCAGCAGATGCATTTCCATAAATACCTTTGTCTCTTTTTTTATTATTATAATAAATTGACCTGGCTTCATAAGTAAAATTATCTCCTACATATTCAAAGTTATTTTTTATAAAATTTTTATAATCTTTTAACTTATTTTTAATTTCTAAATGCTTTTTAGTATCTGAATTGTTGCTTTTTATTTTCTTACTAATAATTGATGGTGACATTAAAGATTTATCAATCTTGAAAGATTTACAATTAGGACAATTTATAAATTTTAATTTTTTAAGTTTCTCAAATTCTTTTGATGATGCAAACCAGCTATCAAAATCTTCTGAGCAATTTTTACATGATAGTTTATATTTTATCATATTATTTAATTTAGAATATTAAATTAATATTTCAACTCTCTTAAGTTCTATAATCTGAATTAATCTCAATATATTTTTTTGTTAAATCCATTGTATATGAAGTAAATTCTTTTTTTCCTAAGTTTAAATTTACTATTAAATCAATTTTCTCATCTTTCATATAATGGGCAGCTTCATTTTCATTATAAGAATTTGATAATTTGCCATTTTCAATAATTGTTATATTTCCAAATTTAATTGTTAATTTATTTGGATTTAAATTTACATTTGCTTTACCGATGGCCATGATAATTCTTCCCCAATTAGGATCTTCGCCTGCTATTGCTGTTTTTACTAAAGGAGAATTTGCAATTGAAAAGCTTATTTTTTTCGCATCTTCTTCTGTTTTACAATTTTTAACCTTTACTGAAATAAATTTTGAGGCACCTTCACCGTCTGCAGCAACCCTTTTTGCAAGATTGAGGAGGACATTAAATAAAGATAAATTAAATTGAGATAGTTTTTTATCTTTGGCATTTATTAAATTTGGGTTTGCAACCTCTCCAGTAGCAAAAATAGAAACCATATCGTTAGTACTTGTATCTCCGTCGCAAGAAATTGCATTAAATGTTTTTTGAATATTTTGTTTTAATAATTGCTTTAAAACTGAAGAAGAAATAGTTGCGTCTGTGAATATAAATCCTAAAGTTGTAGCCATATTAGGAAAAATCATTCCTGAACCTTTTGCAATTCCATAAATTTTAACTAATTTATTTCCAATATAGCATTCTTCCATTGCAAGTTTTGGTTTTAAATCTGTCGTCAAAATACCCATAGATGCTTTCATCCATATATATTTATTTTGGGTATATTTAATTTTTTTTATTAAATCTGGAATACTTTTTTTTATTTTTTCTGTGGGAAAATTTTCTCCTATGGTTCCTGTGCATGCAAACAAAATTTCGTCTGATTGAATTTTTACCGGTTTTTCCTCATCACTTTTTTGTTTTAGGGTTAATTCTTGAGATAAACCATCAGCTAAAATTTTTAAACCTTTAGAACCATCCTTTCCGGTAAATGCATTTGCATTTCTAGTATTAATTAATATAGCTTTGATTTTTTTTTTATTAATTTTTAAATTCCATTTTATATTTTCAGAAATTAATTTTGATTGAGTGTAAACTGATGCGTAATTTGCACCATTTCTAAAATAAAACAAAACTAAGTCATCTCTTTGTTTTGAGTATAAACCGGCACTTGTAGTTGATATTGATAAACCATCGATATGATTCAGATCTTGAAAATCACCCATTTTTGAGTTTTTACTTATTGAATTAAATAAATTGTTTATATTAATTACCATACTATTTAAAATTTTAATTTAGTTACTATATTAAACATTATATTTAAATTATAAAATATTATACTTATTAAATGCTTAATCCTTTAAATTTTTTATCAAAAATTATCAAATCTAGTAACCAAAAAGAACTGGATAAATTAAAAAAGGTTGCAAAGAAAATTAATGATATGGAAGAGCAAATCGTTAAACTAGATGATCAATCTTTTCCACAAAAAACCAAGATATTAATCGATGAGATTAGCAATGGATCTACTTTGGACAAAGTACTACCTGAAGCATTTGCCTTGGTGAGAGAAGCTTCAAGAAGAGTAAATAACGAAAGACATTTTGATGTTCAGATTATTGGAGGAATTGTACTCCATGAAAATAAAATTGCTGAAATGAAAACTGGAGAAGGAAAAACATTAACAATTGCTTTAGCGGCATATTTAAATGCATTAAGAAAAAAAGGTGTACACATAGTTACTGTAAATGACTACTTGGCAAAAAGAGACTGTGAAAATATGAAAAAAATTTATAATTTTTTAGGTCTAACAGCTGGCTATATAAATAATGACCAAAATGATGAAGAAAGAAAATTAAATTATAACTGCGATATTACTTATGCAACTAATAGTGAATTAGGTTTTGATTATTTGAGAGATAATATGAAATTTTCATTTGAGTCTATGGTTCAGCGAGGTCATAACTATGCAATAGTAGATGAAATTGACTCTTGTTTAATTGATGAGGCAAGAACACCTTTAATTATTTCTGGAGGAGTAGAAGACAAAACCAATCAATATCTTGCAATAGATAAACTAACTAAAAATCTTAAAAAGGAGGACTTTGAAATCGACGAAAAAGATAAAAATGTTTTATTAACCAATCAAGGGATAGATAATATAGAAAAAATTTTATCAAATGCAGGAATTTTGAAAAATAATAATTTTTATGATCCAGATAATTTGCATTTGGTACATCATGTAAATCAAGCTTTAAGAGCAAATCATTTGTATGAAAATGGAAGAGATTATATTATTAAGGATGGACAAATTATAATAATAGATGAACAAACTGGAAGACAATTACCCGGAAGAAGATTTGGAGATGGCCTTCACCAGAGTATAGAGGCGAAAGAAAGGGTAGAAGTACAAAGTGAAAATCAAACCCTGGCATCAATAACTTATCAAAATTATTTTAAACTTTATTCAAAGCTTGCAGGTTGTACAGGAACAGCTGCAACTGAATCAGAGGAGTTTTTTGAAATTTATAAACTTCCAGTAATTATAATTCCAACAAATAAAAAAATGATAAGAAAAGATTGGAATGATCAAATTTTTAGATCATCAAAGGAAAAGGATGATGCTATAGTAAAAAAAATACTCGAATGCAATAAATCAGAACAGCCTTTATTAGTTTTCACAGCAAATATAAATAAATCTGAACATTATTCTAATTTATTAAATAAACAAAAAATAAATCATACTGTTTTAAATGCTAAAAATCATGAAAGAGAAGCTGAAATTATTGCAAATGCTGGAAAGAAAAATTCAGTAATAATTACGACTAGTATTTCTGGAAGAGGTGTGGATATAAAATTAGGTGGAAAATCTTCTGAGAATGACTCTGAAAAAGAAGAAATTAAATCTTTAGGCGGTTTGTATGTAATTGGAACTGAAAGAATGGAAAGTCGAAGAGTTGATAACCAAGCAAGGGGTCGATCTGGAAGGCAAGGAGATGAAGGAAATTCAATTTTTTATGTAAGTCTCCAAGATGATCTTATGAGAATTTTTGGCTCTGAGTCCATGAACAGTATACTTGAAAAACTTGGCTTAAAAGATGGAGAAAGTATTGATCATCCCTGGATTAATAAAGCGCTAGAAAGAGCACAACAAAAAGTGGAAGCAAGAAACTTTGATATTAGAAAAACTTTATTAAAATTTGACAATGTGCTTAATGATCAAAGAAAAGTGATATTTGGTCAAAGAAACAATATAATTGCTAGCAAGAACTCATTTGATTATTCAGATGAATTTCTAGATGAAATTGTAAATAAATTAAAAGAATTAAAAAAATTAAACTTAACAAAAGATAAAAATAATGAAAATTCAATTCAAATAAAATCTATTTTGGGTAAATCTTTCAATGATAATGAAATTAATTCAATTCTAGATTTAAACGAAGGAGATTTTGAAAGAGAAGTGAAAAATAAATTTTTAAAAAAAAGATCTGATAGGGAAAAAATACTAGGCAAAGATCAAACTTTAGAATTAGAAAAAAGAATTTTACTGCAACTTATTGATCAAAATTGGAAATCACATATTCAATACTTAGAACAGTTAAGGGGAGTTGTTGGTTTAAGATCGTATGGTCAAAGAGATCCTTTGGTAGAATATAAAAAAGAAGCTTATTCTTTATTTGAAAATTTATTATTCAAGCTCAAATCTGATTTAGTTACTGTTTTGTTAAACCTTGAAGTTGTTCAAGAAAATCGGGTTTCTAAAGAAACTGAAGTAAGTAATAATATTTCTTTCAAAAAAATTGGAAGAAATGAACTATGCCCCTGTAATTCTGGAAAAAAATATAAACACTGCCATGGCTCTCTATAATACAGTAAAAAAAATTATAGCTAAAATTAGAAAAAATAAAGAATAGATTATATATTTTTTAAAAAAGGAAAATTTATTAATGAATTTGTCAATAATATTTGTTTTCATTGATAAATTATCTGATTGATTTGAACTAGTTGTAAAGCCTTTATTTCTGCCGATAGATAAAAATTTATTTTTTCTTTGTAGCAAAATTTCTTCTTTTTCCTTGTTTAAGAAAAAATCTAAATTTTTTCTTATCGAGTTTCTTACATTATCTAAAATTAAATCTTTATCTCTATGAGCTCCACCTAAAGGCTCAAGAATAATCTCATCAATTATTTTTAATTCTAAAAGATCTTTAGAGGATAATTTCATTGCTTTGGAAGCTTCTAATGTTTTTTTTGGGTCTCTCCATAATATTGTAGCGCAACCCTCTGGTGATATTACAGAATAAATTGCATTCTCTAACATTAAAACTTTGTTAGAAGAAGCTAAGGCTATAGCTCCTCCTGATCCTCCTTCTCCAATAATTATTGATATGGTTGGAACAGTTAATTCCATACAACATTCAATTGATCTTGCAATTGCCTCTGCTTGACCTCTTTCTTCAGCTCCAACGCCAGGGTATGCTCCTGGAGTATCTATAAATGATATTACTGGGATTTTAAATTTGTCTGCAAGTTTCATTAATCTTATTGTCTTTCTATAGCCTTCTGGCCTCATCATGCCAAAGTTTCTTTCAATTCTTGTTTCAAGGTCTTCCCCTTTTTCTTGTCCAATGACCAAGATTGATTTATTTTCAAATTTTGCAAACCCACAAATTACTGATTGATCTTCGCCGTAAAATCTATCACCTGCGAGAGAAATAAAATCTTCAAAAAGATTATCTATAAAGTATTTTGCTTTAGGTCTGTCTTCATGTCTCGCAACAAGAGTTGTTTGCCACGGGTCTAGGCTTGAATAAATGTCTTTTAGTTTTGTGTCTATTTCGTCTTGTAGTTTTGAAATATTTTGAGTATCTACTTCTGATAAACCTTCTTGATTGTATGGATCTTTGAGTTTATCAAGCTCTATTTCTAAATTTTTAATTTCAGATTCAAAGTTCAAATAATTTTTCATATTTTCCTTATAGTGTTTATAAAGCAAAAAAAGGCAAGAAAATGGTAAAATTTTTGAAATTATTAATAATAAATTGACTAATTTATAACCAAAAAGTTATATTAAATACCAATATAGACTTTTGAAAGTTACAATTATGAAAGAAAAATACTTAAAGATCAAAAAATTATCAGTTTCAGAAAATTTAGCAAATTTTATAAACAAAGAATTATTACCAGGAACTAAAATTACTAAAGAAAAATTTTGGACAGGTTTTGATAAATGTGTTCATGAGCTTGCTCCTAAAAATATAAAATTACTTCAAAAAAGGGAAAGATTACAAAAGGCTATAGATGCATTGCATATAGATAAAAAAGATAAACCATTGAATTTAAAGAAATATACAAAATTTTTAAAAAAAATTGGTTATTTAAAAAAACCTGGACCAAATTTTAAAATCAAAACTAAAAATGTTGATCGAGAAATATCAAGTATATGTGGACCACAGTTAGTTTGCCCTGTTTCAAATGCAAGATTTTTATTAAATGCAGCAAATGCAAGATGGGTGAGTTTATACGATAGTCTTTATGGAACTGACGTGATTTCTGAGAACAATGGAGCAGTAAAAGGAAAAACCTATAATCCTATAAGGGGAAAAAAAGTAATAGAATATGCTCGTAGTCTACTAGACAAATATATACCTTTAAAAAATGAAAGCTGGAAGGACCTAAAAAAAGTCCCGGATGTAATAAATAATAAAATTAATTTAAAACTTAAAAATTCTAATCAATTTGTGGGCTATAGGAAAAAATTAAATAAAATTTCTTCTCTTTTGTTTATAAATAATAATCTGCATATTGATATTTTATTTGATCAAGATGGAAAAATGGAAATAAATAATCCACAAGGCAATCAAGACAGAATTAAAATACACGATATATTTTTGGAATCTGCAATATCAACCATTTGTGATCATGAAGATAGTGTGGCAGCTGTTGATTCTGAAGACAAAGTTTTAGGATATAGGAATTGGCTAGGTTTAATGAAAGGAGATTTAAAAGTAGAATTTATTAAAAATGGCAAAAAAAATTTAAGAAAGTTAAAATCTGATCGAAACTACACTTCTGCTAAAGGAAAAAAATTAAAATTACATGGAAGATCTTTGCTACTAAATAGAAATGTGGGTCATCTTATGACTAATCCAGCTATTCTTTTAAAAGATGGGTCTGAATGCCCCGAGGGTATCCTTGATGCATTTATAACATCTCTTGCTTGCTTGCATGATTTCAAAAAAAAAGGAAATTCTAGAGTCAATTCTATTTATATAGTTAAACCTAAAATGCATGGTCCTGAGGAATGTAATTTTACTAATTTAATTTTTGAAAATGTTGAAAAAGTATTAAATTTAAAAAAGTATCAAATTCTTTGTGGTATTATGGATGAAGAGAGAAGAACTTCTATTAATTTAAAAGAGTGTATAAGGGCTTTAAAAAACAGAGTTTTTTTTATTAATACTGGATTTTTAGATAGAACCGGTGATGAAATACATACATCAATGGAAATTGGTCCAATGATTAAAAAGGGTGATATGAAATCATCAAAATGGATCATGGCCTACGAAAATAATAATGTAGATATTGGATTAGCATGTGGTTTTTCTGGTAAATGCCAAATTGGAAAAGGCATGTATGCTGCACCTGATTTAATGTCAGATATGATGAAACAAAAAATTGTTCACCCATTAGCAGGTGCTAATTGTGCATGGGTTCCATCCCCTACTGCTGCTGCATTGCATGCTCTCCATTACCATGAGATAGATGTATTTTCTAAACAAAAAGAATTATCAAAAAGAAAGTCTGCAAAGCTATCTGATCTTTTAACTATTCCATTTGAAAAAAAACCTAACTGGACAATGGAAGAAATTACTAAAGAATTAAAGAATAATGCGCAGGGGATTTTAGGGTATGTAGTAAGATGGATAGATCAATCTGTTGGTTGTTCAAAAGTGCCTGACATAAATGGAGTTGGTTTAATGGAAGATAGAGCTACTTGTCGAATAAGCAGTCAACATATTGCTAATTGGCTACACCATGGAATATGTAGTAAAAAACATGTTTTAGAAATTATGAAAAAAATGGCCAAAGTTGTAGATAATCAAAATTTGAAAGACCCAAGTATGAAGGGACACTCTCCTTACATTCCAATGTCATACGAATATGATAAATCAACTGCATTTAAAGCTGCTTGTGAACTTGTATTTCATGGTAAAACCCAGCCCTCAGGTTATACTGAGCCAATTCTTCATCTAAATAGATTACTTAAAAAAAACTAATTTTTTAACTTTTAAAATTTTGCCTGTTTTTAAATGCCGATATCAAGGTACCATCATCTAAATTTTCAATCTCACCACCAACAGGTAACCCTTGTGCAAGTTTAGAAATTTTCACATTAGTATTTTTTAGACTATTTTCAATATAAAAAGCAGTTGTCTGCCCCTCTACTGTTGCGCTTGTAGCTAAAATTACTTCTTCTATATCTTCATTTTTCACTCTTTCTATTAAAGAATTTATAAGCAAATCTTCTTTATTTTGATTATTTGAAGATGAAATTGTTCCCCCAAGTATATGAAAATATCCTTGGTATACACTTGAAGTTTCTATACTCCACTGGTCAGCTATATTTTCTACTACACAAATTTTATTATATTTATTTTTGCTATTTTCACAATTATTACATCCATTTGAGTTAGACTTTAATGATCCACAAATTTTACATCTAAATATATTTTTATAAACTTCTGCTAAGGTCTTTGCCATAGGTTTAATTAGTTCTTCTCTATTATTTATTAATTTTAAAACTATTCTCTTCGCAGATTTGGGTCCTAAACCAGGAAGTCTAGATATTAGTTTAATTAATTCATCAATTTCAGCTAAATTTTGCATTTAAATTATAAAGGCCACTTAAAACCTGGTATTCCAAGTCCACCTGTTGCTTTAGAAATTTCTTCAGATGTTTTGGACTTTAATTGAGATTTGGCGTTAGTGTGAGCTGCTTTAATTAAATCTTCAATTATTGATTTGTCTTCTTTTAAAATATCGGAAGATATATCTAAATTAATTATTTCCCCTTCACCATTAAGTACTATAGTTACTGTCCCGCCTCCAGAAATACCAGTTACATTTATATTTTTTATTTTTTCTTGGCTTTCTTTCATCTTGCTTTCAAGTTCCTTTGCTTTATCTAAAATTTTACTAAAATCAGTCATTATTCGTTATCTTTTGGTTTTACATCAATTAGCTCAGCATCTGGGAAAAACTCTTTTATTTTTTTATAAAAATCATTAGTTTTTGCATCCTCAATAACTTTTGCTTTTTCAATTTCTGTAATTTTTTTTTTTGAAAATTGACCAATTTTTTTTGAAAAGGCAATAATCCATCTTTGTCCTGTCCATTCATGCAATTTAAAAGTTAACTCCTTTACAAAATCTTTATCTAAATTTTCATTAAACGAAATTTCAATTCTTTGATCTATAAAGCTTACTAAATTAACATTTGTTTCAAGTTCGTATTTTAATTTAAGTTCTTTCTTTTCGTTGCATAATTTTATTAATTCTTCAAAATTTTTAATTTCTATTTTTTGTAATTTTAACTCAATTTTTTTTTCAGGATTTGAACTTTCTTCTTGTGAAAAGTTTTTGATTTGACTTATAGTTTTATTTTTAATTTCTAAATTATCCTCATCTTTACTTAAATTAAATTTTTCAGTATTGCCTATATTGTTATTTAATATTTTTTCATTGTTAATTTCTATATTTTCAAGTCCTTCTGTAGCTATTTCTTCTTTAAGATATAGTAATCTTATCAAAAACATTTCCATAGAAAGATTTTGATTTGAAACTACGTCTAGTTCCCCTAGAGTTTTAATTGTAAACTGCCAAAATAACAGTAGAGTTTTTGCACTTACTTTTTTTGAAATTAATTCTATTTCTCTAAATTCCTCATCATTAAGAGAAAAGTTTTTTCCATCAAGATTTATAGATGAAATATTCTTAATGTAGTATAATATTTCTAAAAAATCATTTAAAAATACTTTGGGCTCAACTCCTTGGTTATATATTGATCTATAAATTTTTATTACTTCTTTTTCATCACCTTTGAGCAAGAATTTAAATAAATTTATAAGATAACTCTTGTCAATAAAACCAAACATTTTTTGAGTTTCTTTTAAGTCAATCTCAGTTTTTTCATTTTTACTTAATAAAGCTCTGTCCAAAAGTGAAAGGGCATCTCTCACTGAACCTTCGGATATTTTTACAATTAATTTTAAAGCTTCGTCGTTTATTTTTCCTTTTTCTTTATCTTTTATTTCCTTTATAAAATTAAATAAACTTAAAGAGTCTACTCTAGATAAATCAAATCTTTGACATCTGGAAACTACTGTAACTGGAATTTTCTTTATCTCAGTTGTTGCAAAAATAAATTTTAAATACTCAGGTGGTTCTTCAAGTGTTTTTAATAGTGCGTTAAAGGCTTGCTTACTTAACATGTGAACTTCATCAATTATAAATATTTTATATTTTGCTGTAGTGGGTCCATATCTAGAAAATTCGATTAAGTCTCTCACATCATCAACACCTGTTTTGCTTGCAGCATCCATTTCTAGAACATCTATATGATTTGAATTGCTGATAGCTTCACAGTTTTCACAAAAATCTTTGCTACATAATTGATCTATTCCATTTAAACAGTTTAATGATTTTGCAACAATCCTTGCAATTGTTGTTTTACCAACTCCTCTTATTCCGGTAAATAAATAAGCATTAGCTGATCTGTTATTTTTAATTGAGTTATAAATAACTTCTGAAATTACCTCTTGTCCAATTAAATCCTTATACGTTTTTGGTCGATATTTTAATGCTAAAACTTTTAAATTATTGTTCATAAAAAATTATTTTAGGAGACTAGAACCTGAGAAACTGTCTTTACGATTGCTTCCGTTAGGATCTGGTCGGGTTCAAGCAGCACCCACCTCTAGCCTCCAAAATGTATTATAACAGTAAAGATTCTTATTCTTCAAGAAAAGTAATTGTTTATTTATCCCTATATTTGTCGGCTTCAAAAACACCTAAAACGTGCATATCATCACAATGAAGACCTAGTTCCTCCAAGGAATTTTTTACTTTTTTTTCTTCAATATGTCCATCAAGTTCACATAAAAAAAAATAAGATAAAAACGAATTCTTTTCAGGAAAACTTTGTAATTTATTTAAATTAACTCCATTAAGAGCAAAACTTCCTATAGCACTATAAAGCGCACCAGCTTTGCTTTTTAATTTAAATAATAAAGATGTAATATAGTTCTTACCTTTAAATTCTGGTTGAAAAATATCTTTTTGCATGATCAAGAATCTAGTAACATTTTCTTTTTCATCCTGAATATTTGAGTCTAATATTTGTAAGTTATATATATCTGCACTAAGTTTAGAAGATATTGCACCTTTTGATTTGTCTTTAGCCTCAGAAATATATTTTGCAGAACCCGCTGTATCTGCTCTAACATTTTCATTAAATTTATTTTTTTTAATAAAATTCGACGATTGACTTAAAGCTTGAGCGTGAGAATAAACATCCTTGATATCACTTATTTTTGATCCAGGTAACCCCAATAAATTATGATTAATTGGAAAAAAATGTTCTGCAAAAATATTCAAACGATATTTAAAAATTAAATATTCTACACCAATATTCCCAGTTGTTTTATTGGACTCAGGTATGATTGCTTTTACAGAATTATCACTATTTGCTTTTTCAAAACATTCATCAAATGTTTTACATGGGATTGTTTCACAATCTGGATATTTTTCTTTAGCACAGCTTTCGCTATAACTTCCAGCAACACCTTGGTAAGCAATTTTCATTTCAGGAGTTATATTCTAATTTTTTTTTTAAAGCTAGATAATCTTCCATTGTATCAACACCAATAGGGCAGAATTTTGCTAATCCAACATTTATTTTTATTCCATTTTCTATTGCTCTTAACTGCTCCAATCTATTTTTAATCTCATTATCTGTTTGTTTAAATTTAATTAGTTTTTTTAATACTTCGGGCTTGTAGGCATACACTCCTAAATGATGGTAAATATTTAAATTTAGGTTGTCTACTTTTCTTTTAAAATCTATTGCAAAAGTAAAATTTTCATTTGTAATTTTGTTATCTGTAATAACTTTAACAATGTTTTCATTATTTGTCTTAGATAGATCATTAATTTCTGCAGCTAACGTTCCTATTTCAGTTTTATTGATATTAATTAACTTATTTAGATGTCTCAGATCATTTATATCGATGCTTGGCTCATCTCCTTGTAGATTAATGATGTAGTCTATATTTTTTAAATTTAATTTTTCATAACATTCAAAAATTCTATCAGAGCCAGTTTTATGTTTATTGCTTGTTAAAATTGCCTTTCCTCCATTCGAATGAACATCGTTTAAAATTTCTTTATCTTCTGTAGCAACATATACCTCTCCTATATCTGCTTCTTTAGCTTTTTTAAAAACATGAGAAATTATAGAAACTCCATTAATTTTTAAAAGAGGTTTTCCAGGTAACCTTTTAGCAGAGAGCCTAGATGGTATTAAAATTACTGTTTTAGACATTATATTTATTGATAATTTATGCGTCCAAGAGACGCAAATTGTATAATTAAATATTTAAGCTTTTTAACAACTAACATGTTATATGAATGATACTAAATATTATAAATATAAATGAATTCTTTTGAAATAAATAAAATTATTACAGCAATTTTAGTAACAATATTAGTGGTTTTTGGCATTGGAAAAATATCAGATGTAATTTTCGATAAAGATGACAAAAGTATTGTTGCATATAAAGTGGAAGCTCCTGAAGGTTTAGCATCACAAGCAAGCTCCGAAACATCTGTAGATATTACAGCTTTATTAGCCTTAGGAGATGTTGCGCACGGAGAAAAAGTTTTTAAAAAGTGCAAAGCTTGCCACAGTATCAAGCAAGGAGGTGGAAATAAAATTGGTCCCAAGCTATGGAATGTTATGTTTAGACCAGTTGGAGCAGTGACTGATTATAAATACTCAAAAGCTTTATCTTCTTATGGAAATGAATGGAGTTGGGAAGAAATGAATGGTTTTTTAATTAAACCATCTTCGTGGATAAAAGGAAATAAAATGGGATTTGCTGGACTTAAAAGTGAGAAAGATAGAGCTTCAGTAATTTTATATCTAAATGAAAATAGTGAAGCTCCAAAACAGTTACCTTAATTTTCCAAAACAATATAACAATATACTTTTCTGAACATGTACTCTGTTCAACGCTTGTTGCCAGACTCTAGACTGTTTTCCTAAAAAAACATCCTCCGTAACTTCATTTCCTCTTGGAAGACAATGCAAGAATATTGTTGAATTTTTTTTGGTTTTTTGCATTAAACTTGGATTAATTCTATAATTTTTAAAATCTTTAATTTTTTTGGCTTTATCAACTTTATCGTTTAAAGAAACTACTTTATCCGAAAATATTACATCAGCATTTTCGACTGCTTTTTTTGGGTCATGAAAAAAATTAATTTTTCTTTTATTTTTTTTAACCCAATCCATCACAAACTTTGGAGGTCTATAACTCTTAGGACATGCAACATTCAAATTAAATTTAAATTTTACTGAAGTGGCTATTAAACTATTCAAGACGTTATTACAGTCTCCGATCCAACATATATCTAATTTTGATATAAATTTTTTTTTAACTTCTTCAATAGTAAATATATCGGAAAGGACCTGACACGGATGTGAGCTCGGGCTCAATAGATTTATGATCGGAATAGATAAATTTTTACTAAAATCCTCAATTTTTTTATCACTATCTGTTCTAAGCATAAATCCATCGCCATAAGTTGACAGAATTTTAGCTGTGTCAGCTAAAGTTTCTCCACCTTTTCCTAAATGCAATTCATTTGCTTTGATTGTTATTGAGGCACCACCTAATTGGGCTATCGAAAGATGAAAACTTAAACGAGTTCTAGAACTTTGTTTTTCATACATTTGGATTATTAATTTTCCCTTTAATGGTTTGTCATTATCAACATCAAGAGTATTTAATCTTTTTCTTTTATTCTTTCTTTTTTTTGCGTCATTCAATATTCTTCTTAAATCTCTAGCAGGTATATCTTTTAGATTAATAAAGTTTTTCATGATTATTTATATTCTTTACAAACTTTCTTTATTATCTTAAGGGCTAAATCAATTTCATTTTTTTTAACATTCAAAGGTGGCAAAACTCTTATCACACGATCTGCTGCTCTAATTGTTAATAAATAATTTTTTTCTAAAGATTTAATAAATTTTGTTTGATCAAAATGCAATTGTATTCCAATTAACAAACCTTTGCCTCTAATTTCTTTAATAATATTTGGATAATCTTTTTTAATTTTATTTAATTCTTCATAAAAATATTTTGATATTTTTTTTATATTATTAAGAAATTTTTTTTTAAAAATTTGATCCAAAACAGCATTTCCGACACTCATTGCCAAGGGATTTCCTCCAAAAGTTGAACCATGACTACCTGGGGTCATTGAAGATGCAACTTTTTTTGTCATTAAAACTGCACCAATTGGAAATCCACCACCTATTCCTTTTGCTATAGGAACAATGTCTGGTTTAACTTTAGATTTTTCAAATGCAAAAAAATTTCCGGTTCTGCCTATACCGCATTGCACTTCGTCTAAAATTAAAAGTATTTTTTTTTTGTTACAAATTTTTCTTAATTCTTTCAAACACCAATCTGGAATAACTTTAATACCACCTTCTCCCATTATAGGTTCCACCATAATTGCGGCTGTTTTATTTGAAATAGCTTTTTTTAGAGATTGATGATCCCCAAATTTAAAATGGTCAAATCCACCAACTTTTGGACCAAAGCCCTCAGTCATTTTTTTTGATCCGCTAGCAAAAATTGCTGCAATAGTTCTTCCATGAAATGAATTTTTTACACATAAAATTCTATTTTTATTTGGCTTCCCTATTGAATAAAAATATCTTCTTGCCACCTTTATTGCTGCTTCTGTTGCTTCAGTGCCAGAATTTTGAAATAGAACATAATCAGCAAATGTTTTCTGTGTAAGTTTTTTTGCAAGTCTTTCTCCTTCTGGAATTATAAATGCATTTGATACATGCCAAACCTTCTTTGCCTGTTTATTAATAGCTTTAATTAAATGTGAATTAGCATGGCCTAAGGAATTGACTGCGATACCTTGAACAAAATCTAAATATTTTTTTCCATTTGTTGAATAAAGAAAACTTCCTTTACCTTTTTTAAATGCAATTTTTCTTCTATTATAATTTTTAGCTAATGCGCTCATTAATTTATATTATGATTTTATTTTATAACCTTTTTTATAAAGTATATATGAAATAAACCAGGTTAATATTGAAAGTATAATTAAATATATTGCGCCAAATTTAATTGATCCATCCATATTATTTATAAACGCATATCTAAAGCCATCAATCATATGAAAAAAAGGATTGTATTGACTTAGAAAATTTAAAAAATTTGGCAGTCTATCTACAGAATAAAAAGTTCCAGATAGAAAAGATAATGGAACAATGATAAAATTTGTAACAGTCGCCATATTATCAAATTTATCTGCCCATAATCCCGCTATAAAACCCACTGCACCCATAATAAAAGAGCTCAAAAATAGATAGGAAAAAAAAATTAAATAGTTTTGTATTTTTATTTCAATAAATAACGAAAATAGAATTATTGAAACTATTGAGATTATTAATGATCTTGTTATCGATGCAAAAATTATGGCTAATGTGACTTCTGCAGCTGATAAAGGTGCTCCAATTAAATCAACAATATTTCCCATAACCTTTCCCATTAAAAGTGATGAGGATGAATGAGAAAAAGCTTGCTGAATAACTTGCATAGCTATTAAACCTGGCGCAAGAAACTCAATAAATGTTACGCCTAAAACATTTGGTCTATCTTCTCCTATAGCTAGAGAAATTACTAAAAGGAAAAGTATTGCTGTTACAACTGGCCCTATAATTGTTTGACCTAAAACTGAAAGAAATCTTAAAGTTTCTTTTAAAAATAAAGTGTAAGCACCAACCCAATTAATTCCAAATCTTTTTTCACCTATTTGATATTTCTTATCTAATTCAACCATAAGTCATTATTCATAAACTTTTTTTAAAAATTTTGTTAAAAAAACAAAAAAAATACTTGTTTTTATTTATATTGTGTGAGCATCTCTATATTGTTATAAGAATAATGTAACATACAATATATAGTATAAAATGGGTTGGACAGAAGAAAAGGTAAACAAATTAAAAGAGCTTTGGGGCAAGGGTAATACGGCAAGCCAAATTGCGGAAATTATTGGTGGTATTAGTAGAAATGCAGTAATTGGTAAAGCACACCGATTAAAGCTTTCTGCAAAAATCATAAAAAAACCAAAACAAAATGGTCCTTCTAATACATATTTTGATGAAAAAAATAACATCCAAAAAAGAAGTAGAAAAATTAAATTTAGATCTCTACTTTTAGACAAAAATTTTGAACCAGCTAAAAATTTAAGCTTGGAAGAACTAACTGAAAATACATGCAAGTATATGGAAGGACACCCAGATGAAGAGTCTTCATCTTTTTGTGGAAGAAAAAATGTTGAAAAGTTTTCTTATTGTCCTTTACATCTAATTGTGGTTTTTCAACCAAGAGGTAAAAAAGAAGATCTTACGGGTGAAGATGAAATACCTCACTTTATAGAAAAAAAAATAAAATCAGCTTAAAAAATTAAATTTATTTTGAGTATTCTCCACCTTCTTTCCACATATAAGAATATTTTTTTACCTCATCAGTAAACTTTCGTTTCGGATGAATGCCAATATCTATATTAGATTTATTATTGTTAGAAAGAACATTATCATATTTTAAAAGTTTTAATTGATCTCTAGTTAATAGTGGTTTTGGAATTTTTTCTAAAAAAAAAGCCATTGATTTTGCAATTGATATTGGCAAAGAAATTAACATTCTTTTTTTACCTATTAAATTTAATAATTTTTCAATAATTTCTTTAAATGTCATTACTTCTGGTCCTACACACTCTATAATTTCTGAACATATACTTTTATCAATTATATACGCAATTATTTCTGAAATATCAGAGACATGTATTGGTGAAAATTTAGTTTTTCCATTATAGTAGAGAGGAAAAAAAGGCAATAAATTTAATAGTGTCATTAAATTTGTTGTAAAGTTATCATCAACTGAATAAATTACAGAAGGTCTAAGTATTGTTGAGTGTTTAAAATTATTAATTATATTTTCTTCTCCTTCTTCTTTACTTTTTGCATAATTGCTATCTTTTGCTTTTTCTATTCCAAGTGCAGAAAGATGAATAAATTGTTTTAATTTATGTTTTTCACATAATTTTGAAATTAGTGATGGAAAATGAACATGGATATTTTTAAAAGTATTTTTTTTATCTTCATAAAGAATTCCAACAAGATTAATACATATGTCTTTTTTGGTCATTAGTTTGCTTAGTTTTTCTTCATCAAAAATGTTTGACTCAACAATTTCAACATAACCTGGATTTCCCTGGGTTTTTAATATAGCTCCTTTTTTATGTTGGTTTCTTGTAACAACGGTTACTAAATGATTGTTTTTTGTTAATCTTCTTATTAAATGACGACCTATTTGACCAGAGCCACCGAAGACTAGAATATTTTTTTCTATCATATATAAACGTTTTAAAATGAGTATAGATATTAAATTACACAAAAAGGACTTACCAGATGATTTTAAAGTAAGCAACACTATTGCAATTGACTGTGAGATGGGTGGATTGAATGTGAACAGGGATCCTCTTTTTCTCGTACAAATATCTACGGGAAACTTAGACGCACACATTGTTCAATTAAATAGAGAAAATTATAAAGCCCCAAAATTACTAAGTATTCTTGAAGATGATAAAATCAAAAAAATATTCCATTTTGCTAGAGCAGACTTAGGTTTCCTTAAAAATTATTTAAATGCAAATACTAAAAATATAGAATGTACTAAAATTAAATCAAAACTTAGTAGAACATATACTGATAAGCATGGTCTAAAAGAATTGATAAAAGAAGTTATAGGAATTGATATAAGTAAACAATTCCAGTCTTCTGACTTTGGTGGAAAACTAAGTGAAGCGCAAATAAAATATTGTGCAAATGATGTTATTTATTTACATAAAATTAATAATTTTCTAGATGAAATATTATTGAGAGAAAACAGAATGGATTTATATAAAAAAACTATAAGTTTTATTGAAACTAGAGTAGATCTTGACCTTGCGTCCTTTAAAGAAGATATATGGTCACATTAATGAAAAAAAAAAATTTTATACCAATAGCTAAAGAAGTTATTGAGACTGAAATAAAATCTTTAAAAAAATTAAAGATTAGTATTAATAATTCTTTTAATCAGGCTGTTAGAGCAATAATTAATTGTAAAAACGGTAAAGTGATTATTTCAGGAATTGGTAAATCAGGCATAATAGGTAAAAAAATATCATCAACACTTGCATCAGTTGGTATTCCATCTTTTTTTGTTGACGCGGCTGCTTGCTCACATGGCGATTTAGGCCAGATAAGTTCTAATGATATATTAATCTTGATCAGTTTCAGTGGAGAAAGTGTGGAATTAAAAAATATTATTCAACATGTAAAAAGAAATAAAAAAATTACTTTAATTGGAATAGTTTCTAAAAAAAATTCAATTTTATATAAATCTGCTGATATAAACTTGCTAATTCCAAATGTTCCAGAAGCAGGTCCTGGCAATATTGTTCCTACTTCTTCTACCATTATTCAATTAAGTATAGGCGATGCATTAGCAGTCTCAACTATGAATTACAGAAAATTTGGAAAGCTCGATTTTAAAAAATTTCATCCAAGTGGAAGTTTAGGAGCAAAACTTAAAACAGTAGAAGATTTGATGATTAAAGAAAAAAAAGTTCCATTTATAAAAGAAAATATAATGATGGGAAGAGCACTTAAAACTATGAATAAATTTAATTTAGGAGTGCTAGTTGTAAGAAATAATTATAAAAAAACTTCTGGTATTATAAGTGATGGTGACATCAAGAGAATATCTGAAAAAAGTGCAAATATAAAAAATCTAATTGCAAAAAAAATTATGAAAAAAAATCCTTTAAGTGTAAATAAAGATATGTTGGCAACTCAGGCTTTATCTATAATGAATTCAAAAAAAGTTACATGTTTATGTGTTCACAACAAAAAATTGAAAAATAAAACAATTGGAATTTTGACTGTTCACAATATCTTAAATGCAAATATTAGATAAATGAATGTTAAAACAACCATTCAAATACTAATTTTTATAATAATTGTTGTCTTTTTATATTTTTTTATAAAAAAAACTTTTCTAGAAGAAAGAAAAGATATTGTAAATTTAGATCAAAATAAAGATCAAATTATAGAAGTAGAAAAAACTGAAACAGAAAAAAATGAAAATAATATTATCGAAAATTTAAATTATATATCAATTGACGCAGAAGGTAATGAATATATATTAAACGCAGAATATGGAAAAGAAAGCATAGAAGATTCAAATATAATAATTTTAGAAAAAGTAGTGGGTATAATAAAACTTAAAGAAAAATCTCAAATAGAAATAAAGTCTGATTTTGCTAAATATAATTCTATAACTTTTGATACCAAATTTTATCAGAATGTTTTGGGTTTTTATGAAGAAAGTAAAATTTCTTCAAATAATTTAGATTTATTTTTTAAGAATAATAAAGCTATAATGTATAATAATATTAAATATCTAAATAAAAATACGGCAATGGAAGCTGACGAAATATTATTTAATTTA
>CACGZX010000023.1 GCA_902577625.1 uncultured Pelagibacteraceae bacterium
TTACTTTTATTTAATTTAGAATTTCAAAAGGGTGCGATTAAAATAAAAACTATATACTTTAATTATATTTATTTTTTACTTTATTTAGTTTCAAGTATAACCTATAAATTATTAATTAATTAAAATACTTATCTAGAAACAAAAAAATGGAAAATGAATCAGCAACTTCAATAGCAAAAAAGGAACTAGAAAATTTCTTTATTAATTCAAATATTGACATTGATTTTGGGAATTTTTTTATTGCATTATTATTGTCTTTGATTTTAGCCTATTTGGTTAAACTTACCTATATTAAAGTAGGTAGGGCACTTAATGATAAAGATTATTTTTCTGATACCTTTATCCCACTTGCTATTATAACTACATTGGTAATCACAGTAATTAAGTTTTCTTTAGCGTTATCTTTAGGACTTGTTGGTGCTTTGTCTATTGTAAGATTTAGAGCGGCAATAAAAGAACCAGAAGAGCTAGTATATTTGTTTTTTGTTATAGCAATCGGCTTAGCAAATGGCGCTAATCAGTTTTTATTGTCTATTTTGGCAACTATAATAATTATTACATTTTTATATATTAGAAATATTTATCAAAATAAAAATAAAAATAATTATGAATTTAATTCTGATGCTAACATTTTAAGTATAAATATTCTTGATAATAATAAAAAAGATATAGATTCAATTATTAATCAAATAAAAAATAATTTTAAATATCTAAAACTAAAATCTGCTAACATCGAAAAAAATAAAAGTATTTATGTTTTTTGGTATGATATTGAAGAAAAGAAAAGTGAAGAATTTTTAAGTAATATTAAAAAAATTAGTGATGAAAATCTAGAAATTTCAATATACTCAAAAACTGGTGCCTACGAATAAGACACTTAACATATTAAAGTGATTGTAAAAAAAAAAATAAATCGTTTTCCTTTTGTAAATTTAATTATAAAGTTTTTAAATAGGTTAATTCAAGTTATAGGTTCTATATCCTTATTAATTATTATTTTGTTAATATTTCATTATTTTAATAGCGGAATGTATGAAAGGTACAAGCCTTTAACAGTCTTAAAAAAGATAGATGAGGTTATTATTGATAAGTATTTCGGTTTTAGTTTTTTTGAGATAGATGATTATACTTCACATAATTTTAAATCTTTAAAATTTTTTTTATTTAAAAATGATTTAGAGAATGTAACTTTAAAGATTAATCAAAGAAATTTATACAATTTAGAATTACAAAGAAAAAATAAATTGGAAGGTTTGTCAGAAAAAGTTAAAAAATTTTCTAGGGCTTCTCTAAATTATAATCAGAGTGATTTTAATATCAAACTCAGAGTAAAAGGAGATAGATCTCTGCATTGGTATAATAAAGATCAAACTTCTTATAGAATAGATTTAAGGGGAGATGATAGAATTTGGGGATTAGAAGAATTTTCTGTTCAAAAACCAATTACTAGAAATTATATATATGAATATATTTTTCATAAATTTTTAGAGACTAATAAATTAATTGCTTTAAAGTATTTTTTTATTAACTTATCGCTTAATGATACTAATCAAGGTATTTACGCTGTTGAGGAAGGTTTTTCTAAGGAACTTATAGAAAGAAATAAAAAAAGAAATGGACCAATTTTTGGCGTAGAGGAGTTAAATAGTATTAATTATCCTAAAATTGAATATGACCTATATTCAAAAAATTATTGGCAATCAAATCACCCTGGATTGATTAAAAATGCCTACATAAAATTAAATGAAGTAAAAAGTAAAAAAAAAAGTATTGATAAAATTTTTGATTTAGAAAAATGGGCAACTTATTTTGCTATAATTGATTTAACTGGAAATTTTCATGGGTCAATACCTAGAAGTGTAAAACTTTATTACAATCCAGTAACGGCCAAATTTGAACCTATAGGATTTGATGGTCATTATAATTCTAATTTATTTCAAAATTTTCTTATTTTAGATTTTTTGGATGAAGAAAATAAAAACTGTAGTTATATTTGTCCAGAAAGAGAGTGGTATTTAAGATTCTTAGAAAATAATAAATTCAAGGATATTTACTTTCAAAAATTGAAAGAAATTTCATCTCCAAAATTAATACAAGATTTTTATAAAGTAAATCTAGAAACTATAAATTTTTATAACGAGCAATTTCTAAGTGAAACATCTAAAAAGGATAGAGTTTTTTACAAAGGTCTTGGACTTTATATTTTTGATCAAAACTATCTATTTGATAGGTCAAATTATATTCAAAATAGAATTATAGATCTAGAAAAAAAATTAGCAAAAAGAGTTACTTCAAAAAAACATAGTTTTGAAAGAAAAGATTTATTAAGCAATGAAGAAATCAAGAGTTTAGAAAATAATTATATTTTACTAAGTGACTTAACAATAGACCAAGATCTTTACTTAGCGGCAAATAAAAATTTGCATATTCAAAAAGGTGTAAAGATATTTTTTAAAAAGGATGTATCAATTTTTTCTGAGGGATCAATTTTTTTTAATGGCACAAAAGATCAACCAATTACAATTTATAGTGATGACAACATTGGCTCTTTAATATTGGCCAATAATAATTTTAAATTTAACAATGTAATTTTTAAAAATTTATCTTATCCGAAAGAAAAAGATAAAATATTATATGGTGGAGTAAACATTATTAATTCAAATGTAGAAATTATAGATACTCAAATAATTTCATCAAAAAGTGAGGATGCAATTAATATAATTTCATCAAATAGCAATATTCAAAATTTAAAAGTTAAGAATATTCAGGCGGATGCTATAGATATAGATTTTGGGACTTTAAATTTCAAAAATATTTTTTGTGAAAATATAAATAATGATTGTTTAGATATTTCAGGAGCAAAAGTAGTTGGTAATTTTATAGAGGGTTCAAATATCAAAGATAAGGGTCTAAGTTTTGGTGAAAATTCTAAAGGGGAAATATCGAACTTAAATTTTCAAAATTCAAAATTAGGTGTGGCAGTAAAAGATGGTTCAAACTTAAAATTAACAAATTATGAATTCAAAAATAATGAATTTGATGTGGTTGTTTTTAATAAAAAAAAAGAATATGAGGGAGCATCATTGTATATTAACGACTCAAAAGATAATGCTCAATTTAATTATTTAATAGGGTTAAATAATGAAATTATAAAAGATCAAAATGCTTTAACCAAAAAAATTGATAACAAAATAATAAACGAGTTATTTTATTAAAATGAATGAAAATAGAATAGAAAAAAAATTTGTTGCTGGAAAATTTAAAGATGATTTTTTCAAAAAATTCTTAATAGTTAATGGCTTTACTAAGCAATTTCCAGATAGAACTATTAGTTCTGTATATTTAGATACAGTTAATTATGATTTTGCTAGAGACAATATAAATGGAGTAAGTGAGAGAAAAAAAATTAGATTTAGATGGTATAATGATGATTTAGAAAGAATTTATATTGAAGAAAAAAACAAAAGAAACTTTACCGTATGGAAAAATATAAAAAAAATGGATTTTCAAATTAATAAAAAAAAAATAGCAGAAAATTTAAAAAATAATTTTCTTAAAATAAAATTTAAAAATAAAAATAATTTTAATTATAAATTTGTTCTTAAAACCAACTACAAGAGAAGTTATTGGCTTTCGAATAATAAAAAAATTAGAGCAACAATTGATATTGATATTAACGCAAGTCCTATAAATAATTTATCAAAACCTATTTACCTAGGAGATACTGTATTAGAATTTAAATTTCACCCAATGTATGAAAAATATTTTAGAAATTTTTTTACAAATAAAATTAGTCATCTTCGAATGCAAAAATATTCTAAATATGTAAGATCGTTCATAGAATTGGAAAATTCAGGATTGAATAATTAATTAATATGGAAAATTTAACATTAATCATTCCAGCCAAGAATGAAGCCGAGTCTTTACCTAGAGTCTTGGACGATTTAAAAAATTTAAATTGCAAAATTTTAATCTCTTTAAAAGAGAATGATGTTAATACAATTAATTCAATAAAAAACTACAATGTAAAAATCCATTATCAAACAAAAGAAGGATATGGAAATTCTTTGGTGGAAGCGATTGAAAATTGCGAAACAGAATTATTTTGTATATTTAATGCAGATGGCTCATTTGATAAGAATGATTTAGATCAGATGGCAAACCTTTGTAAAACAAATGAGTTTGTATTTACTTCTAGATACCTTAAAAACGCTGGAAGCGAAGATGACACAATAGTAACTTATATTGGTAACAAGATTTTTTCCTTAATGGGAAAAATTCTTTTTTCACTTAATTTAAATGATATTCTTTACACTTACGTAATGGGAAAATCAGAATATTTTAATCAATTAAAGGTTAAATCTAATGATTTCAGATTCTGTGTAGAATTCCCAATCAAAATGCAATTGTTAAATATGAAATACACTTCTATTCCATCCTATGAAAAAAAAAGATTGGGCGGAGAGAAAAAGGTCAATGCTTTTAAAGATGGATTTTTAATTTTAATAGAGATGCTAAGTTTATTTTTTAGATACAAAATTTTTAGAAAGAAAATAGTATAAACTCAAATAAACAAAAATATTAAATAATATTAAACTAATTAATATTTTGCTGTGGTAAAAGTATTTCAAAGATATTCCAAAAATAATTAAATTATAAAATAATATCAATAATGAAGTAAAAGAATTTAGATTCTTTATTGTAAGCTTCTTTGTTAAAAACTTTAGTATTAATTGATGTAAATGATAATTATCTGGTTTAGATACTTTTGATTTTAAATAAATTCTTCTAGATAAAGAAAACAAGTTTTCAAAAGCTGGATACCAAAACATTAATGCCACAAAGTATGGAGATATAAAAATATTATTATTGTAATTTTGAATTAAAAAATAACCTAATATTAGTGAAACTAAATATGCCCCACCATCTCCTAAAAAACTATAACCTAAAAAATTAAATGATATAAAAATTAACAATCCTACTAATAAAATATTTATTTGATCTAAGTTGGTAATTACTATTTCTGAATTATAAAAATCAATATAAATTAAAGATAAAATAATTAAAATAAAATAACCCGATAAAAGACCATTTAAACCATCTAAAAAATTACTGCCATTGATTAAAACTAAAAAACAAAAAACTGTTAGAATTATATTGGCTATGTCATATTTTAAAATAAAATCTATAAAATCTATATTGATCGATTTAATATAAAGACTATCAATGCTAATTAGAAAAGATAAAATAAAAATTTGTAATAATAATCTTGATAAGGGGCTTACTATAAAATTTTTATCGGAAGATATGCCAATTAGTAAAATTAAAAGAGCAAAAATTTTTAAATTTAAAAATTCATCTGGAAAATAAAAAAATAAAATTAAGTAAATATAAATACCACCTATAATTATAGGAGTTCTTTGATTTTGAGCTAAATTTTTATGTTTTGAATATAATATATTCTCATTTAATAATTTATTTTTTTTGAAAACAAAAAATAATAAAGCAAATATAACTGGTAAATAAATTATATTATCAAGTAACATCAGTATATTCTTGAATTAATAACTTCTTTTAAACCTTCTTTTAATTTAATTTTAGGTCTCCAGCCAAGTTTATATATTCTTCTTAGATTAAGATTTTTTTTATATGTCCCATCTGGGTATTTTTTATCAAAAATAATTTTTCCCTTATAGTTGGTTAGTTTAGAAATAATTTTTGAAAGTTTTAAAATTGATATGTTTTCTCCACTGCCAACATTAATAATTGGAGTTTGATTTTTAAATTGTTTCAAAATTTTTTTCTTATTTATTTTCAAGCATGCAAATATTGCTTCGGCTAAATCCTTTGAATTAATAAATTCTCTTAAAGGTTTACCTGAACCAAAGAGTTTAATACTTTTTTTATGACGCTTTTTAGATTCTATAAATTTACTAATCATGGCTGGTATAACATGTCCATTAAATTTATCAAAATTATCTTTAACTCCATAAACATTAGTTGGCATTAAGCAAATAATATCTAGTCCATGATCTTCGTATAAAGTTTCACATAATTTTATTCCTGCAATTTTTGCAATTGCATAGCATTGGTTTGTTTTTTCAAGTTTTCCAGTTAATAAACTATCTTCAATAATGGGAGTTTTAGCGTGCTTAGGGTATATACAAGATGTTCCTAAATATATTGTTCTTTTTATTTTCTTTTTTAAAGCTAGTTTTAATAGAGAGTTTTGAATTTCAATATTATTTAAAAAAAATTCCTTTTGGTTGGTACTATTTGCCATTATACCCCCAGCTTTAGCTGCGGCCATAACCATGCAATCTATCTTTATTTTTTTAAAATATTTTTCTACTTTATAGTAATTTCTTAAATCAAGTTTTTTACTACTTACAGTAATTAAATTTTTAAATCCTTTTTTTTTCAAAAGTTCATATACTGAACTACCTACAAGACCATTGTGTCCAGCAATATAAATTCTATCTGACTTCTTCATCCAAATTATTTTTTTTTGCTAATGCAATATCTGACTCGAGCATATCTTTTATCAGATCATTTAGATTATTTTTAAGCTTGTATTTTAGTTTTTTGAATGCTTTTTTTGGATTTCCTTTAAGATAGTCAATTTCTAGAGGTCTATAATATTTTTTATCAACTTTTATAAGTAACTCTTTTTTTTTATTTTTTTTAATTAAATATGCTTTTTCATTAATCCCTTTACCCTCCCATTTAATTCTAAAGTTAAGGAATTTACAGCACTTATTAATAAAGTCTCTTACACTTACTGTTTTTCCAGTTGCTATTACATAGTCATCAGGATTTTTTTGTTGCAATATTTTCCATTGCATTTCTACATAATCTTTAGCATGTCCCCAATCTCTTTTTGCATTTAAGTTTCCCAAATACAATATTTCATTTGAACCAAGTACTTTTTTAGCTAAAAACATTGTTATCTTTCTTGTAACAAAAGTTTCCCCTCTCCTTGGACTTTCGTGGTTAAATAAAATTCCATTGCAAGCATAAAAATTATATGCTTCCCTATAAACTTTTGTTATCCAGTAGGAATAAAGTTTTGAAACTCCATAAGGAGATTTGGGAACCATTTTTGAATTTTCGTTAAATGAATTCAAGCTGCCTGGTTTTTGTCCAAATAATTCTGAGGTGCTTGCTTGGTAAAATCTAGTTTTCTTTAATCCTAAAAATCTCATTGCTTCTAATATCCTTAGGGAACCTAGTCCACTAACTTCAGATGTATATTCTGGTATTTCAAAAGAATGTCCAACGTGGCTTTGAGCACCAAGGTTGTATATTTCATTAGGTTTAATTTTACTTATTATATTTACTAAACTATTTGAATCTGCCAAATCTCCATAGTGCAGAAAAAAATTTGAAGCTAAGTGAAAATCTTTATATATATGGTCAATTCTACTTGTATTAAAAGAAGATGATTTTCTTTTTATTCCATGAACTTTATAACCTTTTTCAAGAAGATATTCGGCTAAATATGAACCATCTTGTCCGGTTATACCTGTAATTAATGCAACTTTTTTCAATTTTTTATAAAATTTTATTAATTTTGTTATAAGCCAAAACTATTACACTATAAATAGAATAAATAAAATTTTTATTTTCTAAATTATAATACAATTTGAAAGCATCAGAAATTTTTTGAATGGAGCTTGAAGACAAGGAATTATCTGCTTTTCTCCAATAAGAAAGTACTTTGTTAAGAGGATAAAATTTATAACCATTTCTCATCAATTTTAGCCATAAAGCAAAGTCTTCTTGGGTTTTTAAATTTGGAAAAATAACTTTATTTTTAATTTTTTTACTAATCATAACTGTGCTTAATCCAATTTCACAATTTTTAATTAATTTTTCATAATAAATTAAATTAGATACCTTTCTTAAATTAATTAATTTATCTTTATCGTTTATGATACCATAAGATGTGTATGAAATATTTGAGTTATTTTTTTGCATGAATAATAAATGTACTTTCAACTTATTTTTTAGCCAAATATCATCAGCATCTATAAATGCAATATATTTTCCTCTGCAAAACTTAACTGCTAAATTTCTAGATTTTGCAACACCAATATTTTTTTTATTTATAATAAGTTTTGTATTCTTAAATTTTTTTAATAAATTTTTAATAAATTTTAAATCTTTCTTATTTTCTTGATCATACACAAAAATTAATTCGAAATTTTTATAAGATTGCCTTAAAATTGAATTAAGCGTTTTTTTGATATATTCTTTTTTCTTATAGTAACTGATAATGATTGAAATTAATGGATTATTGTTCATTTATTAAATAGATTTTGTAGCCGTTTACATCTTTGACATTAAAATTTAAATTTCTAATACAAGTTGAGTGTGTAGCCCAACACATATTTCCGTCTTTAACAATATAAACTTCATGATTATCAATCTTTTTTTTTTGATAATTTACTTTTTTTACCCAGTAAAAAGGAAAGTTGTCAAAACTATTATTTTTAGCTGCCGGGATATTAATTTCATCAACAATTCTATTTACGTTTTTTACATTAAAAATAATTAATGTGATAAATAATAATATTTTGAATCTTTTATTTAAACTATCTTCATCAATATATTTATTTTTTGATAAAAAGAAAATTATTGGAAATGATATAGCTAGATAAACTATCAAATATCCGGCATATCTTAAAGCGGGAAAGTTAAAAAACCATATTAAAAATATTAATAATATTAAAGAATATATTTCATAAAAATATTTATTTTTTAATTGTAAAGATTTTTTTTTGTTTAATATATTTTTAATTAATAAAAAATAAATTGTACTAACAAATAAAATTAATAAAATAAAGTCAGTAACTTTGGTAAAAAAATAGTTGTTTATCCAAAATTTTATCCATAAAAAATTATTAATTAATTCATTTTTATCTTCCAATGAATAGTTGGGACCACTTAAAGATTTTGCCCATGACTCATAATGATTATTCATATATATTAAAGTTTCATTTGAAAGACCCCATTCAGCAAAATTTTGTAAACAAGAAAATTTAAGTGGATAAATTAAACAACCAGTCGATGAAAAATTAAATAAAAAAAGAGTCAAAATAGATAAAAATATAATTATAAAATTTCTACTTTTAATAAAATAATTTAAAAATTTTATTTTATTTTTAATTTTGTAAAATACGAATAGTGGTATTAGAGAATAAATTAAATACATTGATTTTGTTGAAAATGAAAAAGCTATCAAAGTAATGATTAAAGATAAGTAATATATTTCGTTTTTATTTTTATCAGAATTATTAAATATCATTTTAAGTAAGTATACAAAAGATATGGCAATTATTAACTGCCCAGGTAAATCAGTTCCAAACTCTGAAAGTCTAGTGAATTTAGATAAAAAGACTAAAGTAATTAAAATTAGAAAATTTTTTATAATTAACTCATTTTTTTTTAGAAATATTTCAATTGCCAGGAATAAAAAAAATAATATCTGAACCACAAAACCAACAAAATTAAATAAGTATATTTCTATTTTAGGGAGGTAAAATGTAGAGTTAATTATAAAAATTGACGAAAATTGTTTAAAACCATGATTTAAATTTCCTAGTCCAAATTGTAATTTTTGTTGCACAAATTGTAGAGAAGAGGGCAAATGATAGTATGGAAAATCTTCATTCGTTTTTGATATAATCAAACAAGTTAGTAATAAAACAAAAATTAATAAAAATAAAAAAAATTCTTCACTCTTTATATGATTTTTATAAATAAAAAAAAAAAATAATGATAAGCCTATCCCATGTAAAAAAATATTATGTAAATAACCATGGCCTAAAAAAATATGAGTTATACTCCCTATTAAATAAATTAAAAACAAACCTAAAAGGCCATCGATTGCTAAGTTTCTTTTTTCAGAAAAATTTATAATTAATCTTCTATAAAGAAAACCATATCCAAAAATTGAAAGAAATATAACAAAAGAATATGTTATAAATAATACTACATTCATTAATTTTTAAATTTTATATATTTTGTTTTTTTTATACCACTCAAAAGTTTTGTAAAAGGCTTTGTAAAAATTTGTAAAAGAATTTAAATTTAACTGTTTTTTTATTTTGTTGTTATTGCCATGAGTATTAATTACATCCGCTTTATGCAATTTAACAAACTGTTTATTTAGTTTATAATTTTTACTAAAATTTTTTATTAATTCATTAATATTTATAGGGTTATTTGAGCAGATATTAAATATATCGTGTTTTGATAACTTTTTGAAAATCAGCTTTTTTATAATCTTTGTTACATCGCCAATATAAGTGAAATCTCTGTAGTGATGACCGTAATTATTTATATAAATTTTTTTATTTGTAAAATGACTTTTAAAAACTTTAAATATCAACATGTCAGGTCTTCCCCACTCTCCAAAGATTGTAAAAAATCGTAGCCCAACAAATTTTATATTTGTCAATTTGCTATAAAGTTCTGCAGTATCCTCATTAAGTTTTTTTGTTACTGCATAAATATTTTTTGTACTTAATTTATCTTTTTCAGATACTGGTAATTTTTTTGAATCTCCATAAATTGAACTTGAAGATGCATATATAATTTTTTTAACATTATTATCTCTAGAACATAATACTAAATTTAAAAAGCCAAAAAAATTTGAATTAATATATTTTTCAGGATTCTCAAACGAATATCTAACTCCTGCCTGAGCTGCTAGATGTACAACTAAGTCAAACTTTTTTCTTTTAAAATAATTTTCTAAATTTTTTTTATTATTTAGATCAATTTTTTTAAAGAAAAATTTGTTGTATTTATTTAAATTATTAAGTCTTTTTTTTTTTATTTTAATTGAATAATAATTATCAAGATTATCTAGACCATAAACATAATGTTTTTTTGAAAGTAAGTCTGCTGCTATGCTATGTCCAATAAATCCTGCAACTCCAGTAATTAATATTTTCATATAAATTTATGATTATAAAGTTTTTTGACTATTTCTCTAATTTTTACTTTTGGCTTCCATTTAATTTTTTTTTGGATTTTAGAAATATTTGCAAAATTTTCTTTTATATCTGTTCTTCTTAAATTTTTATAATCATAACTTATATATCTTTTCCAATTTAAATTTTTTATTTTGAAAATCATATTTAATACTTTTTTTAAAGGTACTGTTTCTCCAGTGGCAATTATATAATCTTCTATTCCTTTAGATTTCATTAATTTATAACATCCTTGCATATATTCTGGTGCCCAACCCCAGTCCCTGCTCACATTAATATTTCCCATACGTATTTTGTCTTTATCTTTTTTTATTTTTTTTATAGCTAAAATGAGTTTCATAATTACAAACCTTTTATCTCTTAAGGGTGATTCATGATTAAATAATATTACATTAAAAACTGGTATACCAAACATCTCTCTATAAGATTTAATCATTTCAAAGCTTGCAAGTTTAGCTAGTGCATAGGGACTCAATGGATTTTTAGTATCATTTTCTTTAATTTTTTTTTTCTTTTTATCTCCAAAAATTTCACTTGAAGCGAAGTATAAAAACTTAGATTTTTTTTTTTGATTTCTAATATATTCTAATATTATCTTAACAGGTAATATTTGACTTTCATATGTTTCATATTCCTTTAAAAAAAAGGAGTCTTTAACACTAGATTGACCTCCACAAAAATATATATCATGAAAATTTAATTTTAAAATTTTTTTTAATTTTTTTTGATATGAATTTTTCGTTAAAGTAAGTATTTTTATTTTATTTGAAATTTTTAGTTTTTTTAGAGAAGAAATATTTTTTTTTCTTGATATTCCATATATTTTATATTTCTTTTTTTTTATTAAATAGTCTGCTAGATATGAGCCATCTTGTCCCGAAATTCCAAAGATTAAAATTTTTTTTAACATATTTAATTAATATAGAGTGTTGTTAAACATAGTTTTGTATTATTTTTGAAAAACTCTTATAGTGACTATATTTTGAATAAATTTTAACATTTTTAAAAGCTTCAAGTTTCTTTTGAAATAGATTGTCAGGTGAATTGTTTAAATGTTCATAAAATTCATTGAATTTTTCAATAAAATCTCTTTTGTCATTTGTTTTATAAAGATAACCTCCTCTTCCTTTCAATAATATTTCTTGGGGACCATTTTTACAAGAACTAGATATAACTGGTGTTCTGCAGGCAATTGCTTCAACTAATACAAACCCAGGATCTTCCCATAAAGAAGATGAAACAAAGCACAGAGAATTTTTCATCAAAGAAAACACGTCATTTGAATATCCAATCATTTCAACTTTATTATTTAAGTTTAGTTTTTTTATTAAGTTGTTTAAATTTTCTTTTTCTTCACCATCTCCGGCAATAACAAGTTTTAAATCATCTATATTTTTCTCTAGATCTGAAAAACAATTTATTAAAAAATTATAATTTTTTTGTTTGGTTAACCTGCCTGCAGAAAATATATATCTTTTAAATTTAGTTTTATAATTATTAGTTTTTTCAATATTTTTATTTAGCTTATTAATTTCAATAATTGGATCTGCTAAATAAAAAACTTTTTCAGGACTAATAAAATTTTGTGATAATATATATTCTTTAGTTCCAATAGTTGGACAAGTAATTGCGTGCACCTTTGGTAACATTATTTTCCATAAAAATTTTCTAAAAAAATTTAATTTTGGAAATCCAGAAATTCTGAGTATTATTTTTGTATTCAAATTAAAAAAATAATTAATTATTAATGGTAATATAGTTAATAGATGTATAACCAAATAGTCAGGTTTGTCTTTTTTAATTAATTTTAACAATGGAAAAAAAGTTATAATTACAATTAAAAACCAGGACAATCTACTTAGAATAAATCCTTTATCTGAAAATATTTTAGAGTAGTCTTTTTTCAACAAACTAACCGTTTTAAAATATTTTAAATTGCTATTTGTTTCAAATGTCTTAAATTCGCCAAAACTATTTATAATACTTACATCAAAAGAATTCTTAGAAAATTTGCTCATCGAGTATGCAGAATTCAAAACTGCTTTAACTGTAGCAATTTTTGATATAAATGGTGACCAATAATGAATTTTTATTTTTTTCAATGAATTTATTTTTTAAAACTTTAATCGCTAATTGCAATAAAATTAAATTAAATCTATGCAAAATACAAAAAAAAAATTAATTATTTTTAATCCTTCAATAGAAGATGGAGGTGTAGAAAAGAATCTTTATATTATAACCAATTATTTAGTTAAAAAATTTAATAATATTCAAGTGATTTCTGCAAACCCAGAAAAAAAAAATAAATTTTTAAATAAAATAAAATTTAGCTATCCAAAAAATAAATTCTGGCACAATAAATCTAGGCCATATAAGTATTTTATTTGTCTTTATATGTTATTAAAAGAAATTATTCATAATAAAAATATTTTAGTATTTTCTTTTCAAGCAAATATTTATTGCATCATTTTATGTAAAATATTTAATATCAAAATTATAGTTAGATCAAATACATCTCCATCTGGATGGTCAAAAAATTTTATGAAAAAATTAATTTTTAATTATTATCTCAAAAAAGCAGATCATATAATTGCTAATAGTGTAATATTTAAAAAACAATTAGAAAAACAATTTAAAGTAAAAGTTTCAGTTATATATAATCCTTTAAATATCAAACATATTGCAGATTTATCAAAAAAAAAAATTAAAATAAGTTTATTTAATTCAAATATAAGATCTTTAAAAATAGTTAATATAGGAAGATTAACAGATCAAAAAGATCACTTAACACTCTTAAAAGCAATTAATTTAATTAAAAACTTAATTCCAATAAAATTAGTTATAATTGGAAAAGGAACAAATTATTCTAATCTTAATTATTATATAAAAGAAAATAATTTAAAAAATTACATAAAACTTGTTGGGTATAAAAAAAATCCTTATAACTATATAAAAAAATCTGATTTGTTTGTTTTGTCTTCTAAATTTGAAGGCTTGCCAAATGTTTTAATGGAAGCAATGTATCTTAAAAAATTTATAATTTCGTCAAATTGTCCAACTGGTCCTGCTGAAATTTTAAATAATGGGAAGTATGGTTTTTTATTTAAAGTATCTGATCATAATTATCTTTCAAAACTTATAGTAAAATATTTTAATAATAAGAAAAAATTACAAGGTAAAATAAATAAAGGTTACAAAAGCTTAAAAAGATTTAATTTTCAAAAAAATTGTTTTGAATATTATAAAGTTATTACAAAATATATAAATGATTAAAAAGTTAAAAAATTTAATAAAAAAGAAAATTTATTCTTCAAGAACTGGCGTAGAATTTAAAAAAAATACAAAGAGATTGATTAATACAAATGATCTTAAATATTTTATAAAAAGTTTTGGAAATAAAAATGCGAACAAAATTTTTTATGTAATGCAAAGATCTCCCGGAGGAGGTTTATTTTCAAACTTAAATTATATAATTCATCACTTGTCTATTTGTGAAAAGTTAAATTTTACACCAGTAATAGATATGAGAAATTTTTTAACAAAATATAATTCCAAAGGAAAATATAATAACACCTATAATTCTTGGGAATACTATTTTTTACCTGTGTCTAAATATAAATTAGATGATGTTTATCAAAGCAAGAGAGTAATTATTTGTGATTCTAAAACTCGTAAAATTAATTATTTCGATAGTTTTGAATTTCTAAACAATTTCCATCTTAAAGTATTTAAAAAATATATCAGAATAAATAATAAAATTATTAAAAAAGTTAAGCAATTTAAAAAATTAAACTATAAAAATTATAAAATTTTAGGTGTCCATTTTAGAGGATCAGATATGAAATATCAGGAAAGACACCCTTTTCCACCAACTTTAAAACAAATTGTTAACTCTATCGATAAAAACATAGCAAAGTATAAATATAATAAAATTTTTTTAGTAACTGAAGAACAAGATTATTTAAATAAATTGAAAAAAATATATAAAGATAAATTAATTTATTATAGTTCTTATAGGTCAAATAAAGTAGACATCTTTAAAGACTCTAGAATTCTTCACAGGGCAAAATTAGGAGAGGAAAATTTAATTGATATGCTTCTACTTAAAGATGTGGATAGAATAATATGCTCAAGATCACATCTTCCCGATGCATCACTATACTTTAACTCTAAACTTAAAAATAAAATTCATGTTATAGAAAATGGACATAACTCTAATAATGTTTTAATTGCACAATTTTTATGGAAGATTAAAACTTTTTTGCCTTATGGATTTGGTGGGTTTAAGTAATTTTTTTAAATAAAACACTTGTATGATTGCCTTCAATATTCCAAGAATTTTTAAAGTTTTTTTTATGTAAAAAACTTTTTATTTCATTCCACTGTGCTCCATCTTTATAAACTTCACCCTGGCTTACTTCAATAAATATTGATTTACATTTTTTTAAGGAATTTTCTGCACCATTTAATACTAATAGTTCGGCTCCCTGTAGGTCTAAAACCCAGTGATTATACAATTCAATATCAATTTTATTTTCTACAACAAAAGTATCTAAGCTAATTGATTTTAATTTTATAACATCTACCATTTTAAGATTTCTTTCTTTCCATTGAGATTCATTACCAATGCTTAAGTTTCCAAATTTAAAAATACTCGAAGAAGCTCCATCATTGTTTGAAATATTAAATTCTTTAAGTTCATTATCAACATTTGATAATAAATAATTATATGCCTTTTGATTATAATACTCTTGAATATTTTGGTTTAAATCAGCAAATATTTTTGGATTTGCTTCAATCCAAATTACCTTTTTTTGAAACCAGTCATAAATTGGCGCTTCTCCTCCACGATGAGCACCCATATGAATTATGCCTGTTGAATTATAAACTTCATTTATTAATTCTAAATTTGGTTTTTCATTTGAATAATTTTTCGATTTAATAATTTTTTTTATTTTCCAGCCATTCTTAGATAAAAGTAATTTAATAAATTTTTTAATCATTAAATATTAATAATCAAATCGTCTTTATGATATTTAATTTTATTATTTCCAAAATGTATATTTAACATTATTCTATAATTTATTGTAGGGGACATTCCTTTGTGAATTCCATAGCTATCAGTAAAAAAGAAAGATCCTTCTTTTCCATGAAATATTTTAATATCATTGTAAGAACTATATATATCTTTGTCAGAATATAATCTTGTTAAACTATGATCTAATTTTTTATTCTTATGAGATCCCGCCACATATGCATGGGGGCCACTCAGATCATCAACATCAGATAAATAAATGTACAATTTTAAAAACTTTGTAAAATCATTATCCCAATGGAAAAATTGTGCATTTTCATACTTCTCATATTTATCCGTATCTAAAGGTAGAGAAATAAAATATGTGCTATTAATTGATATAGTATTTGATCCTATATAATTAGAAACTATTTCTAAAATCTCATTGGATAAAACAATTTTTTTTAAATCATAAAAATCTTCAAGATTTAATACTCCAGTTAATCTACTAATATTATTATCTTTTAATCTATTAATATATTGTATTTGATTCTCTTCATCTCTTTTAAATAAGTCAATTTTATAATCCTTTTTTATATTAATATTCTTTTTATTATCTAAAATTTCAGTTCTTAATTTTTCTAAGTAATTTTGCTTTAAACTATAAGTATTAGAAAAACCTTTGAGGTCAATTTTTTTTATTTCCTGATTTAAATCTAAACTGTCGCTAGTAAAACTAGGTTTGAGCTCTTTATTTTCACTTATTTTTATTTTTCTTATATTTCTAATGAATGAAAAAGCATAAAAAAATCTAATAATAAACAATTTAATTATCACAAAATATCCGTTTATTTTTATTAAATTAAAATACTTTACAATTTTTGATGTATCTCTAATAGAATCTAAAAAAAGCTTTAAAAAATAAATAATATATTTCATGAAAGAGTAATAATATAGTTTATATTTATATATGAGCACTTTATCAAATAATAATTTTTCAAAAATACCGATTTTGATAATCGCTTTCAATCGTCCTAAATATATAGATAGACTTATAAAGAAAATCGAAATTGTTCGTCCTGAAAAATTATATATTGCAATAGACGGTCCTAGAGAAAATAATAATAATGACAAATATCTTTGTGATGAAGTAAAGAGTATTTTTGAAAAAAAAGTCAACTGGAAGTGTAACATCAAAAAAAAATATGAGAAAACTAACCTTGGAACTAAAGAGGCGGTTTACTCTGCAATAAGATGGCTATTTGATAATGAAGAAATGGGTATAATTTTAGAAGATGATATAGATCCAGATTTTAGTTTTTTTAAATTTTCTGAAGAACTTTTATTAAAATATAAACATTCATCAAAAATTAAAATGATATCTGGAAATAATTATTTTAGTGATAATAAATTAATTTCAGAAAGTTACTACTTTTCTCAAACTCCTGCTACACATGGTTGGGCTACGTGGAAGAGAACTTGGGATGAAATGGATATAAAAATGTTAAATTGGAATAAGAACAAAAAATTTATTTTTATTTTATTACTCTTTAATTTTAATCTAACAAGAGCTCATTATTTTTTTAAAAGGTTTGAACTTAGTTATAAAAATTTAATCGATTCTTGGGATTATCAATTCTTTTATTCTATAATTATAAAAAAAGGATTTATAATCAAACCAAAAAGAAACTTATGTAAACATATAGGATGGGGGCCTGACTCTACTAGGGGTAAAGGCCCAGATGATTTTCCTGAAATTAAAAGAGAACAAATTAATTTTCCTCTTTCACACCCAAAAAAAATA
>CACGZX010000024.1 GCA_902577625.1 uncultured Pelagibacteraceae bacterium
ATAAAAAACTTTTATCTAGATTGGCTAATTCAAAAAAAGTAAGAACACAAATTGTCCAATTAAAACAAGATGTGTCAAAACCAGACTTTGGAAGAGAATAATTTATATTTTGCAAATTCTTTTGACTTTCAAATTTGCAGTTCTTTCTATTCTTTTTATTGTTTCATTAATTGACATTATAATAACTTTTTTTTCTGGGCCATAAGCATGAATTAATTCTTTTGAATTAATGCATACTGCTACATGTCCTTTCCAATAAATAATGTCGCCAAGTTTAAATTTTTTTTTTGTTTTATTTCCCTTTTTGTGACTTATTTGATCAATAGTATCTCTTGGAAAAAACCTTTTATTAAATTTATAAAAAAGTTGAATTAGAGCTGAACAATCAATACCGTGATGAGTCTTTCCTCCCCATTTATATTTACAATTTAAATATGACTTAAAAATTTTAGCAAAATTTTTTTCCTTTTTATTTATATGAGTTATATCTTTTTGTTTTACCCATTTGTTTTTTTCGAACATAGCGTAATTTTTTTTTTTCTTTATAATCTCAATTTCACTTGAAAATGGTAAAAAACTATTTGATTTATAAATTCTAGTTTTCAAAGTTTTTACTTTGTGTGTAGGTTTAAATTTTTTAATAAATTTTTTATTTTTTATATACCCAGTATATCTATCGTAAGATGTTCTTATTTTAAGAAAACTTTTTATTTTTTTTAAAACTTTAAATTTTTCACCATAAATGATTTGTGAGCTAATTTTGGCATTTATTGATGGTCGTTCATATATATTTATACAGGAATATGTTGAGTAATAATTACTTTGCACCAATTTTTATTTTATTTCTTATGAACCACAAACAAATTAAAGAAGGAATGACCATTATTGTGGTTAAAACAAAAAAAGTTCCCCAATCTCCATTTAGCCAATCAACTAAAGCTCCAGAAGATGAAGCGAGAGTTGTTCTGCCAGCAGTTCCTATTGAGGCAAGCAGAGCGTATTGAGTAGCAGTATAAGTTCTATCAACTAATAAAGAAATAAAGGCCACAAAAGCTACTGTTGCAAATGCAGCTGTAATATCATCAGCTATTACTGCAATTGCGAATAATAATTCAGATTTACCTGTCCAAGCTAAAACTGCAAATAGTAAATTTGTTAATGCCATTAATCCTCCAGCAAAGAACATTGTTTTTATTGTCCCTGCTCTCATAGCCATCACTCCACCTAGTAATGTAAATACTACTGTTGTTATCCAACCAAGTCCTTTTGAGTAAATTGCAATCTGCCCTTTAGAGAATCCAATTTCTTTATAAAAAACAATAGACATACGACCAAGAAATGCTTCACCAATTTTAAATAAGAATACAAAACCTAAAATTCCTACAGCAATAGCAAATCCATTTTTTTTAAAGAAACTTATAATGGGTCCACCAATAGTTCCTGTAATATAAGCTATAAAATTAGTTATAATATTGCTCGATCCAAGTCTTTGCTCAATTATTTTATCAGTTTCTCTTTGTTTTGCTTGTCTGTCAGTTTCAATTGGTTCATGAACAAACATCAAACCAATATTCATTAAAATTATTACAACTCCTAAAACTAAAAAAGTAGCTTGCCAATAATCAGCAATACCGATGTTTTCAAAATATTCTGCTGTAAATAAAGCTATAACTCCTCCCAGCTTATAACCAGTCCACCAGCCAACAACTGCCATTGCAGCGCCAGCTGCCATAGCTTTTCCTTCATTTTCATTTATTTGTTCAATTCTTAATGCGTCAACAGTTATGTCTTGTGTAGCTGATGCTATGGCAATAATTAATCCAACAGTAATTAATAGAGCTAAGTTTTGTGTTGGATTTATAAAACTCCAAACTAACAAACTTAGTAAAATTGCAACTTGCATTAAAACTATCCAGCCTCGTCTATGACCTAGTTTTTTTGTTAATAGAGGTATTTGAATTCTATCTATTATTGGTGCCCACAAATAATTAAATGCATAAACACCAAAAATTAAACCTGCCCATCCAATTGTTGATCTACTAAGTCCCTCTTCTTTTAACCAAAGGCTTAAACTGCTTGCAATCAAAACCCAAGGGAATCCACTTATAGAACCAAGAAGTAAAATTCTTAGCATTCTTATATCTTTATAAACTAAAAGTGATTGGCCCCAGCTTTGTTTTTTTTCTATCATTTATATCTTTAATATTTTCTCCAAAAAGATGGAATAAACAACACTAATATAGCAAATAACTCAAGTCTACCTAAAATCATTCCCATACTTAAAGCCCATTTAGATGGGTCGGATAACGAAGAGAAATTGCCATTAGGCCCAATAATATCACCCAATCCAGGACCTACATTAGAAATAGAAGTTGCTGCTCCAGATATTGAAGTAACAAAATCTAAACCTGTTAAAGACAGTATTGCAGCCAAACAGAAAAAAATAATAATATAAAGGAATATGAACGAAATAACTGATGACATAAATTTATCATCAATATTATTGTTATCATACTTAATAACAAAGATACCTCTAGGATATATTATTTTTTTTAACTGATTAGATAAGAAATGATACAATAGCTGAATTCTGAAAATTTTTATTCCACAAGTAGTTGAGCCAGCACATCCACCAATAAACATTAATATTAAAAAAAATATTAATGGAAAATTTCCCCATTGATCAAAATCTTTTGTAACATAACCAGTGCCTGTCAAAATAGAAATTACATTGAAGGCAACTGATCTTATACTTATTTCAAACAGACTTTGCTTTAAAATAGCTAAATAAATAAATAATATTACTATAGAAAGTATTACTAAAATAAAAAAAGTTTTGATTTGAGCGTCGGAAAAAAAAATCTTTTTATCCCCATTTAGAAACTTTATATAAGCGATAAAAGGTATGCTGCCTAATAATATAAATATCATTGAAGTAGTTTCTATTAAAGAACTATTAAAATGACCTATAGATTCATTGTAATTAGAAAAACCTCCTGTGGCGATGGTTGTCATTGAATGTGTGAGGCTATCAAAAAAGTTCATTCCAAAAATTTTATAAAATAATGCACATAAAAAAGTTAAAGCTGAGTAGATAATGATTAATCTTAAACTTATTTGTTTAGATCTAGGTAAGATTTTTTCAGCATTATCGTTGCTTGATATTTTAAATAACTGCATTCCTCCAACATTCATTATTGGCATAAGTGTAATTGCCATTACAATTATTCCTATTCCTCCCAACCATTGAAGAATGGCACGCCAGAGCAATATACTTTTTGGAGCAATTTCTAAATTAACTATTACAGTTGAACCAGTAGTTGTAATACCAGACATACTCTCAAAAAAAGCATCAGTTATATTTAAATTTAAATCAGAAAATACAAATGGTAGAGAGCCAAAAATAGCAATACTTAACCACGAAAGTGCAGTTAATAGAAAAGCTTGTGGTAAATTTAACTTTTTATCATGATCTAGGTTTGACAAAAAAAATAAAATACCAAAAATAATCGTAATAATTCCAGAGCTAATAAACGAAGAGTCCAACTCATTATATATAAACTGAATAATTACTGGGATAATCATGGCTAATCCCAAAATTACTTGTAATACACCTAGTGTAAAAAACACGGTTTTATAATTCGACATTTTGAATGGACATTATTTTATGGTAAATAAATTTCAACTCTATAAGAATTATTAAAACCACGAATTTTATGAGTTATTTTTGTATTTAAACTGTGATTGATAAAGCAAACATAGAAAAAACTAATGCTTGGCCTTTTGTTGAGGCTAAAAAAATTCTCCGAGAAAGAAAAAAATATATAGATCAAAAGGGTAAAATAATTTTACAAACTGGTTATGGACCAAGTGGTCTTCCTCATATTGGTACTTTTGGTGAAGTTGCTAGAACCTCAATGCTTGTTAATGCATTAAACAAGTTAACAGATCTGCCTAAAGAAATAATTACATTTTCAGACGATATGGACGGTCTTAGAAAAGTTCCAGAAAATATTCCAAATAAGGATCTTCTGGAAAATAATTTACATAAACCTTTAACAGTCGTGCCAGATCCTTTTAAAAAGTTTAATAGTTTTGGAGAGCATAATAACGAAATGTTAAAAAAATTTTTAAACAATTTTAATTTTAAATATACTTTTAAAAGTTCAACAGAACTTTATAAGTCTGGTTTTTTTAATGAAACATTAAAATTAATTCTAAAAAAATATAACAATATAATGGATATAATTATTCCTACATTAGGCAAAGAAAGGCAAAAAACTTATTCCCCATTTTTACCAATTTGCCCAGATTCTGGTGTTGTTCTAGAAATTCCAGTTTTAGAGATAGATAATAAAAATTCAAAAATTATTTTTGATAATAATGGAAAAAAAATAGAAAAAAGTATTTTGGATGGAAATTGTAAGCTTCAATGGAAGGTAGACTGGGCAATGAGATGGTATGCTTTAGATGTAGATTTTGAAATGTATGGTAAAGATTTAATTGAAAGTGCCATCCTATCTACAAAAATTATAAAAATATTAGAAAAAACTAACCCTTCAGGTTTCGCTTATGAGCTTTTTCTTGATGAAAAAGGAGAAAAAATTTCTAAATCAAAAGGCAATGGAATTACTATAGATGAATGGTTGCAATATGCTTCTCCAGAAAGCCTATCTTTATTTATGTATCAAAACCCAAAAAGAGCAAAAAAATTATATAGAGAAATTGTTCCTAAAGCTGTGGATGAGTATTTAGATTTTATTGAGAAGGGAAAAAATCAAAATGAACTACAAATGTTATTAAATCCTGTTTGGCATGTTCACAATGGTACGATTCCTAAAGAAAATACAATTATGACTTTTTCTATGCTTCTCAACTTGGTTGAAGCTAGTAACGCTAATTCAAAAGAACTTTTATGGAAATTTGTTAAAAAATACAAACCAAATATTTTAGAAAAAGATCATCCAATTTTTGACAAATTAATTGAGTATGCAATTAAATATTTCAATGATGTAATTAAAAAAAATAAAAAATATAAAAAACCTAATTCTGATGAAAAAAAAGCACTAGAGTCTTTAGTTATAATGTTAGAAAAATGTAATGATGAAATGCAACCCGAAGAAATTCAAACAGAAATTTATACAGTTGGAAAAGAAAATGGTTATAAAGAAAATCTAAGAGATTGGTTTAGATTGATTTATGAGGTAGTTTTCGGCGATGAAAATGGTCCAAGAATGGGTTTTTTTATTAGTTTTTTTGGTGTTAAGGAGACACAACAATTAATAAAAGATAAAATTAACTGATGTTTTCAAATATAAGATCATTAATATTTAAGTTAGATCCTGAAATTGCACATGATTTAGCCATTAAGGCTCTTAAATTTAATCTTGTTATACAAAATAAAATTAAAAATAATAAATCAATTCAAACAGAAATTTTTGGCAAAATAATTCCAAACCCAATAGGAATAGCAGCTGGATTTGATAAAGATGCAGAAGTATATAATCCTTTATTTAAATTAGGTTTTGGATTTGTTGAGGTTGGAACTGTAACTCCTCTTAACCAATATGGAAATCCTAAACCAAGAATATTTCGTCTTGAAGAAGATATGGCATTAATAAATAGACTTGGTTTCAATAATTGTGGTTCCGAAAAAGTTAGATCAAGAATTATTTCAAATACTCCCAAAGGTTTATTTGGAGTTAATATAGGGCCGAATAAAGATACAGTTAATAGAATAGAAGATTATTTAATTGGTTTTCGTAAATTTTATAATCTGGCTGATTATTTGACTATCAATATATCTTCTCCCAATACTGAGAATTTGAGAAGTTTTCATAATGAGGGCGAGCTTGATGAACTATTGAGTTTGATTGAAAAAGAAAAAAAAATATTAAACACCACTTTACCAATTGCAGTAAAAATATCGCCAGATATAGAAGACAAAAATATTAATAAAATTTCAGATTTACTTTTAAAACATAGTATTGAAGCAGTTATAATTTCAAATACAACTGATAAAAATAGAGAAAATTTATCTAACATTAATAAATTAGAAAAAGGTGGTTTGTCAGGAAAGCCTCTAGAAAAAAGATCAAATGAACTAATTAACAAATTTTATAAAATTTTAAAAAATAAAATAAAAATTATTGGTGTAGGTGGAGTTGATTCTGGTCAGAGTGCTTATCAGAAAATAATTAGTGGAGCTAGCTTGGTCCAACTTTATACTGGTATGATTTATCAAGGTCCTAATATTGCTTCAAAAATAAGCGAAGAATTAATAAATATTTTAGATAAAGAAGGAGTAAAAAATATATCTGATGTAGTAGGAAGCAAAAATTGATCTTGACTGGCAACTTTAGAACACCTATACAATCATAAATTTTATGTCTAAAAAATGTGAACTCACTGGAAAAATTCCTCTTAAAGGCCACAAGGTTAGTCATGCCAATAATAAGACTAAAAGAAGCCTAGAACTATATTGCCACTTATAAAAATTTAGGATTTACAATGTCATTTGCAATAATACAAACAGGTGGAAAACAATACAAAGTTAAAGCTAGCGATATATTAAAAATCGAAAAAATTAAAAATAGCAAACCCGAAAGTAAAATAGAATTTAATGAAATTCTCGCATATGGAGATGATAAAAATTTAGAAGTTGGTTCGCCACTCGTTAAGGGTGCAAAAGTAGAAGCTGAACTTGTAAAAAATAGTAAAAATAGAACTATTTTAATATTTAAAAAAAGAAGAAGACAAAATTCAAGAAGAAAAAATGGACATAGACAGCAATATTCTCTAATAAAGATAAAAAAAATTTTTGCAAAAGATGGTGCTATACTTTCAGAAGCAAAAAAAGTAGAAAAAAAAGAGACAAAAAAAATAACAAAAGAAAAAAGTAAGATTTAATTATGGCAACAAAAAAAGCAGGTGGATCATCTCGAAATGGACGTGATAGTGCTGGTCGTAGACTTGGAGTAAAAAAATATGGCGGTCAATATGTCATTCCAGGTAACATAATTGTTAGACAAAGAGGAACAAAAATTTTTCCTGGTGAACACGTTGGTATGGGTAAAGATCATTCTATATTTGCAAAAGTTAAAGGCAAAGTAGAATTTAAAAAAACTAAATCTGATAGAACATTTGTTTCTGTAAAACCCAATTAATCAATACAACTTAAAAAACCAAAAGGAGTTGTATTATGAAATTTTTAGATCAAGTCAAAATATTTATCAAAGCAGGTGATGGTGGTTCAGGATCACCAAGTTTTAGAAGAGAAAAATTTATTGAGTTTGGAGGACCAGATGGAGGAGATGGGGGAAAAGGTGGTTCAATAATTTTGAAATCAGAAAGAAATTTAAATACTCTTATTGATTTTAGATACCAACAACATTTTAAATCAGAAAGAGGAAGTGATGGAAAAGGGAAAAATCAAACAGGCAGGGGTGGAAAAAATTTATATCTTAAGGTTCCAGTTGGTACACAAGTATTTGAAGAAGACAATAAAACTTTAATTTTTGATTTTAAAAATGAAAGTGAAGAATTTGTTGTAGCAGTTGGTGGAAGAGGAGGATTTGGTAACACTAGATTTAAATCTTCAACAAATAGAGCACCAAAAAAGTTTACCAAAGGAACCAAGGGGGAAGAATTTTGGATTTGGCTTCAATTAAAAACAATAGCAGACATTGGTATAATTGGTTTACCAAACGCAGGTAAATCTAGCTTGTTAGCTGCAATAACAAGTGCAACACCAAAAATTGCTAATTATAAATTTACTACACTAAATCCAAATCTTGGTGTTGCAGTTTATGATGATAAAGAAATAACTTTAGCTGATATTCCAGGTATCATCGAGGGTGCACATGAGGGCATAGGATTGGGTATAAAATTTCTTAAACATATTGAAAGATGTAAGTCTTTACTGCATTTAATTGATATAACAGAAGAGGATTTAAAAAAATCTTACACTCAAGTTAGAAAAGAGCTAAAAAACTATAGTAAAGATATGTTAAAAAAAAATGAATTAGTCGTTTTAAATAAAACAGATCTTTTAGAGGATAAAGAAGTTAAAAAAATTAAAAACAATTTTTTAAAAAAACATAAAGTAAATCTAATAACTCTCTCAACATTTGATAAAAAATCAATATCAAGAATTAAATCCAAATTAATTAAATATGTATCTTAAAAAATCTAAAACTATTGTAATAAAAATTGGATCTACAATTTTAATTGATGAAAAAAGAATAATTAGAAAAAAATGGTTAATGGAATTTGCAAAAGATATAAAAAGCTTATTAGATCAAAAAAAAAATGTAATTCTAGTAAGCTCCGGTGCAATAGCTTTGGGTTGTAAAAAATTAAATTTAAACAAAAAAAATTTAAAAATTGATAAAAGTCAAGCTATAGCTTCTGTAGGTCAAATTGAGTTAATGAATCTTTTTAATAAGATATTTAGTTCAAAAAAAATTAATCTTTCCCAGATTTTACTTACACTAGAAGATACAGAACAAAGAAGAAGAGCAATAAATGCAAAAAGAACTTTTGAAAATTTATTTGAATTAGGTTTTATTCCTGTAGTAAATGAAAACGATAGCATTGCAACAACTGAAATAAAATATGGAGATAATGATAGGTTAGCTTCTCGAGTGGCACAAATTTCAGGAGCTGATTGTTTAGTTTTGCTTTCAGATGTTGATGGATTGTATACTCAAAATCCAAAATTATTTAAAAACTCAAAACTAATTAAAGAAATTAAAAATATAGATGTAGATATAGAAAAGATCGCTACAAAAAGTATAAGTGAACATGGAACGGGAGGAATGAAAACCAAGATTGAAGCTGCAAAAATTTGCCAGCTATCTGGGTGTACGATGGTTATAGCAAATGGTCTTTTGGAAAGACCTATTAAAAAAATCGTCGACAAAAATAATTGTACTTGGTTTTTACCTAAAGTCTCAAAACTAGATGCTAGAAAAAAATGGATTATCAGTTCAGTATCACCAAAAGGAGAACTGATAATTGATGATGGGGCTATTAATGCGCTTAAAAAAGGTAAGAGTCTATTAGCAGCAGGAATTAAAAAAGTTGAAGGAAAATTTAATAAAGGTGATCACATAAAAATATTAGATAAAAACTTTAAAGAATATGCCAGAGGTTTAAGTTCTTTTTCTTCAGAAGAAATTAATAAAATTCAAGGACAACATTCAAATAAAATTTATGAACTTTTGGGATATATTTCTAAATCGGAAGTAGTTCATAAAGATGATATGGTTGAAATATAAATGTTAAAAAAATTAATAAATATTGGAATAAAAGCAAAAAAAGCTTCCAAAATTAAAGTAAATAAAAAAAATAAAAATAAAGTTTTAAAAAAATATTTACAATTAATAAATAAAAATAAGAAAAATATTCTTAGAGAAAACAATAAAGATATAGATTTTGCAATCAAAAGTAATCTTCCTGAAAACTTAATAAGTAGACTAACTTTAAATGATAAAAAAATTTCTGAGATAAAGGATTCAATTAGTAAAATTATAAAATTAAACGATCCAACAAACAATGTAATTGATAAATGGAAAAGACCAAACGGGCTAATCATTAAAAAAGTTTCAACTCCAATTGGTGTAATTGGTATTATTTATGAGAGCAGACCAAATGTTACATCGGATGTTGCAAGCTTATGCTTTAAATCAGGTAATGTGGTCATTCTTAGAGGTGGATCAGAAGCATATAATTCAAACAGAATCCTAGCAAACTTATTTCGAGATGCTCTTAGAATAAACAATATTGATCAAAATTATGTTCAAATAATAAAAGATAAAAATAGAAAATCTGTAGACTACATGTTGTCAAAAATGAAAAATTTTATCGATGTTATAATCCCAAGAGGTGGAAAAAATTTAGTTAAAAAAGTACAAGACTTATCCTCAGTTCCAATAATTGGACATTTGGAGGGAATTTGTCATACTTATATTGATAAAGATGCAGATTTAAATATGGCAATAAAAATTGTTCACAATGCAAAACTGAGAAACACTAGTATATGTGGAGCTACAGAAACAATTTTGATGCACAAAAAAATTGTAAAAAAATTTTGTAACCCAATATTAGAAAAATTAACAAATAATAATTGTAAAATATTCGCAGATAATATTATTAAAATGAATTTTAATGGCGAATCTAAGTTGGCAAAAGAAAAAGATTGGTCAACAGAATATTTATCAGCCAAAGTATCTGTAAAGTCAGTTAATAATATATTAGATGCAATTAATCATATTAATAAATATGGAACAATGCATACAGATAGTATAGTTACCAGAAACAAAAAAAATGCTGAACTTTTTTTAAAAAATATAAAAAGTTCAATAGCAATGCATAATACTTCAACACAATTTGCTGATGGAGGCGAGTTTGGATTTGGTGGTGAAGTTGGTATTTCAACTAACACTATGCCACCAAGAGGACCCGTGGGTTTAAATCAATTAATTTCATATAAATATGAAGTTCTAGGAAAAGGACAAATAAGAAATTAAATTGAAAAATAATAAAAAGAAAAAAATAGGAATTCTTGGAGGTTCATTTGATCCAGCTCATAAAGGACATGTTAAAATTTCTATTGAAGCAAAAAAACAATTTAAAATTGACAAAATAATTTGGGCAATAACAAGAAAAAATCCTTTTAAATCAAAAAGTTTTATTGAACTTAAAAAAAGAATTGCTTTTTCAAAAAAAATTACAAAAAAATATAATTTTATTTCAGTTAGATATTATGAAGATAAAATAAAATCAAATAAAACAATTAATTTAGTCAATTATATAATTAGAAAAAATAAAAGATCTGAAATATATTTTTTAATGGGTGCTGATAATTTAATTTCTTTTCATAAATGGCATAAATGGAAATTGATTTCATCAAAGTGTAATATTTTAGTTTTTGATAGAACAAAATATAAATCAAAATCACTAAAATCTATTGCTTTTAAGAAGCTTGGCCGCAAAAGATTGAAATTTATAAAATATAATAAAGTAAATATTTCATCTTCTAAATTAAGGAAAATTTGGTAAAATTTATTTAATTAATGGATAAAATAACGAATCTTAAAAAAATAATTATTGGCACTCTAGATTCGAATAAGGCTCTTGATATAGTATCCATCGATCTTAAAAATAAATCTTCAATGGCAGATTATATGATTATTGCGAGCGGAACATCTTCTAGGCATATCCAGGCTTTATCAGAACAGGTTTTGGAAAAGTTCAAAACTAACGGGATTACTAATTGTAAAATTGAAGGCAAAGATAGCAATGATTGGAAATTAATTGATGGAATAGATCTTGTAGTTCATATATTCAACCCTGAAAAAAGAAAGTTTTATGAACTTGAAAAAATGTGGTCAGAATTAATTCCTAAAGAAAAAGTTATTATATGAAAAAAAAATTTATATTTATTTTATTAATCATAATTTCATTAAACTTTTCAAAAATAAGTTTTGCTGCAAATGATGAAAATATTTATGATAAAATTGATTTATTTGGTGAGGTACTAGATAAAATAAACAAAGAATATGTTGAAGAAATAAATCAAGGAGATGCAATGGATGCTGCTATTAACGGTGTCCTACAATCTTTAGATCCTTACTCGGCTTATATGTCCCCAGAAACTTTTAAAGAAATGGAGACCGAAACCAGCGGTAAGTTTGGTGGTTTAGGTATAGAAGTTGGAATGGAGTTTGGAGTCGTAAAAGTAATAACTCCGATGGATGGCTCTCCAGCAGAAAAAGAAGGGGTGAAAGCTGGAGATTATATTGTAAAAATAAATGGTACACAGGTTCAGGGCAAAACCCTATCTGAAGCAGTTGAGCTTATGAGAGGTCCTGTTGGATCAAAACTAGAATTAACAATAAGAAGAAAAGGATTAAGAAAAGCATTAGTTTTTGAAATTACAAGAGAGATTATTGAAGTAAAATCTGTAAAATCTAAAATAATTGACGACAGTATTGGTTATATTAGGCTTACTGCTTTTAACGAAAATAGTTCAAATCAAATAAAAAAAAAAATTAAAGAATTCAAAAAAAATAAAATTGATAAATATGTTCTTGATTTAAGGAATAATCCTGGAGGATTATTATCTCAGGCCATTAAAATATCTGATTTTTTTCTTAATAATGGTGAAATTGTATCTACTAAAAGTAGAAAAACTTCTGAGAATAGAAAATATTTTGCAAAAAAAGGAGATATAATTGATGGGGAAACCCTGGTAGTTTTAATTAATTATGGATCTGCATCTGCATCCGAAATTGTAGCAGGAGCCCTTAAGGATCATAAAAGAGCAATATTAATTGGAAATAATTCATATGGTAAGGGATCAGTTCAGTCGATCATACCTTTAAAAAATAAAGGTGCTATAAGATTAACGATTTCCAAATATTATTTACCTTCTGGTAAATCAATTTCTGGTACTGGTATAACACCAGATATAGAAATTGTTGAGAGCTCAGATGAGTTTAGAATTGATACAGAAACTGATAACCAACTAAATTTTGCAATTACATTGCTTAATGGTTAGTAAATAAATGAAAAAAAGTTTTTCTGAATTACCCTTAAGAAAAGGTGTGGGAATAATTTTGCTTAATGATAAAAATAAAGTTTTTGTTGCAAAAAGAATTGATAATCCTAAAAATTTTTGGCAGATGCCTCAGGGAGGAATTGATGAAGGAGAAAATTATTATGAAGCTGCCCTCAGAGAATTAAAAGAAGAAACTAGTGTAGTAAGTGTAAAACTAATCCAAGAAATTGATAAAAAGTTAACATACATATTGCCCGATCATTTAATAGGAATTATCTGGAAAGGTAGATTTAAAGGTCAAACACAAAAATGGTTTGTAATGAAATTTACTGGAAATGAATCTGAAATAAATATAAATACAAAAAAACCTGAATTTTTAGACTGGAAATGGATTAGTTTAGATGATTTACCAAAAATAGCTGTAAAATTCAAACTTGAAGTATATAAAATTCTTAAGCAAGAATTATTAAAAATATTAAACTAATTTAGATTTAAATTTTTTAATGCTTCTATTTTTTGATCAATTAAATATCTTTTTTGGTCATCTATATTATCTTCAGTAGATTCTTTTTCAGCTTCTTTGACTATTTGATCTATTTTATTTCTATCTAAATCTGACATATTGTATATTGAGCTAGTTAAAATTGATAAATTATTATCTTTAAATTCTACAATTCCATCTTCAACAAAATATTTATTTTCTTCTGATTTCGAATAAACTTTAATTATACCTGGCTTTAAAAAGGAAATAATTGAAATATGATCCTTTAGAATTCCCATTTCTCCTTCAAAAGCAGGTACAACAACTTCAGTTACATTTTCTTTTGATAGAAAAGATTTTTCAGGATTGACTATTTCAACTTTAAATTCTTCACTCATTATGCAACTTCTTTTGCCATCTTCTCAGCTTTTTCAACTGCTTCTTCAATTGTGCCGACCATATAGAAGGCAGCTTCTGGTAAGTGATCATATTCACCCTTACAAATTGCATCAAATCCCTTAATTGTAGACTCTAAATCAACTAGTTTTCCAGGAGAGCCTGTGAAAACTTCTGCTACAAAAAATGGTTGGGATAAGAATCTTTGAATTTTTCTTGCTCTTGCAACAATTAGTTTATCTTCTTCTGATAATTCATCCATACCCAGAATCGCGATAATATCTTGCAAAGATTTATATGTTTGAAGAATTTTTTGAACTTCTCTTGCAACCCTATAATGCTCATCACCTACAATTCTAGGATCTAAAATTCTAGAAGTTGAATCTAAAGGATCAACAGCTGGATAAATTCCAAGTTCTGCTATTTGTCTCGATAATACAGTTGTTGCATCCAAGTGTGCAAATGATGTTGCGGGTGCTGGATCAGTCAAGTCGTCAGCAGGAACATATATCGCCTGTACTGATGTAATAGATCCTTTATTAGTTGTAGTAATTCTTTCTTGTAAGTTTCCCATATCAGTTGCTAGAGTAGGTTGATAACCAACTGCTGAGGGAATTCTTCCTAATAAGGCTGATACTTCAGAGCCTGCCTGTGTAAATCTAAAAATATTATCTACGAAAAAAAGCACGTCTTGACCTTCTTGGTCTCTGAAATATTCTGCAACGGTTAATCCTGTAAGAGCAACTCTTGATCTTGCTCCAGGAGGCTCATTCATTTGACCATAAACTAATGCAGCCTTTGATCCGGGTCCTTCAGGTTTAATTACTCCTGATTCTATCATTTCGTGATAAAGATCGTTTCCTTCTCTAGTTCTTTCTCCAACTCCAGCAAATACAGAAAAACCACCATGTGCTTTTGCAATGTTGTTAATTAATTCCATTATAATTACTGTTTTTCCAACTCCTGCACCGCCAAATAAACCAATTTTACCACCCTTTGCGTAAGGTGCTAATAAGTCCACTACTTTGATTCCAGTTACTAAAATTTCAGTTTCAGTTGATTGATCATTAAATTCTGGTGCTGCTCTGTGGATAGGCCAGCTTTCCTTAGTTTTAACCTCACCTTTTTCATCAATAGGCTCACCTATAACATTAATAATTCTTCCTAGTGTTTCGGGACCTACTGGAACTTTAATTGGAGAACCAGAATCTGTAACTTCATCTCCTCTTTTTAATCCTTCAGTTGCATCCATAGCAATCGTTCGCACACTTGATTCTCCTAAGTGCTGAGCAACTTCTAATACAAGTCTGTTGCCTGCATTATTACATTCTAATGCAGTTAAAATTTCAGGCAACTCCCCATCAAATTTAACATCTACTACTGCTCCTATAACCTGTGTAATTTTTCCTTTTCTCATAATTATAAACTTTCTGCTCCTGATATTATTTCTATTAGTTCTTTAGTGATTGCAGCTTGGCGACTTCTGTTATACTGAATGGTAAGCTTATCAACCATTTCTCCTGCATTTCTAGTTGCATTATCCATGGCACTCATTCTTGAACCTTGTTCGCTCGCTGAATTTTCCAACATTGCTTTAAAAATCTGTGTAGAAATATTTTTAGGTAATAAATTACTCAAAATTTCATCCTCATCTGGTTCAAATTCATAACTATCTTTGGAACTAGTTTCTTTCTCTTCATTAGATTTTAAAGGAATAATTTGTTGTTCTTGTGGTATTTGAGTAATAACATTTTTAAACTGATTATAAAAAATTGCACATACATCAAATTCATTTTTTTTAAATCTATCAATTATAATTTTTCCCACTTTGTCTGCATCAAAATAATTAATATTTTTAGAATCTTTAAATGAAATTTTTTCAATTATATTTTCTTTATATTGTCTTTTTAATTGATCATAACCTTTCGATCCAACAGTTATAATTTTTAATATTTTATTTTCTTTTAAAATTTTTTGAAAATACTGCTTAGCTTTTTTAATAATATTTGTGTTAAAGCCTCCACATAAACCTCTGTCAGATGTCATAACAACACATAGGTGAGTTTTTTCTTCTCCAGTTCCAGTAAGAAGTTTTGGTGCATTTTCTTTGTCAGATATTCCATTTGAAAGATTAAGAATAATATTATTCATTTTTTCAGAATAAGGTCTTCCTTTTTCCGCATTCTCTTGGGCCCTTCTTAATTTTGCTGCTGCAACCATTTTCATAGCCTTAGTAATTTTCTGTGTAGATTTAACACTTGAAATTCTTTTTTTTAAATCATCTAAACTGGCCATATTTTTAAGAGTTAAAGTTTTGTTTTAATTCTTTAATAGTTTCCACTAATAAATTTTCAGTATCTTCTTCTAATTTTCCAGATTTGGATATCGATTCCAAAATTTCTGGTTTTTCAGATTTACATTTTTCAATAATTTTTCTTTCGAACGAAGATATATCTTTTAGATCTAAGTCATCCAAATATCCTTTAACACCACAAAAAACTGAAATTACTTGTTCTGCAACTGTCATTGGAGAATATTGTTTTTGTTTCAAAAGCTCAGTTAACTTTGAACCTCTATTTAATAATTTTTGAGTTGAGGCATCTAAATCTGATCCAAATTGGGCGAATGCAGCCATTTCTCTGTATTGCGCCAATTCTAATTTCATTGAACCAGAAACCTTTTTCATAGCTTTTGTTTGAGCCGAAGACCCAACTCTAGATACGGATAAACCTACGTTAATTGCTGGCCTAATCCCCTGGTTAAACAAGTTTGTTTCAAGAAATATTTGTCCATCTGTAATTGAAATAACATTGGTCGGAATAAAAGCAGATACATCACCTCCTTGTGTTTCAATAATCGGAAGTGCTGTTAAAGAGCCTCCTCCATGTTCATCACTTAGTTTAGCTGCTCTTTCTAAAAGTCTACTATGTAAATAAAAAACATCTCCTGGATAAGCTTCCCTTCCAGGGGGTCTTCTTAACAATAATGACATTTGTCTATAAGCTACTGCTTGTTTAGATAAATCATCATAAATAATCAATGCATGCATTCCATTGTCTCTAAAATATTCTCCCATAGCACACCCAGTATATGGAGCTAAAAATTGAAGTGGTGCTGCATCTGATGCTGTTGCCGCAACTATAGTCGTATATTCCATAGCTCCAGCCTCTTCCAAAGATTTTTCTATTTGTCTTACAGTTGATCTTTTTTGACCAATTGCTACATAAATACAATATAATTTTTGTTTTTCATCGTTAGACTCATTTATTTTTTTTTGATTAATTATAGTATCAATTGCAACTGCAGTTTTTCCTGTTTGTCTATCACCTATAATTAGTTCTCTTTGACCTCTTCCAATTGGAACTAGACTATCAACTGATTTAAGTCCAGATTGCATTGGTTCGCTTACAGATTTTCTTGGAATTATACCTGGAGCTTTAACTTCAACTCTGCTTCTTTTAATACCTTTGTCTAGCGCACCTTTACCATCTATTGGGTTTCCCAATCCATCAACTACTCTACCCAATAATTCTTTTCCTACAGGAGTATCTACAATAGCTCCTGTTCTTTTTACTGTGTCACCTTCTTTTACCGCTCTATCGTCACCAAAAATTACAACACCAACATTGTCACTTTCTAAATTTAAAGCCATACCTTTTGAACCATCAGAAAATTCAACCATCTCTCCCGCTTGAACGTTATCTAAACCATATATTCTGGCAATACCATCACCAACAGATAAAACCTGTCCAACTTCAGTTACTTCTGCCTTATCTCCAAATTTTTTAATCTGTTCTTTTAATATTTTTGTTACTTCTGAAGGATTTATTTCCATTTAAGCCTCTATCATTTTATTTTCAATTTGTTGCAGTTTA
>CACGZX010000025.1 GCA_902577625.1 uncultured Pelagibacteraceae bacterium
TGAAAGATTTAAATTCAGCAGCACATGTGTCTACTTTTTTAAACACAGGTAGAACTTTTAAAGCAATTCTTTTTCTTCTAACTATTTTTTCTTTTAAATTAGTTAGTTGAGATAATTTTTTATCAGAAAATCCTATTGATTTAATTCTATTAAATTCATTAAAATTTTTTGGCAGGCCTTTTTTAGAGATTTTATTTTCTTCATCTACAATCTCTTTAATTTGCTCCAAGAACCAAGGATCTACTTTCGATAATTTATATATTTTTTTTAAATTAATTTTTTTACGTATTGCTTCTGCAATTAATAAAATTTTATTTGGAATATTGATCTTAAGTTTTTTTTCAATATCACTTTTGTTTAAATCAAAAATTCTATCTAAACCTGACAAACCGATCTCTAAAGATATTAATGCTTTTTGAAGAGATTCCTTAAAGTTTCTACCAATTGCCATTGCTTCACCAACTGATTTCATTGAAGTCCCTAATATTGCAGGTGAACTAGAAAATTTTTCAAAAGTAAATCTAGGGATTTTTGTAACTACATAATCTATAGTTGGTTCAAAAGATGCTGGAGTAACTTTGGTAATCTCATTTTTTAATTCATCAAGCGTGTAACCAATAGCTAGTTTTGCTGCAACTTTTGCTATCGGAAAACCAGTCGCTTTTGATGCAAGCGCTGAAGATCTAGAAACTCTAGGATTCATTTCTATAACTACCATTCGACCATTTTTGGGATTAATGGCAAACTGAACGTTTGAACCTCCAGTTTCTACTCCAATTTTTCTTAAGCATGCAATTGAAGCATTTCTCATAACTTGATACTCTTTGTCTGTAAGAGTTAAAGCAGGCGCTATTGTAATAGAGTCCCCTGTATGAATTCCCATAGGGTCTAAATTTTCAATAGAGCATATTATTATGCAGTTATCTTTTCTGTCCCTAACAACTTCCATTTCAAATTCTTTCCAACCTTCTAAGCACTCTTCTACAAGAACTTGATTTACAGGTGATGCATCAAGACCTTCTTTGACACGTTTCAAAAAATCTTTTTTAGTTTTGGCTATACCACTTCCAAGTCCACCAAGAGTAAATGCTGGTCTTATTATTGCAGGCAATCCAACTTTACTTAAGCATTTCTTAATTTGTTTAATATTGTTAACTATTTCTGATTTTGGAAGATTTAATCCAATATCACTCATATTTTTTCTAAATTTTTTTCTATCTTCTGCATTAGAAATAGCTTTTGAATTTGCTCCAATTAGTTCAATTTTATATTTTTTAAGTAATCCAATTTTTTCTGCATTAATTGCTAAATTAAGTGCAGTTTGTCCCCCCATTGTTGGTAAAATCGCGTCAGGTTTTTCCTTTATTAAAATTTTTTCTAAAATATCTATTGTTATTGGTTCAACGTAAGTTTTATCTGCAACAACAGGGTCAGTCATAATTGTTGCAGGATTAGAATTTATTAATATTACTTTGTAACCCTCATCTTTTAATGCTTTGCATGCTTGAGTGCCAGAGTAATCAAATTCGCAGGCTTGGCCAATAATTATTGGACCAGCTCCTACTACTAAAATCTTTTTAATATCTTTTCTTTTTGGCATTTTTTTTTACTTCATTAATAAATTGATTAAATAAATAATGGCTATCCTGAGGTCCCGGGTTTGACTCCGGGTGATATTGAACAGAAAAAACAGGTTTTTTTTTTAATTTTATTCCTTCTACAGAATTATCAAACAAAGATTTGTGAGTCATTTCAACATTTTTAGGCAAGCTGTCTTTAACAACTTCGAATCCATGATTTTGACTTGTTATCTCAACTTTACTATTAATTAGATTTTTTACTGGATGATTTGCACCTCTGTGACCTAATTTCATTTTTTTTGTTTTTGCTTTAAGTGCTAAAGCTAATAATTGATGCCCAAGACATATCCCAAATATTGGAATATTTGTTTTAATTAAATTTTGAATTATATTTATTGCGTATTTTCCTGTTGCAGCAGGATCTCCAGGGCCATTTGATAAAAAAATACCGTCAGGTTTTAATTTAATAATATCTTCAGCTTCAAGACTACAAGGAACTACAATTACTTCACAATTAAAATTAGAAAAATATCTTAAAATATTTTTTTTAATTCCATAATCAATTGCAATAATTTTATATTTCTTCTTTTTATTTTTTTCAAAACCTTTCCCTTTTTTCCATGTTTTGAAACCTTTCCATAAATATTTTTTTTTTGTTGTAACTATTTTTGCTAAATCAAGACCATTTAATCCTGGCCATTTAATAGAGCTATTGGTTAATTTTTTTAGATTAAAAATACCTTTATTATTATTAGAAATGGTACCTTTAGGTGCACCTTTGTCTCTTATAAAATTAGTTAAGCTTCTAGTATCTAGTCCAGTTATTCCTACTATCTTGTTTTTTTTCAACCAACTATCTAATTTTTTTAAAGATCTATAGTTTGATGGATTAGTTATTTCCGTATTAAAAATAACTCCTTTAGTCCAAATCTTGTCTGACTCATGATCTTCTTTGTTTGTACCAACATTTCCAATATGAGGAAAAGTAAAATTGATAATTTGTCCAGCATAAGATGGATCGGATATAATTTCTTGATAACCTGTTAAAGAAGTATTGAAGCAAACTTCTCCTGTTGCAGTTCCTTGATATCCAATACCAATACCTTTAAATATTGTTTTGTTTTCAAGAACTAAAACGCCTGATGATAAATGTGAGAATTTTTTTGAGTTTACTTTTTGCTTTTTGTTCAATTACAACTCATGAGTTAAAGGTTAATACAATAAAACGTATTTTTTCGCAACAGATCTAATATATTTTTTTTAAAATACAATTTGTTCTTTTGAACAATTTTTTCTATACAGTGGATAAAACTGATGGACCTCAAAAATAAAATTAATTTGGATTATAATGAAGCCTTAAAGGCCAAAGATAAATCAAAAATATCAACTTATAGGTTAATTTTATCTGCCATAAAGGATCTTGATATCGCTAATAGATCTGGCCCCAACAAAAAAGATACCGATGATGATGACATTAAAAAACTTCTAAAAAAAATGATTAAACAAAGAGCCGAATCAATTGATGTTTATAAAAAGAACAATAGAGAGGATTTACTAAAAATTGAAGAAAATGAACATAAAATATTATCCGAATATTTGCCCAAACAATTAAGCGAGGAAGAAACAAAGAAGATATGTTCTGAAGTAGCGCAAAAACTTGGAGCTAGTTCAATAAAGGATATGGGAAAAGTAATGGGTGAGCTTAAAAAAAATTATTCAGATACTTTAGATTTTTCTAAAGCAGGATCTTTGTTAAAGGAGATATTAGGAAAATAATATTGGTTTATGAAATATCCAAAAGAATATTTAGATGAAATCAAAACAAGACTAAAAGTTTCAACTGTAGTTTCTAAGTCAGTAAATTTAAAAAAAAGAGGAAAAGAATTTGTAGGATTATCTCCTTTTAAAACTGAAAAAACACCATCGTTTACAGTTAATGATGAGAAAGGTTTTTATCATTGTTTCAGCACAGCGGAGCATGGAAATATTTTTGATTTTATTATGAAAACTCAAAATTTAAAGTTTGGTGAGGCCGTTAAGTATTTAGCAAATCTAGCAGGCATGCAACCTTATACATTTTCCAAAAAAGATGAAGAAAGAGAAAAAGCTTGGAATGAATATTCTGAAATATTTAAAATGTACGTAGAATTTTATCATAACGAACTTTTAAAGAACCAAGAATTTAATTTTGCAAGAGAATATTTAAAAAAAAGAAAATTATCCAAAGAAGAAGTTTTAAATTTTAAAATTGGTTTTGTCCCTTTTAATGCAAATTTTTATGAAAAAATTAAATCTAGTTTTAAAGAAAAAAATATAATTGATACAGGTTTATTTTATTTTGATGATAAAAAAAAAAAATATGTAGAAAGATTTAGAGATAGGATTATTTTTCCAATTAATAGCATTACTGGACAACCAATAGCTTTAGGTGGAAGAACAATTAAAGAAAATAATTATTTAGCAAAATATATTAATTCGCCCGAAACTCCTTTTTTTAAAAAAGGCTCAAATTTATACAATTTGGATTATGCAAGAAAATTATCAAATAAAATTGAATATGTTTATTTAGTTGAAGGATATATGGATGTGGTCGGTCTGAGAAGTAAAGGAATAGAAAATGTAGTAGCTAATCTTGGAACTTCTCTTACAGACAGACAAGTATCTGTTTTGAATCAATTTTATAATGATTTAATAATTTGTTTTGACGGTGATGAAAGCGGATACAAGGCAGCACTAAGAGCTGCAGAAAATTTAATAAAAGAATTAAAACCTGAAAAACAAATTTCATTTTTATTTTTACCTAACAATGAAGATCCAGATAGTTTCATAAATAAAAATGGTAAAGATTTTTTTATAGAATTTACAAAAGATAAAAAAATCTCTATTCATAATTTTATATTCAATCACTATAAAAATGAGACAAAAAATGATCCATCATCTTTAGCAATATTTGAAAAAAAAATAAGATCTATTGCATATTCAATTAAGGATGAATTTATTAAAAAGTATGTTTTAGAGTTTTTTTTAGATAAAATTAATTTACTCACACCTAATGCAAATCAGAATAAAAATAAAACTTTTTATAAAAAAGCCCAATCACTAAAGTCTACTCAAAAATATTTTAATGAAACAAAAAATTTAAGTTCAATTGAAATTAAGGAGTTTTCATTTTTATACTTAATTATTAACAACTTAACTTTAGTAAAAAATAATATAAATCTGCTAGAAAACGTAAAGCTGTTCTCAAGTGAAAATACAATTATTTATGATAGTTTGTTAAAAGAATTACTTAAGGAACAAGAATTATCAAAAGATAATTTGTCCTTGGATCCTCAAATATTAGATAAAATTAAACAATTTGCATCAATAAAACATATATTAAATAAAATTGAAAATGACGAATATAAGATACTGGAGTTACTAGAAGAAATAATTGGTGATATCAAAAATCATGAACTAGAAATTAGAATTGAGAAATTAGAATCGAAATTTTCTAGAGATTTAGATGAAAGTACATTTAACGAAATTAGAGAATTAAAAAAATCTCAAAAAATCAATTAAATCAATCAATTTAAATATGGATTTTTTCAGATTTGTCATTATATAAGACTCCCTAACTTTATTGCTGTGGAAAGAATTATTACAAAATCATTTGCTAGATTAATGGGCCGAGGGGTTCATAGAGGTTTTATTACCTATGAAGAACTAAATAAATCATTAGGCAAAAGAAATTTATCAAATGAAAACTTATCGCAAGCTTTTATTCATATTCTTGATGACAAAATCGCTTTAGTTGAAAAAAAATCTGATTATAAAATTTTAAGAAAAAAAGAATCTTCATCTAAGGAAGAGGGCAAAACTATAGAAAAAAGTGACGATCCAATAAGAATGTACCTAAGAGAAATGGGTGGAGTAGAACTTTTATCTAGAGAAGGTGAAATTGCTATCGCAAAAAGAATTGAGGCTGGAAAAGATGTGATGCTTAATGCATTGTCAAGAAGCCCAATTACTGCACAACAACTTTTTGAATGGGACAAGAAACTTAATACAGATGAGATTTTAGTAAGAGAAATAATTGATATAGACACAAACTATACCGAAGATGAAGAAACTGGAACAAATACGAAGCAAAAAAAATCAGATACAGAATCTGAATCAACCGAAGAAAATTCTGGTGATACTCAAGATACATCAGATGATGAGTTTAATCCTACACTTGCTGCAATGGAAAGTGAAATAAAACCAAAAATTTTAAAGACAGTCAATACTCTTACAAAAGAATATAATAAATTAATTAAATATCAGGAAGAAAAATTGCATTGTGTTCTGAATTCCCAATCATTTTCTCAATCTAAAGAAAAAAATTATCAAAAAATTGTAGAAAATATATTAGATAATATTAAATCCTTACAATTATCTCCGTCAGTTCTAGAGGAACTAGTACAAAAACATTATATTGAAAATAAAAAAATAGTTTCTCTTGAGGGGAATCTTTTAAGACTTGCTCTAGCAAATAAAATATCTAGAGATGAATTTATAAAATTTTATGTAGGCAATGAGATAAATCCAAATTTAAAAATATTTTTAGGAACAAATGAAGTTTGGAAAAAATTTTTACAAAAAAATAAAGATGAATTTAAAAATACAAGAGAAAGATTAATAGAAATAAGCAAAAAACTTGGAATTTCTGTAACTGACTACAAAAAGTTAGTAAGCAGAATTCAAAAAGGTGAAAAAGAATCAAGAATAGCTAAAAAAGAAATGGTTGAGGCCAACCTTAGATTGGTAATTTCAATAGCTAAAAAATATACAAATAGAGGTTTACAGTTTTTAGATTTAATACAAGAAGGAAATATTGGTTTAATGAAAGCAGTTGATAAATTTGAGTATAGAAGAGGATATAAATTTTCAACTTATGCAACTTGGTGGATAAGACAAGCTATAACAAGATCCATTGCAGACCAAGCTAGAACTATAAGAATTCCAGTTCATATGATTGAAACAATTAATAAAATTGTTAGAACTCAAAGACTAATCTTAAGTGAGTTTGGTAGAGAAGCTACACCAGAAGAATTATCAAAAAAACTTAGAATGCCATTAGACAAAGTAAGAAAAGTTCTAAAAATTTCAAAAGAACCTGTTTCTTTAGAAAAACCAGTTGGTGATGAAGAAGATAGCAGCCTTGGAGACTTTATTGAAGACACAAAAGCATTGGCACCATTAGAACAAGCTATAAAATCAAATTTAAGTGAAGCTACAACAAAAATTTTATCTACTTTAACACCTAGAGAAGAAAGAGTTTTAAGAATGAGATTTGGTGTTGGAATGAACACAGATCACACATTAGAGGAAGTTGGGTTACAATTTTCTGTAACAAGAGAAAGAATTAGACAAATTGAAGCTAAAGCACTTAGAAAATTAAAGCATCCTAGTAGATCCAAACAATTAAAAAGTTTCTTAGAAAGCTAAACATTTGGGCCGTTAGCTCAATAGTAGAGTACTGCATTGACATTGCAGGGGTAGTTGGAGCGTAACCAACACGGCCCACCATTAAAACTTAATAGATTTTACTAAATTGAATAAGTGATTTCTGTTTTTATCACATTTGTGCCAGCAACCAGATGTAAATACATATTCTTTTTCTTTATATAAAAAAATAATCTGTTGTGTCACTGCATTTTCAACATAGGAACTGTCATTTTCTCTATACATACTCCAATCAGCAAAGAATGGCTCATTGTGCATTCTACATTCTTTTAATTTAACCTTTCTTTTACCAATCTTTCTTTCAATCTTTAGAATTTTATTACACTGTTTCAAAACATTTTTTTCTGTAATTTTATAATTATTATTAAAAACCAAAATAGTAATATTATTTACTGGACTTTCAGAAAAGTTATAAAACATTTCTATATCCTCATTTTGAAGTTGTTTTTTTACATAATTTAATTGTCTTTTTATTACAGGATCATCAGTTGAGTGATTATAAACATCATATAAATTTGAACTATTAAACACCTCATATCCTTCAGCTAAATTAATATTAAAATTAAATATACTTTTATAATCTTTGGCTACTGATATTGAATTTGTAATAATTAATATTGAAAATATTAATAATTTTGATTTTATTATATTCGAAATATTTCCCTGTTTCTTTGTATCCATTTTTTCATAAATAAATTTACCTCATGCGATGGTTTAAATATTTTTTTTCTCCTATCATTTTTTGAATTAGTTTTAATAAAATAATTTTTAAGTGTCGCCTCATCTAATATTGATTTAATAGTTGATCTACTAGTAATTGATTTTGGAACAATACTGCATATGTCCTCAAAGCCAATTTCATCTCTCGTTAAATCTGATTTTGCAACTAAAAGAACAATAACAACATTTGCCCTGCTAGTATAAAAAAATTTTGGGAATCCTTTTTCAGTATGCAATTGGAATAAATCATTCAAAAAATCTTCTAGAGGATTTATTATTTTAAGATTCATATAAATAAACTACTATTCTTAAGAGTATTATATACTATTAAAATTTAATAGTAACTTTTATAAGTTATTTATTATCATTGCTTTAAAAGCTCAAAAGCTTACTCTAAATCAGTGTTTAATTTAAAAATTATAAAAATAGCATTTTTTATTTCTTTTCTGACTTTATCCGCTTGTGGTGGCGGTGGAGGAGGTGGAGGAGGAGCCGCTGGTGGAGGAACGTCTTATACTGTAACTAATTGTAACGATAGTGGAACTGCTCATCAGGATACAGAATATAATTATATGAGCTCAGCATTTCATTCTGTAAAACCCTTAACAGCAATATGTGCAAGCGCTGCATATGCAAGAGGAGCCACGGGTGATGGAATACAGATTGCAGTTATGGACACAGGAGTTGATGCTGATCATACTGATATTAATGCTAATATGGTAGCATTTACCAATGGAAGTGATGTTGTAAATAGCGATAATGATGCATCAGATGATGAGGGTCATGGATCACATGTAGCAGGAATAATTGCAGCAGAACATAACAACTCTGGAATTCATGGTGTTGCATACGATGCTCAAATTTATGCTTTTAAAACTTTAGATTCAAATGGAGATGGAACTTTAGCAGACGCAGGAACTGGTTTAGGATTGATAGAAGCTATTGGTGCGATAGATATTATAAATCATAGTTGGGGTAGTTCTGGAGATTGCACAAGCGCAAGTAATTGTAGAACGGTAATAGGAACTGCATTTTATGATAATTGGGAAGATGTTTCTCAATTGGCAACTCCCAAAATAACAGTCTTTGCTGCTGGAAATGCTGGAGCAAATGAACCTAGTCCTCAATGTCAAACAATGGCATATAATACTGATATAAGTGCTGTATCAGTTTGTGTTGTAGCGGTAAGCCACTCTTCTCTTGGAACTGATGGTGGGTTATTAGCTGATTTTTCGAATCAATGTGGAAAAGCAGCAGACTATTGTATTGCAGCTCCCGGGGATAGAATTTATTCTTTAACTGCAAGTGGTGGTTATGCATTTAAAAACGGAACATCAATGGCAGCTCCTATGGTTTCAGGTGGGTTGGCATTAATTATGCAAGAGTTCTCAAGCTTAACTCCTGCGCAAGTTGTTACTAGGCTTCTATCAACAGCTAATGACACAAGTGAATATTCTCAAACAGCAAAATATGGACATGGACTAATGAATTTAAATGGAGCAACTGCAGCAGTTGGTTCACTTCAAACTATTAATGGAAGTAATTTATTAGATGATCCAAATACAAGTTATTATGATTTAGTTGATAATACTTTTTTAAGTAGCGCTGCATTTTCAAATGCGATTAATAAAGCTTTAGATGGAAAAGTAATGGAAGTTTACGATAGTTTTGACAGGGCTAATTTTAAAGTTAATGTAAGTGATTTCTTTAGTTCTGGTAGTTATGTTTCACAGAATACAATTGAAAATCATATGGCTAGATTAATGCCAAAAAATAAACAAAAAGTAAAACATAAAAATCTTTATGGAAATTTTAGCTTTGAAGTTGATGAAAATTTTATAGAAAGCACATTATTTCAGTCTGCGGGAGATTTTTTAACTTTAGGATATAATAAATCTACTAATAGTTTTGAAAATGCTGTAGATCCTCTATCAAACTTTTTTAACGATAATCCTTTTGGAAATAAATATTTAGTTAACCCATACTTTTATACTGGTTCAGGGCAAGATTATTTTATGACATTTAATGGTAATGATACTTATGGATTTGATACTTTTACAAATGGAAATACATCAGATTTAGGGCTTGCTTTTAACTTTAATCCTTTGTCATCAACTCATGATGATAAAAAATATGTTGGAGATTTGCAAGTAGTTTTAGGAACAAACTATGAGCAAAATAAATTTTTAAATGCTACCTCAACAGGAGTATTTTCAACAGGTGATATGTCCAACACAAATTTCACTGGATTAAAATATAAAAAAAATATCACTGATGGCTTAACTTTTGTTGGAAGTGGATTTGCGGGATATACATATATAGACAAAACTAAGAACTCCTACATAAATGACTCCACACCATTGTTAACAAGCTCATTTACTTTAGGATTAGCAAAATCTAACTTTATTAAGAAAAATCAAACTTTAGGTTTTTTTATAAATCAGCCGCAAAGAGTTGAAAAGGGTAATATTAATTTAAAAGTTCCTACTTCATCAGATAGAGATAGAACTGTTACTTACAGTGATTTAATTGTTGATTTAGAGCCAGAAGCAAGACAAATAAACTATGATTTAGTATTTAATAAATCTATCACAGATATGTCTAATTTAAGCGCTAACTTTACCCATGTACAAAATAGTGACCATGCAAGCAATTCAGAAAACCAAAATTTTATTTCAATTTTCTATAAAAAAACTTTTTAATTTACTATTTTTATTTTTATTTTCTTGCTCTAGTAATTTAGTAAAATCAGAAGATATAACCCCAGAAAAAATAATTTGTGGAAATTTAAGCAGTCAATTAGTTGATAAAAATATAAATTTTATTAGTAAAAATAGTGATAATTTTGAATATATTTTATCATCAATAGATAAAGATTTAAGCAAAGATGATTTTAATTTAATAGTTTTTTCTGGTAGTAAGCCATCGCCAGGTTATAAATTAGAACTTAATAATATAAAAAAAAAAAATTCTATTTATCATCTAGATTTTATTAATACAAAACCAAGGGAAGGAACAACTAATCTTGCGGTAATCTCTTATCCTTATTGTGTTTTAAATGTTGATAATTTAAATAAATTTAAGATAACTATAAATTAAAACAAATGTACTTGCTGTACAAATTAATCTAATATAGAAACTAATTAATTTACAAGGGCCTGTAGCTCAGTTGGTTAGAGCAGTACACTCATAATGTATTGGTCCCTGGTTCGAGTCCAGGCGGGCCCACCAATAAATTTTATTCTTTTTCTACAAACTCTTCGAGGTTTTTAAATAAAGCATTAATGTCACCATCGTTACTTTTAATTATAGAACTAAATTCTTCTTTTTGAACTTTTGCTAAACTAACCCCTTCAATTATTAAATCTATAATTAGTGGATTTTCAGGATCTTTTGTAACAACTCTCCAATTAATTTTTACTTCCGGCTTATCTTCAGTTGCTATAAGAACACTCGAGACCATAGTATATTTGTCATTTAATTTTTTTTGAGATTTAACTATAATTTTTGGATCAGAATATTGAGCCAATCTACTTGCAAATGTTTTTAAAAAATATTTAGTAAAAATTTCTAAATACTCTTCTTTCTTTTGATCAGATATATTTTTTCTATATTTTCCTAGGGAATAAAATCCAATTCCTTTAATATCAACAGTTTTTAATGCAATTATTTTTAGTTTACTTATTTTTAGATCTTGGCTTAAATTTTGGTCTAAAGCCTTTGCCGCTTTATCCACTGTTTGTTGAACAAAATCTTTAGGTTCTAAAGAAAATGAATTAACTGTAAAAAATAAACTTAGAATTGAAATTAGTAATGTCTTGATAATTTTTTTAACAAGCATTTAATTTAAACTTATTCTATTTCTTCCCAGTCGCTATCGTCTTGAGTTTGTGTGGCGCCTCTTGCATTAAGTATTCTTTTACGTCTGTCTTGTAAATATAAACTTTTTACTGAAGCATAAAAATCTATAGAATTTTCTTCAAGATTATTTATGTCATCAAAGTTTTTAGCCCTGAAATCTACACCGCCAGCACCTTTTGAAGCATAATAATCAAAATCAGAAAAGTAATGCGTATCATTTCTTACTGTAACATTGTACCAAGCATCTCCTCCCATATAATTTCCTAAAGATCCAAGAGCGTCTCTTGCAGTGGAAGGACCAAGTACTGGAAGAACTACGTAACATCCTTCACCAACTCCCCAACTTCCTAACGTTTGTCCAAAATCTTCTTTTTCATAACTGTTCAAACCAATTGCTGTTGCTGGATCAAATAATCCTACAATTCCAACAGTAGAGTTTACAATAAACCTTAAAGTATTTTTCCCCGCAATACCCAAATCTCCCTGTAGAACATTATTTGGAATAGTTAGTAAAGTTGACAAGTTTCCTACAAAATTACTTGTTCCAGTTCTTATTGGTGAAGGTAAATACAAATATCCTTTTGCCAAAGGTTCAAAAATTAATCCGTCTATTGCTTGGTTAAATGCAAAAATTCCTCTATTAACTGTTTCAAAGCAATCTTTAACTCCCCCATTAGCATCTTTTGACAATTCATTTTGGCCATCGCTACCAGCCATGGATGAAGTAGCTAAAAATAATGACAAAATTAGAACTTTGAAAATTCTGCTCATAATTCAATTTTTATATGTATATCTTTACTAAAAGTAAATCTATATTTTGTGGTATAATTACTAAAAATGCACTCAAAAACTTCCATAAATTACTCACCAAATTTTTCAACTACAAGAAGAAATAAAAAAAACATAAAATATATCATTTATCATTACACCGGAATGCGTAGCGAAAATAAGGCTATAAAAAGACTAACTGATGTCAAATCAAATGTGAGCTGTCATTATTTTATAAAAAGAAATGGTCAAATTATTTTAATAGTACCAGAATTGTTTGAAGCATGGCACGCAGGAAAATCGAATTGGAAAAAAACTGTTTCTTTAAACAAAAATTCTATTGGTATTGAAATTTCAAATAAGGGGCACGATTTTGGATATGAAAATTTTTCTAAATCCCAAATAATTTCATTAATCAAATTATCGAAATATTTAATAAAAAAATATAATATTAAAAAATCAAATATATTAGGACATTCAGATATTGCCTTTGAAAGAAAAAAAGATCCTGGAGAAAAATTTCCTTGGAGTTATTTAGCAAATAAAAAAATTGGTATTTGGCACAAAATGAAAGAAAAAAGTTTGATTAAATTTAGAAGAAAAAAAATTTCATATATTGAAATGATTAATTTTATTAAATATCTAAATAAGATTGGATATTTTACCAAAAGTTTAAAAAATAATAAAAAAATAAAACTTATTAAAAGTTTTCAAAGAAGATTTAGACAAAAGTTAATAAATGGCAGAATAGACAAAGAATGCTTAATTATTGCCGAAAAATTGAGTAAATTATCATGAGAAATTAATTTTTCTTGAAAAAATTTAAATAATGCATATTTTGAACTAGCCAGATAAACGACTTATCGCTTTAAAATTTTTAAAGAGGAAAGTCCGGGCTCTACAAAGACACAGTGCCAGTTAATGGCTGGCGGGGGTAACCCCAGGGATAGTGCCACAGAAAATAAACCGCCTCATCAAGGCAAGGGTGAAAAGGTGTGGTAAGAGCACACCGGCTGTTTGGTAACAAATAGCGCATGGAAAACCCCACTGAGAGCAAAACTGAGTAGAGATGACATTGTTAGAAATAACAAAAAGCAGTCTTTGGCTAGTCATCAGGGTTAGTTGCTTGAGCCTTAAAGTGATTTAAGGCCTAGATAAATGATAAGTTTAAATGACAGAACCCGGCTTATAGTTTATCTGGCACTTCATTTTGATTAAAAACACATCTTAACGTTTCGTATTTGTTCTTAAAAATAAGATTTAAGGCTTAAAATATTAGGTATTGACGACTACTTATAAAACCCATAATATCCCATATAAACCCAAATAAGGGTTATATATGAGCTATGTTTTTATCAACTTACGAAAACAAACTGGACAAAAAGGGAAGGGTTTCTGTGCCGGCTTCATTTAGATCTTACCTTTCTAACCTAGGTTACAATGGAGTAATTTGTTACCCTTCTTTTAATAATCAGTGTATTGAGGCATGGCCACAAGATAGAATTGAAAAAATTTCTAATGCAATAGACTCATTAAATCCTTTTGAAGAAAAAAAAGATTATTTTGCAACATCAATATTGTCAGAAAGTATAAATCTACAATTTGATAGTGAGGGTAGAATTTTATTAACATCAAAATTATTAAAACATGCAAAAATTAAAAATAGCATGTTGTTTGTTGGTCAAGGAAAAACTTTCCAAATATGGGAACCAACAACATTTGAAAAATTTAGGGTAACTGCGAAAAGAAAATCAAACATTCATAGAGCTAGCCTTAAATGGGAGCGGCAATTTAATAACTAAAAGGGGGATATATGACTATAAACTTTAAACAACCAGATATTAGAGAGTTGAAACCAAGAATACTAGTTCTTGGAGTTGGTGGAGCAGGTGGAAATGCAATAAACGAGATGATCGACGCAGGAATGCAAGGGGTAGAATTTATTGCAGTTAATACAGATGCTCAAGATTTAAAACTTAGTAAAGCGCACACTAAAATACAAATTGGATTAAATTTAACAAAAGGTTTAGGAGCAGGTGCTAAAATTGATATTGGTCAAGCAGCTGCTGATGAGTCATTAAATGAAATTGTAAATTGTTTACAAGGTTCAAATATGGTTTTTATTGCTGCGGGCATGGGAGGTGGAACTGGCACTGGTTCAGCTCATGTTATTGCACGAGCAGCTAAAGAATTAAATATTTTAACAGTAGGAGTTGTAACGCTTCCCTTTCTTTATGAAGGGCCATCTAGAATGAGAAGAGCACAACATGGCTTAGAAGAGCTTAGAAAACATGTTGATACTATTATTGTTATTCCAAATCAAAACTTGTTTAAAATTGCAAGTGAGCAAACAACATTTGAAGAATCTTTTGAATTATCAAACAATGTTTTATTACATGGTGTTCAAAGTATTACAGATTTAATGGTTAGACCAGGTTTAATAAATTTAGATTTTGCAGATGTTGAAACTGTTATGAGCGCTATGGGCAAAGCAATGATGGGAACAGGAGAAGCTGAAGGAGAAGGAAGAGCCACAAAAGCTGCAGAAATGGCAATTAGCAATCCATTAATTGACGACTATACCCTTAAAGGAGCAAAAGGTTTATTGGTTAATATAACTGGAGGAAAAGATTTAAAGCTATTTGAAGTGGATGAAGCTGTAAACAAAGTAAGAGCAGAAGTTGATACCGAAGCTGAGCTAATAATTGGAGCAATAACAGATCCTTCACTTGATGGAAAAATGAGAGTCTCGATAGTTGCAACAGCACTCGATGGGCAACAACCAGAGTCAAAATCAGTAATTAATATGGTTCATAGAATACAGAATAGAAATCCAGGATACTCTGAATTTCAAAATTCTGACTCTCATCAATCATTTAACTTTTCATCAAATGCGACAGCACCAATATCTGAAGGTGCTACTGCACTGAAATTAGAAAATGAGATACAAGAAGAAACAGTTAATGAGATTGAACAATTTGATCAAACTCACAACGAAGTTCTTGGTAATTCTTTAGCAACCGAAGAAACAATTGTTGAAGAAATACAAACTACTGATGAGAAAGAAGTTTCAAATGGATTAGAAAATTTTGAAATTGAAGAAGAAACGCCTGAGCTTTTTAATCTAGGAAATGAAGAAAATTTATCTGACGATGTATCTGAAACCAAAGAAAACGACAATTTGGATGAGGATGATTTAGAAATACCGGCATTTTTAAGAAGACAAAAAAACTAATGGTCTTCCAAAAAATAAATGAATGCCACCATAAAACTTGAAAATGTAAAACATTTTCCAGTTTTGCTAGATGAAGTAACTAGCATAATTTCCCCTCTATATGGTGGCACATTTATTGATTGTACATTTGGACAAGGTGGGTACTCAAAGAAAATATTAGAAAATACTAACAATAAAGTTTTTGCAATTGATAGAGATTCTAATTCAATAAAAATTGCAAACCAATTAAAAAAAAAATACACAAGCAGATTTGAATTTCAAAACATTAAATTTAGTGAAATTTTAAATATTGATAAAAGTTTTAAAAACCTCAAAGGTATAATTTTTGATTTAGGTTTTTCAACAACGCAAATTAAAGATTCTAAAAAAGGCTTATCCTTTAACAGTATAGGCAAACTTAATATGCAAATGGGTTTGAATGATATTTCGGCACATGATGTGATTAATAATTTAGATACAAGAGAGCTGACCAGTATATTTAGTAAATTTGGTGAAGAAAATTACGCAAAAATTATATCAAAAAAAATTATAGATTTTAGAAAAAATCAACAAATCAAAACAGAAGATTTAGTAAATATTATTAATCTTATTAAGAAAAAAAAATTTACCAGGATACATAATGCTACAAAAGTTTTTCAAGCACTTAGAATTATTGTTAACAATGAAATTAGTGAACTAATTTACGGATTAATCAACAGCTTTAAACTTTTACCAGTTGGTGGTGTGATTATTTTTATAACGTTTCATTCAATTGAAGACAGAATCGTAAAATTTTTTTTAAGAAATTATTCTGAGAATAAAAATTTTTCAAGATATTTGCCTTCAAAGGTAGAAAAGAAAAAATTATTAAAACTAATTCAAAAAAAACCAATAATTCCTAATGAAAAAGAAATAAAACTAAATCCAGCATCGAGATCTGCAAAACTAAGATATGGAATTAAATTAAATAATCATTCTGATTTTTCAGAATTTATAAAAAAATTCAGTTATTTATTAGATATTGAGTCATTAGTTAAAAAAATATGAAAAAAGTTATTTTTTCTACTGTAATAATTATTTTAATTTTTTTTACTTCAGTAATAAAAAATTCCACAAAAAAAATTGATGTGAAAATTTTTAATTTAAATGAAGATATTCGACTACTTCAAGAAAAGTATGAGCTAGTTTTATTAGATCATAATTATCTAACTTCACCAAAAAAATTAGATGAATATCAAAAAAAATTTTTCGAAAATGACTTAATACCCACTGATATTACAGAAATCGGTGAAATCA
>CACGZX010000026.1 GCA_902577625.1 uncultured Pelagibacteraceae bacterium
AGATCAATTAGATATGGATAAAGAAGGATATTTAACAACAAAACCAGATTCAACAGAGACAAATATACCAGGTGTTTTTGCAGCTGGAGATGTTAAGGATAAAATATTTAGACAAGCTGTAACTGCTGCAGGAATGGGCTGTATGGCTGCTCTTGAAGCTGAAAAATTTTTATCACACTAGAAAAAATGAAATTAAATTGGATTATTTTTGTAACTGGATGGATGTCATTCAGAGCAGTGGGATCAGGCTTATTTTTATTTTGGATTTTTACTGACAATGAACGTTCTGCACCATCTGAATGGATAGTTCCTTTTGTAGGTGACTTTATTATTGGGATAACTGCTTTATTTTTAGTTTACTACATTATAAAAAAACCAAGTGCTATCTTATGGGGCCTGCTACTATCATGGAATGCAGTTGGTCTATTTGATTTAATTGGGGCAATAGATGTCAGTTTTGCTGCTCCTTATGGACCTATACCAGAAATAGGATTTAATGCTTTAACAGTAAGATCTATTTTAAGTTTAAATACTTTGTTACAGATTTCTTCTATATACTTATTGTTTCAAAAAGACATAAAAGAATATTTTAGGATTTAAAGATATGTGTCCTGTATGTTGGATAAGTGGATTTATAGCTGCATTATTTGGAGGATCTTTTATAGCTGTTGCAAATCATCCAATATCTTGGATTTTAACTATAATTTTCATTTCTTACGCTGTTTATAAATTTTATGAAGCGAAGAAAAGAGGAAAAAAAATGAGCGAAGAGACAAAAGATAGAAATAAAAAAACAATATTCAGATTTATTCAAGGTGTAGTAGTTGGTTCAATTGTTACAATAATTATTTTTTATAGTCTAACTTATAAAGAACATGAAAGAATGCATGATCTTTTAGAGAAACACGGTATTGAAAAGCACGAACATTAAATTTAATTCATATTTAAATTTTCTATTTCATTCGATTCAAAAACACTTTGTTGAATGTCTTCATTTGTAACTTTAATCATTACATTTGCAACTTTTTCTGAGTGAATTGGTTTCATTTTTTTTAACGGTCCTAGAAATAAAGGTGAAAGTAATTTGAAAAAAAATATACCTATTTTCTCACCAAATCTTTTTTCTTTTCTATTGCCCAATAAAAATGAGGGTCTCATTATCCCAAGTTTTGTAAAATTTAATTTCTTTAGCTCATCTTCAACTTCACCTTTGTATCTCAAATAGGCACCTGAATTTTTTGGGTCTGCAAACCCTGATGAAACGTAAGCAAAAGAATTAACTGAATTTGCTTTGGCAATCTTAGCAATTTCCACAGGCATATCTCTCTCAACTCTTTTATACTCATTTTTATCAGGTGAATTTTTTTTTGTTGTGCCAATACAAAAAAAACAATCATCACCTTTGATATCTTCAACATGATTTTTTAAATTATTAAAGTCTGTTTTAATTATTTCTATTTTTGAATCTTTAATTTCGGTTTCTGAACGAACGAATATCTTAATTTTATTATAATCATTATTTTGAATTAATTTATTGAGTAGGTGCCCACCAATTAATCCGGATGAGCCAAATAATAAGGCTATTTTCATTGATCAACTTAAACTTTCACAAAAAGATTTTATTCTTCCCATGGCTTTTTTTAAATTTTTCATTGAGGTTGCATAAGAAATTCTAAAATAACCTTCTAATCCGAAAGCTGAACCTTGCACGACGGCTACATTTGCTTTTTCCAGAAGCTTTTGGACAAAGTCGGTATCTTTTTTTAATTTAGTTTTTTTATTCAAAAGAGCTTTGCAACTTGGAAATACATAAAATGCTCCATTAGGTGTTAAGCATCTAATTCCTTTAATTTTGTTTAAGCTCTTAACAACAAAATCTCGTCTTTTTTTAAATTCCTTAGACCTTACTTTTATAAATTTCTGACTTCCGTTTAAAGCTTCAACCGCAGCAGCTTGGCTTACAGAAGAAGGATTTGATGTTGATTGAGACTGAACTTTGCGAATAGCTTTAATTATTTCTTTTGGTCCTCCCGCATAACCTATTCTCCATCCTGTCATAGCATAGGATTTACTTACGCCATTCATAGTAAGAGTTCTATTTTTCAAACTAGATATTTGAGCGATGGTGAAAAACTTAGCTTTTTCATATGTGATGTGCTCATAAATATCATCACTTAAAATTTGAATTTTCTTATATTTAATTAATACTTGAGATAATTTTTTTATCTCTGCTTTTGTGTAACTTACACCCGTAGGATTTGATGGTGAATTTAATATCAACCATTTTGTTTTTTTAGAAATTGCTTTCCTTAATTTTTGTGGTGTTAATTTAAAATTATCTGATTCATTACATTTAACAATTTTTGGTTTACCGCCTGCTAATAAAACCATGTCGGGATAAGAAACCCAAAAAGGTGCTGGAATAATTACTTCATCTCCTCTATTTAGTGTTGCCATGAATGCATTATAAAGAACTTGTTTGCCGCCTGTTCCTACAGTTATTTCCTCATTTGAATACTTTAAATTATTTTCTTTTTTAAATTTTTTAATTATTGCTTTTTTTAAAGCTGGGGTTCCGTCAACTGCTGTATATTTGGTATCACCTCCTCTAATAGCTTTTATGGCGGCGTTCTTAATATTATTTGGTGTGTCAAAATCTGGCTCACCTGCACCTAGCCCTATTACATCTTTGCCAGCTGCTCTTAATTCTCTAGCTTTTTGAGTAACAGCAATAGTGGGTGATGGTTTAATCCTTTTTAAACTATCTGATATTATGCTCATTGAAATATAAAATTATTCTAATACGTTGTTTAATATATGGAAAATACTTATCAAGATTTAATTACAGATATTCAGAGTAAAAATCCAAAAATTAGTGGAAAACTTGAAGGTGGTAAAAAATTCAAAATTAAATCTGATTTTAAACCTGCTGGAGACCAGCCAGAGGCTATAAAAAAATTGGTCCAAAGCGCTAATAAAGGAGAATTCAATCAAGTTCTTCTTGGAGTAACAGGATCAGGAAAAACCTTTACTATGGCCAAGGTGATTGAGGCAACAAACAGACCAGCGTTAATTTTAGCTCCAAATAAAACACTTGCAGCTCAGCTCTATGGTGAAATGAAAGGTTTCTTTCCAGACAATGCTGTTGAATATTTTGTCTCTTATTACGATTATTATACGCCCGAAGCTTATGTTCCTAGATCAGACACTTATATCGAAAAAGAAGCTTCAATTAACGAACAGATAGATAGAATGAGACACTCTGCTACGAGATCTCTTTTAGAAAGAGACGATGTTTTAATCGTTGCCAGCGTATCTTGCATTTATGGTCTTGGATCGGTTGAAGCATACAGCAAAATGACTTTAACACTTCAAAAAAACTACGATTATAACAGAGAACAAATAATTAAATCTTTAGTCGCTCTTCAATATAAAAGAAATGATCAAAATTTTTATAGAGGAACTTTTAGAGCTAGAGGTGAATATCTTGAAGTTTTTCCTTCACATCTTGAAGATAGAGCTTGGCGATTAAGTTTGTTTGGTGACAAATTAGAAAAAATTGAAGAATTTGATCCATTAACTGGTGATCAAGTTAGAGAATTAAACTTAATTAAAATTTATGCAAATAGTCATTACATAACTCCCAAACCAACAGTAGAGCAAGCAATCATAAATATAAAAAAAGAGCTAGAAGTAACTTTAAAAAAACATAAGGCCGAAAATAAATTGCTTGAAGCACAAAGACTAGAAGAGAGAACAAAATTTGATTTAGAAATGATTGAAGCAACTGGCTCATGCGCTGGAATTGAAAATTATTCAAGGTTTTTATCTGGTAGAAAACCTGGTGAACCACCTCCTACCCTTTTTGAATACTTTCCAGATAATACTTTAGTATTTGTAGATGAATGTCATGTAACGGTCCCACAGTTAAATGGAATGTTCAAGGGAGATAGATCAAGAAAAAGCACTCTTGCAGAATATGGATTTAGACTTCCATCATGTATGGATAATAGACCACTTAAATTTGAGGAGTGGGATATGATGAGAACTCAAACAGTTTTTGTTTCTGCTACCCCCGGACCTTGGGAGCTAGAACAAACAAAGGGTAAATTTATTGATCAAGTAATAAGACCTACGGGGTTAATAGATCCTAATGTAGAAATTAGACCTGCAAAAAATCAAGTTGATGATTTAATGCATGAATGTAAAAAAGTCGTTGAAAAGAATTTCAGAGTATTGGTAACAACATTAACAAAAAAAATGGCTGAAGATTTGACTGAGTATCTTCATGAAAATGGAATAAAGGTCAGATATTTACACTCAGACATTGATACTCTTGAAAGAATTGAAATCATGAGAGATTTAAGAATGGGAGTGTTTGATGTTTTGGTTGGAATAAACCTGCTAAGAGAAGGGCTAGATATTCCAGAATGTGCGTTGGTTGGAATTTTAGATGCAGACAAAGAAGGTTTTTTAAGATCTGAAACTTCACTTATCCAAACTATTGGAAGAGCCGCAAGAAATGTTGAGGGAAAAGTTATTCTATATGCTGACAAAGAAACCAAGAGTATAAAAAAAGCAATCAAAGAAACGGATAGGAGAAGACAAATACAGCTTAATTATAATAAAAAAAATAATATTGATGCAAAAACAGTAAAAAAAGAAATTAGTGATATTTTAGAAAGTGTTTATGAAAAAGATTATGTAAAAGTTAGTGAAGGCTCAAATATTGGTGGAAACCTAAAAAAACACTTAAAAGCATTAAACAAAAAAATGAAAGATTCTGCATCAAATTTAGAATTTGAAGAAGCTGCAAAAATAAGAGATGAAATAAGAAAACTAGAAAGTACAGAACTAGAAATTACTTTAAATCCAAAAATAAGACAGTACGATGTTAAAAATAAACTCTATCCTAAGGGAAGATCAACGATGGGAATGCCTGGAACTAGAGCGCAAAAAGGAAAGAAAAAATGGAAGCAAATAAAATAATCATTACCGGAGGTGCAACCCGTATAGGAGCAGCTATAGCCAAAAGGCTTGCAGGGCGAGGAGTGGAAATTGTAATACACTTTAATAAATCTAAATCTAATGCTGAAAAATTAAAAAAAGAATTATCAAAAAAACACACTAAAGTTTATCTTGTCAAAGGAGACTTAAGCAAAGAGACCGATGTAAATAAAATTTTGAAGTTTGCCAAATCTAAATTAAAATATTTTGACTGCTTAATTAATAATGCCTCACTATTTGAAAATGATAAACTTGAAAATTTTAGTACTACCAGTTGGGGACGTCATTTAAGAACAAATCTAAGAACTCCAGCTTTATTATCCAAAGGATTTGCAAAAAATATTAAAGGTAAAAATAACAATATAATTAATATTATTGATCAAAGAGTTTTTAAATTAACTCCATTCTTTTTTTCCTACACAATAAGTAAAACAGGACTTTATACTCTTACAAAAACAAGCGCTATGAGCTTATCACCTAATATAAGAGTAAATGGAATCGCGCCTGGACCAACAATAAAAAACAAAAGACAAACAGAAAAGCATTTTAAGAAACAGTACATGGCTACTCCGCTTAAAAGACAAGTTGATGTGGAAGAAATTTGTAATGCAGTTGACTTTTTTATAAAAAATAGATCTATTACTGGACAAGTATTGGCTATTGATAGTGGGCAAAATTTAAATTGGCAAACACCAGATATAATGAAAGGTAAAGAGTGAAAAAAAATAATCTTAAGATAGTTAAAATAGATAGAAAAAAAAATTTATTTAACTATGAAAAAAAAGTATTAATTAAAGATTTAATATTAGATTTAAAACTTGGATATTTTGATTTTGAAAAAGAAAAATCTCAAAAAGTAAAGTTTACCCTTGATGTAAACTATGAAGATAAAAAACCATCAAATGATAAAGACATTAAATCAATTGTAAACTACGCTAAAATTGTAAGATTAATTAAAAAATTAGTTAAAAATAAACATTATAACTTTCTTGAAACACTGGCTGAAGACGTTTTTGATGAAATATTTAAAGATAAAAGAATTGATAAAATCACTCTCCAGATTGAAAAATTAGAAATAATGAAAGATTGTTCATCAGTAGGAATTCAAATTTCTAAAAAAAGAAGTCATGATTAGTTCTGAAACAGGAAAAGAAGCAATTAAAAAAGAACTTCCACTAATACCTAAGCTTCCTGGTGTTTATAGGATGCTCAACTCAAAAAATGAAATATTATATGTTGGAAAAGCCAAAAATCTTCCAAATAGATTAAAAAGCTATATCGCAGAAAAAAATCATATAATAAGAACAGAAAGAATGCTGTCTCAAACCAAAAAAATTGAGATAACAACTACATCTAATGAAAGTGAAGCCCTACTTTTAGAAGCAAACTTAATAAAAAAATATAAACCTAAATTTAACATTCTTTTAAGAGATGATAAATCTTTTCCATTTATTTTTATTGGAAACAAAGATTTATGGCCACAAATAAAAAGACATAGAGGGAAAAAAAATAAAGAGGGATTTTATTTTGGGCCATTTGCATCTGCAGGCTCAGCCAATTGGACAATAAAAATGATCCAAAAAATTTTTCATTTAAGAGTTTGTGATGATACTGTTTTTAAAAATAGAGAACGACCATGTATTTTGTATCAAATAAAAAGATGTTCCGGACCATGCGTTGGCTATATTAAAAAAGAAGAATATAAAAGTTCTGTTGATGATGCTATTGAGTTTGTTTCAGGCAAATCAAGAAGAATACAAAAAAATCTTTCAAACCAAATGGAAAAAGCAAGCGAAGATTTAGATTTTGAAAGAGCAGTAATATTAAGAGATAGAATTAAAGCTTTAAATATTATTCAGTCATCACAAAGAATTAACGAAGCAAACTTATTAGAGGCAGATGTAATTGCTGGATACAAAGAATCAGGTAAAACTTGTATACAAGTATTTTTTTATAGATCTAAACAAAATTGGGGTAATCAAGCTTTTTTTCCTAAACATGATCCAGATGAAAAATTAAGTAATATTTTAAACTCATTTGTTTCTCAGTTTTATGAAAATAAAAGCGTCCCTTCTTTAATAATATTATCAGAAGAGATTAAAGAAAAAAACTTAATTGAAAAAACACTTTCTAAAAAAGAAAGTAAGCAAATTAACATTTCTGTTGCAAAAAAAGGATCAAAATTAAAAGTTATTAATCAAGCAATTAAAAATGCAAAAGATAGTTTAAATAGAAAACTTTATGAAAGCCAAAATAATAAAAATCTATTTGATTCTGTTTCTAAAAAGTTTAACCTTGAAACAAACATAAGTCTTATTGAAGTTTATGATAATAGCCATATTCAAGGAACTAATAGTGTTGGAGCTTTAATTGCATTTGGAGATGAAGGATTTATTAAAAAAAGATATAGAAAATTCAATATAAAGAAAAAAGATAATGAACAAGATGATTATGGAATGATGCGAGAAGTTTTAAATAGAAGATTTAAAAGAGCAATTCAAGAGAAAGATAATTTTTTATCATTTCCAGACTTGGTAATGATAGATGGAGGCAAAGGACAATATTCTTCAGCTAGAGAAGCTATGAACGAATTAGGTTTGCATGACATACCAGTTGTAGCTATTGCGAAAGGTAAATACCGAAATAGTGGAAATGAAACTTTTTTCCACAATGGAAAAGATTATAAATTTGAAAAAAATGATCCTACCCTTTTTTTTCTCCAAAGAATAAGAGATGAATCCCATAGATTTGCAGTAAGTGCACATAGAGCAAAAAGAAAAAAAGGAATAACAAAGTCGCTTTTAGATCAAATACAAGGGATTGGGTCTATGAGAAAAAGGGCATTATTAAATCATTTTGGATCAGCACGAGCAGTTGAATCTGCAAGCTTGGATGAGATAAAAACAGTAGAAGGAGTTGAAGAAAAAGTCGCAAAAAAAATATATAACTTTTTCCACGAATGAAAATTCCAAATTATTTAACCATAGGCAGGATTATAATTGTTCCTGTATTTGTTTTTACTTATTACTTGCCTGGTCTTTATGGTGATATAATACCATTTGTATTATTTCTTTTAGCTTCATTTACCGACTTTTTAGATGGTTTGTTAGCTAGAATGTACAAGGAAGAATCTAAATTGGGAGAATTATTAGATCCAATAGCGGATAAAATTATTGTAGCAACAGCTTTAATTTTGTTGGTAATGGACGGTACAATAAAAAATTATGAAGTAATTGCAGCAATAATAATTTTAACTAGAGAAATATTGATTTCTGGATTAAGAGAATTTTTAGCAAAAGGTAAAATTAATCTTCCCGTATCAAGTCTGGCTAAAGCTAAAACATTTTTGCAAATGGTTGCAATTTCAGTTTTATTAACAGGAGAAACTGGAAATAAAATAATTAATTTTCAAGATTACAATGCACAAACTATAGGTATAATTTTACTTTGGCTATCTGCATTTCTTACTCTATATACTGGTTATGAATATTTAAGAAAAGGTATAGACCACGCTATATCTGAAGATGAAAAAAACTAAGCTGCTTTCTTTTTTCGAACCAACTTTTCATAACTAGAAGACAGATCTAAAATTAAATTACAAACTTTATAATCATTTTCAAGAATTTTGGAAACTGGGGTTACCTCAGCTGCAGTACCAGTTAAAAAACATCCAACAAAACTTGAAAGTTCTTTTGGTGAGATTTTTCTTTCATTAACTTTAATGTTTTTAGATTTTGCTATTTCGATTACAGTTCTTCTTGTTATTCCATCTAAAAAACTGTCAGGTATTGGTGTATGCAATTCTCCATTTTTATCTTTAAAAAAAATATTTGCTCCAGTTGCTTCTGCAATATTTCCTTCATGATCAAGCATTAATGAATCCGTATATCCATCTCTTTCTGCTTCGTGTTTTGAGAGAGTACAGATCATATATAGTCCTGAAGCTTTAGTGTCCCAAGGTATTGTATTGGGTGCTGGTCTTCTCCATTTAGAAATGTTTAGTTTTATTCCTTCTGTTTTTAGCTTTGGATCAAAATATGTTCCCCATTCCCAAGTTGTTATAGCTACATGTATTTTAGTTTTTTGCGCTGACACTGCCATCATTTCACTCCCTCTCCAGACAAATGGTCTTACATATCCATTTTGAACGTTTTGAACCGAAACAATTTTTTTAGTAGCTTGATTAATTTCATCAACGGAATAAGGAATTTTAATATCCATTCTTTTTGCTGAATAAAAAAGTCTATCAGTATGCTCTTCTAATTTAAATATTTCACCATCGTAAACTCTTAATCCTTCAAATACGCAGCTAGCATAATGGAGGCCATGACTTAAAACATGTAATTTTACATCATTCCAATCAACTAACTCGTTGTTGTACCAGATTTTTCCTTCTCGTTTATCGTAAGGTGTCATTTAGATTTAATTTTTTAGATTTAATTTATTTAAAAAAATATCTTTGTATGTAGAATATGTCAATATAACTTACCAATATGAAAGAACTTTTATATTTAAAGGATGATCAATTAAAAGAATTCATCGAAAAAATCTCCATGAGTTACAGAGAAACCTTTTCTGATGCGAAAAAAGTTCTAGATAAGTATTCTATTGGAGTAGCTCATCATAAAGTAATTAACCTAATTTCTTTGTACGATGGCATAACTATATCTGAACTTTTAAAAAAACTAAAAGTAACAAAACAGAGCTTGAATCGAGTACTGAAAGATTTGATAAAAATAGAAGTTATTGATTTTAAAAAAGATAAGAAAGACACAAGACTAAAACATGTATACTTGAACGATAAAGGAAAAAGATTATTTAATGAAGTTTTTGATATACAAAAGAAGAGAATTTATAATGCCCTTTTAAATTCAAGCTCAAAAGAAGTAATAAATTTTAATAATGTTTTAAATAAAATAATTAATGAAAAAATTTAAAGCACATATCTTGGTAGTTGATGACGATGACAGAATAAGAGATCTGGTGAAACAATACTTAAATGAAAATAATTATTTAGTTTCAACTGCGTCAAGTGCTGAGGATGCAAAAAAAAAAGTAGACACAATTAAATTTGATCTGATTGTATTAGATATAATGATGCCTGGCAAAAGTGGGTTAGAATTTACAACGGAGAATAAAGATACACTATACACTCCAATAATTTTACTTACAGCTAAAGGAGAAGCTGAGGAAAGAATTCACGGTTTGGAAGTTGGTGCTGATGATTATCTTGCAAAACCTTTTGAACCTAAAGAATTAATTCTTAGAATTAAAAATATTCTAAACAAAACAAAAACAAAAAATATAAAAAGATTAATTGAGTTTGGAAATGTGAAAGTTGATTTAAGTAAACACTTAATTTTTAAAGATAAAAAAGAATATAAAATTAATAATACAGAAAAAACTATTTTAGAATTTATGATAAACTCTCCAGGCAAATCTTTCTCAAGAGATGAAATTGGAAAAATAATAAATTTAGATAAAGAAAGATCTATTGATGTAATTATTACCAGACTCAGAAAAAAAATTGAAAAAGATCCAAAAAATCCAAAATTCTTACAAACTCTTAGAGGAGAAGGCTATGTTCTATGGATTGAGTAGATTCCTAAAAAAAATTCTACCTAAGCAATTATTTTATAGAAGTTTAATAATTGTTGCTGCGCCTATAATTATTATGCAAATTACAATTTCAATTGTATTTTTTGATAGTCTGTGGATTAAAACTAACAAAGGAATGACTAAAGCATTGGTAAATGAAATTAGTACTTTTGTAGAAGCTTATAATAATGAAAAATTTGATAAAGATGAAATTACTAATCTTTTTTCACTTTACCAAGATTTAAATATAGAATTTATCCAAGATGAAAATTTTAATTATAATTATGATGAAAGATGGTTTAGTCCAATCGACAGAACCCTTAGAAGAGAATTAAAATTAAGATTCGGTTCTGATAAATTTTGGTTTAACACAACAAGCTATAAAGAGTTAATTGATTTGAGAATTAAATATCAATCAGGATATTTTAAATTTTTAGTACCTAGAGATAGAGTTACAAGTTCTTCAGCAAGAATATTTGCACTATGGGTTACTCTGCCTGCCATTCTTGTGATTTTTATTGCTATACTTTTTTTAAAAAACCAAACAAGACCTATAACTAAGTTGGCAGAAGCTTCTGAAAGGTTTGGAAGAGGAGAAGATGTTGAAGAATATAGACCTTCTGGTGCATTAGAAATAAGAAAAGCAGGATTAGAATTTGATAGAATGAGAAAAAGAATTCTAAGACATTTAAACCAAAGATCAGAAATGCTATCTGGAATAAGCCATGATTTAAGAACACCTTTAACAAGGATTAAATTACAATTGGCATTTATTAAAGATAAGGAAATTACAAATAAACTCTCAAATGATGTTGATGAAATGGAAAAAATGCTGAATGAGTATTTACAATTTTCTCGATCAAATTTTACAGAAAAAAGCGAGAAATTTAATTTGTCAGAGCTAATTTTATCGACTGTAAAAAAATATGAAAATAAAAATATTTTAGTTGATGAACAGAGTGAAATTTTTTTTATTGGAAGAAAAAACCTTATAAAAAGATGCCTAAATAATCTGCTCGATAATGCAATTAATTTCTCAAATAATATTAAAGTTAAACATCAAAAGATAAAAAGAAGTGTATTAATTTTTATAGAAGATGATGGTCCTGGCATACCTTTATCTGAGTATGAAAATGTATTTAAACCTTTTTATAAAGTTGACAAAAGTAGAAACCAAACAAAGTCTAGTGTTGGGTTGGGTCTTTCTATTGCTTCAGATATTATTCGTTCACATGGGGGAGACATTGAGCTTGGAAAGTCTGAGATGGGTGGATTAAAAATTAAGATCTTTTTGCCCGTTTAGTTTTTTTTTTCTTTTTTAATTTTTCTAATAATTCAACTTTTTTTTCTAATTTTTCTATTCGTTTATTTAAAATATCAGTTTCATCCTTACTGGTAAGCTTCATCTTAAATACCATCTCATCTCTTTGTGACTTTAATATATTTAAGATTTCATTGCCCAAATCCTTGTAGGTCAAAAGACCTTGCTCAAAAAGTTTAGTAAATTTATCAATAACAAATCTAGATTTAGACATATATTTTATTAATAATTTAAAATATTATATTTACAATATGTTTATCAACAATTTTGACCCTGTGGCTATTAATTTTTTTTCTTTAGAGATAAGATGGTACTCGTTATCCTATATTTTTGGAATAATTTTAGCCTGGATTTATTGTAAAAAATTTTTAATTAGAGATGAAAAAATTTTAAATTTATTCGATGATTTAATTTCATATTTAATTATTGGTATAATTTTAGGTGGTAGATTGGGATATGTAATTTTCTATAACCTTAATTATTATTCAAAAAATATATTAGAAATTTTTATGATTTGGGAAGGTGGAATGTCATTCCATGGCGGTCTATTAGGAGTAATAATTTCAACTTATATTTTTTGTAAAAAAAATAATATAAATTCTTTTTTATTTTTAGATTTAATTTCAATGTCTGCACCTATAGGTATTTTTTTAGGAAGAGTTGCAAACTTTATAAATTCTGAGCTCTATGGAAGAGAAACTGATTTATTTTGGTCAGTAAAATTTGAAAAGATTGATGATATTTTTAGACATCCCTCTCAAATATACGAAGCATTTTTTGAAGGAATAGTATTGTTTATATTATTAAATTTTATATTTAAAAAACAAGCTTATAAATCTCCAGGAATCATATCGGCGTTATTTTTAATTTTTTACTCTTTATTTAGATTTTTTATTGAATTTACAAGAGAGCCCGATGTTCAAATTGGTTATATTTTATTTAATTTGACTTTGGGGCAGATTTTAAGCTTACTTTTTTTTATGTTTGGAATATTTTTATTTTCTAAAAAAAATGAGTCTAAATAAAAACCTTTTTTCACTAGATGAATTTATAAATCAGGCTCTATACAATCCAAAATCTGGTTTTTATATGAAAAAGAATCCAATTGGAGATAAGGGTGATTTTATTACTTCTCCAAACATATCTATTCTTTTTTCTGAAATGCTATCTATTTGGACTATTTCATTTTGGCAAAGTTTAAAATGTCCAAAAGAGATTAATGTAGTTGAGTTGGGATCTGGAAATGGACAAATGATTTATGATATGATTAATTCATTTAAAAATTTTCCAAAGTTTTATAAATCATGCAAATTTACAATATTGGAAAAAAGTCCTCACTTAAAAAAAATTCAAAAAATAAAATTAAAAAAATTTAATGTTAGGTGGATAAAAAATTTAAAAGAAATAAGTGGTGGTAACAATATATTTATTGCTAATGAGTTTTTTGATGCATTGCCAATAAAACAATTTTTTAAAATCAATGGTGAGTGGAATGAGCGATTTGTTAAAATGGAGAAAAAAAATAAATATTTTGTAAATGTTAAATCTGATATAAAAAAGATTGAAAAAAAGTTAGGTTTTAGAATTTCAAATAACCAAGAAATTATAGAATATTCACCCAGTGCAATAGAATATTTAAAAAAAATTTCAAAAAAAATAAAAAAAAATGGTGCACTACTAATCATTGATTATGGTTATTTAGAAGATTCAATGAAAGATACATTAATGGCAATAAGGAAACATGAAA
>CACGZX010000027.1 GCA_902577625.1 uncultured Pelagibacteraceae bacterium
AGGTCTTTATCACAGAGGAAAAATGGATAATAACGAAGAACTTAAAAAGTTTGTAAAAACTTTAGAAAAAGTTTGTATTGAAACAGTTGAAAGTGGCTTAATGACAAAAGATTTAGCAATTCTGGTTGGACCTTCAAGCAAATATCTTACAACAAATCAATTTCTAGACGTAATAGATGGAAATCTTAAAAATAAGCTAAATTAAAGATTTAATTTTATTGATAGCATTATCAATTTTGGAACTATCAATTCCACCTGCTTGAGCAAAATCAGACCTTCCTCCTCCACCTTTTCCTCCAATAATTTCAGATCCAATTTTGACTAATTTAACTGCATCGTATTTTTTTGTAAGATTTTCAGTAACACCAATTGCTAATCCAATTTTTTCATCTTTAATTGCAAAAATAACTATAACTCCTTCGGTTAGTTCTTTTTTTCCATTATCAACTAGTTTTCTTAAATCTTTAGGAGGTAAATCAATTACTTTTTGAAATCTAACTTTGATATTATTTATAGTTTCATCATTAATGATATTTTTTGATTTATCGCTTAAAGTTGATTTGACCAAAAGTTGCTCATAATGTCTTGTTAAGTCTTTAATTAAAGTTTGATGATTATCATAAGTAATATTAGGTTTTCCTCCTAATTTAATTATTTTTTGAGATAAATCTTTAATTGTTTCTTCAATTTTCTCATTTTCAAGGTCACTAAGTTTTTCCTTTTTATTTAAATATTCTTGAAGCTGTTTATCCCTTAAAGCTTCTACTCTTCTCACCCCTGCTGCTATTGAAGATTGGCTAACAATCTTAAATTTTCCTATATCGCCAGTATTTCTTACATGTGTCCCACCACACAATTCTGTTGAGAAATAACGTTCTTTTTCATTACCCATTGATAAAACCCTAACTTCATCGCCATATTTTTCACCAAAAAGAGCTAATGCACCATTATCAACTGCTTCTTTTGGGGTCATAAGTCTTGTTTTTACCTCAGATTTTTTATCAACCATGGAATTTACATAAGTTTCTATTTTTTTTATTTCTTCATTAGAGATAGGCTTCATATGACTAAAATCAAATCTCAAACGATTAGGTTCAACTAGGGAACCTTTTTGGGTTACGTGAGTACCAAGCACTCTTCTCAATGACTCATGTAATAAGTGAGTTGCGGAATGATAAGCTCTAACGTCGTTTCTTCTATTTACATCAATTTTCATTTCAACATTATCATTTACTTTAATAGTACCTTTAATTACTTTACCATAATGAACAAATAAGTCTCCTAACTGCTTTTGCACATCGTGTACTTCAAATTTAAATTCTCCAGAGGTAATTTCTCCGGTATCTCCAACTTGACCACCAGATTCTCCATAAAAAGGTGTTTGATTAGTAATTATCATGCCTTCATCATTTTCTGTTAAGCTTTTTACTTCTTTGCTATCTTTTAATAATGATAAAATCTTTCCTTCAGCATAATCAGTTTCATAACCTAAAAATTCTGATGGGCCTAATCTATCTTTAATTTCAAACCATATCTTATTGACTGAACTATCACCTGATCCTTTCCAATTTTTCTTAGCAAGTTCTCTGCTTTCATTCATTAAAGTTTCAAATTTTTTATTGTCTATTTTTAATGACTTATTTTTTAAAATATCTTCGGTTAAGTCTAGAGGAAATCCGTATGTATCATATAATTTAAAAGCTACTTCACCTGGTAAAATTTTATCAATTTTTGAAATTTCATCATTTAAAATTTTCATTCCTCTTTCCAATAAAACTAAAAATTTTTCTTCTTCTGTCTTTAAAGTTTCTTTAATTAACGACTCTGCTCTTACAAGTTCAGGATAATTTCCTGACATCTCATCCATTAAAGTTTTAAAAATGTTGTAAAAAATTGGTTGTTTCGATCCTAGTAAATGAGAATGTCTCATCCCTCTTCTCATAATTCTTCTTAATACATAACCTCTTCCTTCGTTTGATGGTAAGACACCTTCTGCAATTAAAAACGAACTTGCTCTCAAATGATCTGCGATTACTCTAAAACTAGAAACATTTTTTTGATCAGGTTTAATTTTAACTGCTTCAGAAATTGAATTTATTAATTTTTTAAAATGATCTGTTTCATAATTATCATGTGTTCCCTGAAGCAAAGCTGCAATTCTCTCTAGCCCCATTCCTGTATCAACTGAAGGTTTTGGTAAATTTATTCTTTTTTCTTTAGAAATTTGTTCAAACTGCATAAATACCAAATTCCAAATTTCGATGTATCTATCGCCATCTTGATCTTTTGTTCCTGGTAATCCTCCTTTTAAATGGTCGCCATGATCATAAAATATTTCTGAACAAGGGCCACAAGGTCCTGTTTCACCCATCGACCAAAAATTATCTGATGTTGCAATCTTTATAATTTTATCTTCTCCCAGTCCTGTTACTTTTTTCCAAAGATTAAGTGCTTCTTCATCTTCGTTAAAAACTGTGAAATAAAGCCTATTTTTGTCTAAACCAAAGTCTTTGGTTACTAAATTCCAGGCTAGTTCAATTGCTCTTTCTTTAAAATAATCTCCAAATGAAAAATTTCCAAGCATCTCAAAAAAAGTATGGTGTCTTGGTGTATAACCAACATTTTCAAGGTCATTATGTTTTCCTCCAGCTCTTACACACTTTTGGGATGTAGTTGCTGTTTTATAATCTCTTTTTTCTAACCCAGTAAAAACATTTTTAAATTGAACCATTCCTGAATTTGCAAACATTAATGTTGGATCGTTATTAGGAACTAAGTTACTAGAATCCACAATTTTATGACCATTCTTCTCAAAATATTTGAGAAAAGTACTTCTTATTTCATTAAGCGTTTTGTCTGCCATATTTCTAAAATACAGCTTTTTTATATGATGTCTATATATCTATAGGGAAAAAAGGCGCCCAAAAGAGCGCCTTTTAATAACTAAAAGTTATATGCTAATTTTTTTTCGTAGGTACTTCCTCTGGAGATTCTGCTTTTTCTTTCTCAATCGGATTACCTTCAATTTTTTTAGAAATAAGACCAGCTTTTTCTCTTATTGCCATTTCTATTTCTGCTGCAGCCTTAGGATTTTGTTCAAGGAATAATTTTGCATTTTCTTTTCCTTGGCCAATTTTTTCTCCCTTGTAGGCATACCAAGCACCTGATTTTTCAACTATATCTGCTTTTGCCCCAAGATCAATCAGTTCTCCAGTTTTACTTATTCCTTTTCCATACATTAGGTCAAATTCAACTACCTTAAATGGTGGCGCAACTTTATTTTTAACAACTTTTACTCTAGTTGCATTTCCAATAATTTCCTCTTTATCTTTGATGGCACCTATTCTTCTTATATCCATTCTAACTGATGAATAAAATTTCAGTGCATTTCCTCCTGAGGTTGTTTCTGGACTTCCAAACATTACACCAATTTTCATTCTAATTTGGTTAATGAAAATAACCATTGTGTTTGTTCTTGAAACTGAGCCGGTTAGTTTTCTTAATGCCTGACTCATTAATCTTGATTGAAGACCAACATGATGATCTCCCATCTCTCCTTCAATTTCAGCTCTTGGTGTTAATGCTGCAACAGAATCAACCACAATAACTGACATTGATCCTGATTTAATTAAAGTATCAGTAATTTCTAAAGCTTGTTCACCAGTATCCGGTTGGGAAATTAATAGTTCTTCAGTATTAACGCCTAATTTTTTTGCATAAACTGGATCTAATGCATGCTCTGCATCAACGAATCCACAAATACCACCAGCTTTTTGTGCTTCAGCTATAACTTGTAAAGCTAGTGTTGTTTTTCCAGATGACTCTGGCCCATAAATTTCAACAATTCTTCCTTTTGGCAATCCTCCAATACCAAGCGCAAGGTCTAAACTTAGAGATCCCGTTGAAACAGACTCTACATCCATAGCTTTTTGTTGACCTAGCTTCATTACAGAACCTTTTCCAAAATTATCTGTAATTTGGTTAATTGCTGCTTCTAGAGCTTTATTTTTTTCTTTGTTTTCCAATTCTTTATCTTTAGTGGATTTCACCACTTTTAAGTTATTTTTAGTCATTTTTTGCCTTTTTTTTTACGTTTTTTAACAGTCGAATCATGTTTTAAATGTACACATTTTGTTCTCATTGGCAATAAAAATGTTTCTTTGGCTCAAAAACCCCCAATTTATTTGATTTTTAAATAGTCGCTATTAAGCAGTCCTATTGATTTTAAGAGATTGAATTGGGAAAGTAGATAATTTCTTTCTGAATTAGCTAAAGAAATTTGTGCGTTTAACAAAAAAGAATTTGATTGGATAACTTCTAGAGTCGTTCTTCCAACACCGCTTTCATACTCTGCTGTAATTCCTTCGTTTGCTATTTCCGCTGCTTTAACTTGTAGTTCAACTGAGTTTAACAAACTTTTACTTGATTGAAAATTTGACCAAGCGCTTGCAACAATTGTTTCGTTTGATTTAGTTGTATTGTCTAAAAGCAATCTTTTTCTAGTTTGTAAATTTCTATTTTTTTTGTATTTGGCTCTATTTTTTCCACCAGAATAAAAAGGCCAGGATACTGTTGCTTTTAAAATATCTTTTTCTCTTTCATCATATGTAGAGCTTAAATCGTTACTATAAGATCTTTCGAAAGATAGTTTTGCAGTTGGTGATAAATCTGATTTTGCAATAGTTGTATCTTTTTCAGATTGTTCGTACTCTAATAAGGCAATATTTAAATCTGGATTATTTTTCTTTGATAGTTCAATCGCTGAATTTAAATTTTGAGGCATAACAAAATTAATTGTAGAATTTTTTTCTAATAAATCAGAGTTTGATAAAGGCCCTATAATATTTTCATAATTAAGTTTGCTAGTTAAAACATCATTTTGGGCTTGTATTAATTTTGCTTGTGCTTCTGCTAAAGATGACTCAGATTGTGCAACATCTGAAATTGTAACTTGTCCTCTTTCGAGTCTTATTGTGTCTGTCTCAACTTGCCTTTCAAGTAAATTTACATTTACTTTATTAATTTCAAATTTTTCATTTGCTAAAATAAGTCCTGTGTAAGCTTCTATAGCTTTGTATAAAATATCTTGCTCTTTTTTTTAATAACTTTGCTTTTGCAAGATTAATCCCAATTTTATTTTTTTCGTGCTCCGCACCTCTTCCAAAATCTATCAATGTTTGTTCAATGGTTATTGAGGTTGACTGAGGATCTACATCTGTAATTGTTGCATCTCCTCCTGTTTGATTTGTTAATTTATTAGTGTCTTCTTGGCTTTTACTTCCGGTCAAAGTTAAAGTTGGAAGGTATTCTCCTTTTGAAATATTTAAATCTTCTTCAGATACTTTTATACTTTCTCTTTCAGCGTTTAACTCAGGATTATTTTTATAAGCTTGAGTAAGGGCCTCAGTAAGTGTAATTGCATATACTTGTGGAACAAAAAAAATTAATGAAATTATAATTAAAATTGCTTTTTTCATTTATCTAAATTTAATTGAATTAATTTGATGATTACTATTTAATTTCATTACAATCGAGGCATATTTTGGCGCATCTTTAAACATGCTTTGGGTAATTCTTTGGTATGTTTGCATAAAATTTATTATATCACTTCTATTCATAATTCTTAAATTTCTTTTATTTTTTGATTTTAACCAAAGTGTTTTTTCTTGTTTTATTCTCCATTTTTGAAGCATTTTAAAATTATTAGCTCTAAGATAAATTATTTCATTAATTTGTTTAAACAAATTTTTATAATGTGTTTTCAATTGAATATTAACATAATTTCTCCAAACTAAATCTGAATCTTCTGTTTTTTCTAATGAATTTATTGATCTAACAAGCTCTGAATTTTTTTGAGCTTTTGCACCAACACACCAGCCTTCAAAAATTATTACATCTGGTCTTGAATTAATTTTATACCATAACTTTTTGTGACATCTATCGTCTTTAGATTTATCAAATTTTGGTAATCTTAATTTATCAAATTTTTTATTTTTAATTTTTTTAAAGAATTCATAAATAATTTTATAATCATGAGTCCCTGGCACTCCCCTTGTAATTAGCAAAGGGTGTTTTGTAATTGATAATTTTTTTCTATCTTTTCTAGTTTTATAGAAATCGTCAATAGAAATTTTAAAAACTTTAAGTTTAAAATATTTTCTTAGTATTAAAGATATTATTGAAGTGATTGTTGTTTTTCCTGTTCCTTGGCCTCCAGATAAACCAATAATCAATGGAGATTTTTTTTTTAATTTTTTTTTAATCCAAAAGCTTATGGGTATTAAATAAGATTTAAGCATTTTATTTTTATTTTTAAATTTATTTGTTTTTGTTTCTTGTGAATTTATAAATTTAAAACAATCATTCTTTACTTTCTCATAACACTCAACAATATGCTGCATATAAAAATTATTTTTTTTGATCTAAAGGATGGTTCTCTCCATCATTAACTGGAACATTTTCTATTTCAAATGGCTTTATACCTTCAACACAAGCAATATTTACACCATAGATTTTTGGATTACTTCTTGGTCTGTTGTGAGTATGAATACCACAAACTTTACAAAAATAATGTTGGGCAGTTTTTGTTTTAAATTGATAAAGTGTTAAAAGATTTTTTCCTTTAACTAGTTTAAAATCATCTGGTCCAACTACTCCTATAATATATCCTTTTCTTTTACAGATAGAACAATTGCAACGCATAATTTTTTCAAATCCTTTTTCTGGAACATTAACTTCTGCTTCTACTTCTCCACAATGGCACGATAATTTTTTCATTTATTTTCTCCCTTAGCTTTTTTATAAACCTTTTCTAAAATCCCATGGATATTGAAAAGTCATTGACCACATTCCTAGTTTATTTTTTTTTGCAAAATCTTCGTCCTTAACAAATTTTGTTGAATATTTTCTATAAGCAAAAGCATAACCACTTCTTACTAAAAATTTTGACAAGCTTTCTCCATTAACAAAGCATTCTGCTAGAGTTCTTTTGTAAAAATCCTTTTCTTTGCCAATACATATTGGTGTATTTTTACCAATCTTTTTAACTAGCAGCATCTTTGCAAACATACCACAACCTACTTCTTCATTGTCTTTCAAACAAGTTTGTTTTAGTTCTGGTGTATCAATTCCTGAAAAGCGTATCTTCTCACCGTTTAGAATAATTGTGTCGCCATCAACAACTCTGAGACTTTTTGCTGAAGCAATACTGCTACATAACAAACTCAGAACCAATATTCCTATAAGCTTTTTCATATTCGGTATGGGATTTAAACTATCCTTGGTTAAAGTTATCCACAAGGGCACAAAATGTGGTTTCAATGTTCACCTTTTGATTCACTTTTGATTCACTTCCAGACTCAAAATACAACCTGATTGACACTAGTGAATAACTTATATATTAATTAGAACAAAAGAAGAACATTTATGAAGATAACAATACCTTACTATTTACACAAAGCTGGTGCGGGTTTTCCATCTCCTGCAACAGATTATATTGAGGAAGATATTGATCTAAATGTTCATTTAATCAAAAATGTTCCAGCAACCTTCATCATAAGAGTTCAAGGAAAATCAATGGTCGACGTTGGTATTAATAATGGAGATTTATTGTTAGTTGATAAAAGCCTAACACCAAAAAACTTTTCAACAGTTATAGCAAACGTTCATGATGAACTTGTAGTTAAAAGTTTTGTTCAAGAGAGAGATAAAAAATTTTTAACATCTGGATCTAAAAATTTTGAGGATAGAATTTTAATTAATGAAGAAGAAGATATTTTTATTTGGGGGGTTGTAACTTATGTCATCCATTCAACATACTAAAAAAATAGCACTAGTTGATTGTAATTCTTTCTATGTTTCGTGTGAAAGATTATTTAATCCTAAAATAAGAAAAAAACCTGTTGTTGTCTTGTCAAATAATGATGGTTGTATTGTCTCGAGATCTAATGAAGCAAAAGCATTAGGAATAAAAATGGGAGAACCTTATTTTAAAGCAAAAGATATTATCATTAAAAATAATGTTCAAGTTTTTTCATCTGGCTATTCTTTGTATGGAGATATTTCAAGAAGAGTGATGCGAACTTTAAAGCGTTTTAATTCTGATATGGAAGTTTATTCAATTGATGAAGCCTTTTTAGATTTATCAAATTTTTCTGATGACGAAATAGAAGATGTTGGAAAAGAAATTAGAAGTACAGTTTTACAATGGACTGGTATTCCAACAAGTATTGGTATTGCTAAAACAAAAACCTTAAGCAAGGTTGCAAATCATATTGCCAAGAAAAAAGAGTCTGGAGTTGCAAGTTTAATTGGAATTCAAAATATCGATCCAATATTAGAAAAAATAGAAATTAATGATGTTTGGGGTGTTGGAAGACAATTAACTAAATTTTATCATCAAAATGGAATTTATAATGCTAAGCAATTAAAAAACATGTCTAATACTTGGATTAAAAAAAGTTCTAATGTTTTAAGTTCTAGAACTGCGATGGAGCTTAGAGGTATTCCTTGTATTGGTTTAGAAAAAACTATATCGAAAAGAAAGAGTTGTGTAGTATCACGTTCATTTGGAAAAAGAGTAGAAAAATTTCAAGAACTAAAAGAAGCTATTGCAAATTATTGTTTAAACGCTTCAGAAAAAATTAGATCAGAATCTTTAATTGCAAAATCAATAACAATTTTCATTAGAACAAGTCCTTTCCAAGGTAAGTTTGGGTATTATTCAAATTCAAAAACAATTGATTTTCCAATTGCAACAAACAATAGTATCGAAATAGTTAAGACTGCCTTATCTGCTTTAGAAAGTATTTTCAAAAATGGTTATCGTTATCAAAAAGCAGGTGTACTACTAACAGGACTATCAAATGATGATGGAAAAAAGAATTTATTTTCATCAGAAAAAGATGAAAAAATAAACAGTTTAATGAGATCAATTGATAATACAAATTATAGATATGGGAGATCTGCTATAAGTCTTGCTAGCGCTGGTGTTCAAAAAAGATGGAATATGAAAAGAGAGCACTCTTCTAGAATAGATACGGCAGATTTTTATTCACTACCAACAATAAGGGCTATTTAGTAAAATGACAGAAGGGCTCCACAACTGTCCATGAAGCGCTACCAAAGCCTCTTTTGTTAAGATTTTTAAACTGTTGCATTATTCTTCTTTGGTATCCATTCGTTTCGTCTTTATTTTTTATCCATGTTTTGACTCTTTTAATATTTTCATGGTCTGGAAATCTTGTTGCGTATGCATAAAACCAACCAAAATTACTGCTAGAATTAGACTTAAGATCTTGAACCTTATAATTTTTTGCGGGTCCTGGAAATCTGTTTTCTTTGGCGTATTTAAAAACAATTTGATTATTTTCCGAAAAATCTAAAAAAAATTTAACTAAATTATGATAATTTTTACCTTTAAAATCTAATTCCCAAATATTATAACCTTGATGTTCGGCAATTATTGCTATTACAGCGAGAGCATTCATGGCTCTACCTTGATAAAACATAGCTCTACCACCTCTTCTTACCTCAATAGGCATGCTACCATCTTTTCTTTGATATCTTATTGCTGCTTCATAATTTCTAAACGCTTTTCTAAATAATATATTATCATCTAATAAAACTCCTAATGCCATATGAGCTACTGCTGAAGACAAAGCGTGATTGTGAGCTCTTTTAGGAGTTCCCATGGCGCCGCCGTTATCATAAGTTTTTCCATATAATAAATGTTGATTTTTTTTTACAATTTTTTTAAACCAATTTTTTATTATTCTATCTTCTTCTTGAGACACATTTAAAACTTGCTTAGCAAATGAGTAAGCGGCTAACATAGGTGATGCAACATACAAATTTACTGTTAGTGTATCATTCCAATGCCTGCCTTCATGGTCTGATGGTCCAGTTCTTTTTGCTGCATCAGCTTTTGCCCAATTTAAAATTGTTTTTTTTACATATTCACAAGCTTCTATATTTCCACCACTGCATGGAAAAGTGAAATTTGAAAATTTACTTAATGCATAATCATATCTATCGTCTAATCCATATCCAATTGGTGCTTTAACTTTTAAAATTGGTTCAATTTTATTTAATTCTGGACTTACATAAAGTTTAGTTTGACAATTTTTAAGATTTTTTGGAATTGGAAAAATTATTTCAGGTTTATTTACTACAGCTTTTTTTTTAATTTCCTTAAAATTTGCAGAAGAATTAGAAGTAAAAAATAATATTAATATTATTAATAATAACTCTTTCACTAAACAGTGTTTAATTTTATACCTTTTAATAAAAAGTCTGATATTTGATTTGCAACCATTTCAGCAACAACTATTGATGCTTCAGTTGTAGAAGCTGCTATGTGTGGAGTTGCAATTACTTTTGGATTATTAAATAATATATTATCTTTTGCTGGTTCTTTTGAAAAAACGTCTACTGCAGCGCCTGCAATTAAATTTTCATTTAACGCATCATTTAGATCTTTTTCATCAACGATATTTCCACGTGCCGCATTAATTATATAAGATGTTGGCTTCATTTTCTTATAATGTTCTTTAGTAATCATTGGTTTTCCATCCTTAGGGGCTTTACAATGAAAACTTATAATATCACTTTTGCTTATCAAATCTTCAAAGCTTACGTTTTCCACATGAGGATAATCTTTTTTTCTAGACTCTAATGATTTTGAATTCACAAGTATTTTCATATCAAAACCTTTAACAAGGTTGCTTAATCTTACACCTACATTTCCAAAACCAACTATGCCCAATGTTTTTTTTGAAAGTTCAGTACCTTTAATATTTTTTTTCTCCCACTGACCTTTATGTGTAGTTTCGTTAGCAAAAGGAATTCTTCTAAGTACAGACATTATTAAAGCAAATGCATGCTCGGCTGTTGCATTAGCATTTCCACCAGGTGTATTCATAACAATCATATTTTTTTCTTTTGCCACTGGTACATCTATATTATCTACACCTGCCCCGGCTCTCCCAATTACTTTTAAATTTTTTGCAGCCTCAATTATATTTTTAGTAACTTTGGTTGCTGACCTAACAACCATACCATCGTATTCAGGAATAATTTTAATAATTTCTTGTTCTGATAAACCTGTTTTTACATCAACTGCAATGTTGTTTTTTTCAAAAATTTTTTGAGCAACATTGCTCATTGAATCTGAAATTAGAACTTTAGGCATTATTTTTTAAAGAATTATAAGCCCAATCAATCCAAGGTAAAAGAGCTTTCATATCACTGTTTTGTACAGTCGAACCACCCCAAATCCTTATGCTAGGTGGTGCTTTAGGATAACCATTAATATCATTAGCAACACCTTCTTTTTCAAGAAGTGAGAATAATTTTTTTAATACTCCTCTTTGATCCTCTTCGTTATGTTTTGTAAACCATTCGTCTTTGATTAAAACTGTAATGCTTGTTGAAGATCTAATATTCTTATCTTCACACATAAATTTGAAATTATC
>CACGZX010000028.1 GCA_902577625.1 uncultured Pelagibacteraceae bacterium
TTACATTCTGGATAATTAGAGCAGCCTATAAATGCACCTCCTCTGAAACTATTTTTTAAACTTAATTCACCATTGTCACATAATTTGCAGCTTCTGTTAATTTTTCCATTTTCATCAGCTTCAAAGATTAGCTCTCCAAGACTTTCGTTAAGTAAATCTAATACTTCTCGAGTTCGTTTTTCCTTAACACTTGATACATTTAAATTAAAATCTTTCCAAAAATTATCAAGTACTTTTATCCATTCTTCTTTACCTGCTGTAATATCATCAAGCTGATCTTCTAAACCGGCTGTAAAACCATAATCAACATATTTAGAAAATAATTTTTCTAAAAATGCAGATAATAATTTTCCTCTATCAGTTGGAAAAAAACGTTTATTAATTACATCAGCATACCCTCTATTTGAGATTACAGAAATAATACTTGCATATGTAGAAGGTCTTCCAATGCCTAATTCTTCAAGTTTTTTTACTAAACTTGCCTCAGAGTATCGAGGCGGTGGTTGTGTGAAATGTTGTTCATCAATAAAATCTTTAACTAAAACTTCTTCTTTATTTACATCTGGAAGAATTTTTTCGTCTTCATTTTCATCAACTTTTGAAAGTTTTAAAAAACCATCAAATTTAATTGTTGATCCTGAAGTTTTAAATTGATTTAATCCATTATCAGAATCTATTGTAATGGTCTTTCTATCAAACTTTGCTGATTCCATTTGTGATGCTAGGGCTCTTGACCAAATTAAATTATATAGTTTATTTTGATCTGTACTCAAAAATTTTTTTATCGAATCTGGAGTTCTAGTTATATCCGTGGGTCTTATAGCTTCATGAGCTTCTTGAGCATTCTTAGCTTTTTTACCTGAATAATTGTTAGGTTCTTTAGGTAAATAATTAACACCATATGAATTTTTTATAAAATCTCTAAAGTCATTCACTGCATCATTTGATATGTTTGTCCCATCTGTTCTCATGTATGTGATCAATCCAACTGTATCACCTTCAATATCTATTCCTTGATATAACCTTTGAGCGATTTGCATTGTTCTAGAAGCTCCAAAACCTAATTTACTTGAAGAAGTTTGTTGAAGTGTAGATGTCGTAAATGGGCCAAGAGGATTTCTTGTATATATTTTAGAAATAATATCTGAAATTTTATATTTTGATTTTTTAATTAATTCTATAGCATTATTTATATCTTCTTTATTTTTAAAAGTGAATTTTTCTACTTTAGAATTATTTAATAATACTATATTTGAATTTAAAATATCATCTTTTGAGGTTTTGAAATTTACATTTAAAGTCCAAAATTCTTCAGGTTTAAATTGTTCTATTTCATGCTCTCTTTCAGTAAGCAATCTTAATGCAACAGATTGGACTCTACCTGCGGATTTTGAACCTGGCAATTTTGTCCATAGAATAGGTGATATATTAAATCCAACCAAATAGTCCAAAGCTCTTCTTGCCATATATGCATCTACTAAATTAGATTCTATATTTCTAGGATTATCAATTCCGTTAGTTACTGCCTTTTTAGTAATTTCATTAAAAACTACTCTTTCAATTTTTTTATCTTTTAAAAGTTTTTTTTCTTCCAAGTATTCTCTTACATGCCAAGCTATAGCTTCACCTTCACGATCTGGATCTGTTGCAAGAATAATTTTTTCTGATTTTTTTGCAGCATCAGTAATTTCTTTTAAATATTTTTTTGAAAAGCTATCAACCTCCCATATCATTTTAAATTTATCTTCAGGATCTACAGATCCATTTTTAGAGGGAAGATCTCTTATATGTCCGTAACTTGCTAAAACTGTATAATTACCACCTAAGTATTTATTAATTGTTTTAGCTTTTGCAGGACTTTCAACTATGACAAGATTCATAATTAGTGAAACTACACAAAAAATAGATCAATAGTCAAATTAATAAATTTTTGTCTTGGATTCTTCTTTATTTATCAGTCGTTTAACATTTTCTCTATGAGTAAATAAAATTAGAACAAACATTATTATAAAAAAATATTCATTTTCATAATTTGAATTAAAAAAAATAAAAATTGGAATTATCAAACTTGATAATATTGAACCCAGGGAAGAATATTTTGAAACATAAAAAATTATTAGCCATGAAAAAATAAAAAATATTCCTAAAATATAATTTATAGAAAATAATATGCCTAAATATGTAGCAACACCTTTTCCTCCTTTAAATTTTAGCCAAATAGGGAAAACATGCCCTAGGAAAACAGATAACGATGAAATATAAACTAATTCTGGGAAATAAAACTTAATATATAATACTGGAGTCACTGCTTTTAAAACATCTAGTGTTAAAGTTAAGTATCCGACTGCTTTATTTCCAGTTCTTAAAACGTTAGTTGCCCCTATGTTTCCTGATCCAACATCTCTTATATCTTTCTTTAAAAATATTTTTGTAAGTATTAAACCAAAAGGAATAGATCCCATTAAATAAGAAATTGATATAATTAAAGTTAATTCCATAATTAAATTTTAAATAACTCTTCTCCTTTTACAAATGTACTAATTACTTTACCTTGTAACTTTCTTCCTTCTATTGATGTGTTTTTAGACTTTGATATTAAATTTTCTTTTTTAACTATCCAAGGTTTATTTATATCAAGTATGCAAAAATCAGCATCATTGCCAATACTTAAATTTCCTTTGTTGATTTTTAAAATTTTAGCTGGATTACATGTTAAAGCTTTAATTATTTTATTTAATTTTATAGATTCATTATGGTAAAGCTCTAGCGCAAGTGGTAATAGGGTTTCTATGCCTGATGCACCAGTTGAAGCTTGTGCAAAAGTTAGTCTTTTTTGTTCTTCATCTTCAGGTTTGTGATCAGAAACTATTACATCAATTAATTCATTATTTATTCCTTTAATTAATGCCAATCTATCATCTTCAGTTCTGAGTGGGGGAGATAATTTTAAAAATGTTCTAAAATCACCTATGTCATTTTCATTTAGTGACAGATTATTTATTGAAACACCACACGTAAATTCTACATTCTCTTTTCTTTTTTTAATTACATCTAGAGATTTTTGTGATGAGATTTGCGATATATGATATCTGCAATTAAAATCTTCGAGCAAAGTTAAATCTCTCTCAATAATAATTTTTTCCGCCAAATCAGAAATACCTTGAAGACCCAATTTTGTTGAAATAATTCCATCATTTACCATTCCATCTTTCGCTAATTCTCCATCTTCAACATGCTGCATAATTAAGCAATTCAAATCGTATGCAGATCTCATAATTCTTGACATTAATCTTGTATTTTGAATTGTTTTATATCCATCAGTAAACCCTATAATTCCTTTAGCTTGAAGAAGACCAAACTCAGTCATATTTGTACCTTCAAGATTTTTTGTTAAAGATGCAGTAGGAAATATATTAATTTTTGCCTTATCTCTTCCTCTTCTTTTTAAAAAATCAACTATAGAAACATTGTCTATAATAGGATTTGTATTAGGCATTGTAACTACGGATGTTACTCCACCTGATAAAGAAGCTTCACTTAGTGTTCTAAAATTTTCTTTATATTCAAAACCTGGCTCTCCAACAAAAACTCGCATATCGACAATTCCTGGAATTATATAATTACCTTTCAAATCAATATATTTTTCTCTAGACGGTATATTGTTTGTATTTACTTTTTTACCTGCAGCTTCGATTAATCCATTTTCACCAATTATTAATCCACCAACTTCATCTATAGTGTTTTGCGGATCAATTATATTGGCATTTAAAAAGTATTTTTTTTTCATCATTCACAAAATATTTTAAGGCAAGCCATTCTTACTGCAACACCTAGTTCAACTTGTTCTTTAATTACACTTTTATTTATGTCATCAGCTAAATTTGTATCGATTTCTATACCCCTATTCATTGGGCCAGGGTGCATTATTAAAGCATCATCTTTAGCAAATTTTAATTTATCTGGCGTTAATCCATAATATTCATAATATTCTCTGTTAGATGATAGGAAAGAACTAGTCATTCTTTCGTTTTGAAGTCTAAGCATCATAACTATATCGCAATCTTTTAATCCTTTTTTCATATCTGAAAAACTGTTAACTCCAAGTTTGTCAATATCTTTTGGCATTAAATTTGATGGAGCAATAATATTTACTTCTGCTCCTAACATATTAAGTAAATAAATGTTTGATCTTGCAACTCTTGAATGAACAATATCTCCACATATTGCTATTTTTAATCCTTCAATTTTTTCTTTTCTATCTATAATAGTTAAAGCGTCTAATAAAGCCTGCGTTGGATGCTCTCTTCTTCCATCACCAGCATTAAGAACTGCACAATTAACTTTTTGAGATAATAGGTTTGATGCTCCAGAATCTTGATGCCTTACTACAATAATGTCAGGATGCATCGCGTTGAGAGTCATTGCTGTATCAATTAATGTTTCACCTTTTTTTATTGCAGAATTATTTAAATTCATTGACATAACATCTGCACCTAGCCTTTTCCCAGCCAATTCGAATGAACTTTGTGTACGTGTTGAAGGTTCAAAAAATAAATTTATTTGTGTTTTTCCTCTTAAGATATCTAATTTCTTGTTTTTACTTTTGTTTAAAGCAATAAATTGTTTTGCTTCAGATAAAATGAAGTTTACATCGGTAATTGATAGATCTTGGATTCCTAGGAGGTGTTTTTTTGAGATTTTAATAGCTTTTTTTACATTTGCCATTAAAACCAACTCTATAACTATAGAGCATCAATAATGCAAGCTTAATTATTTAAAAAATCTAAAACTCCTTGAAGTATAAAGGTAGCAGCATTTTCATCTATATTTTTTACTCTTTTTGTAACATTTACGTCTAGCTGACTAGATAAATTGAACGCCCCAACTGTCGAAAGTCTCTCGTCCCACATAAATATCGGTATTTTGATTTTTTCAGATATTATTTTTACTTTATCTTTTACTGATTGAGATGAACTACCCTCCGTTCCATCCATATTTTTAGGATTACCAAATACAATAGCTTGAACGTTATTTTCATTAGCTATTTTTTTTAACTCATCTGCTAGGATTTGAATATTTTCATAATTTACTGTTTTTAAAGGAGTAGCAATTTTTCTATTTTCATCAGAAATTGACAAACCAACTCTTTTAGAACCCATATCAACTCCAATAAGTCTAGATTTGTTATTTATATGGTTCTTTATATCGTTAATGTCCATCATATTGTAATTTTCATATTAAATGATAATTTGCCCTTAATTTAAATATCACATGAGCATAGATCTTAAAACAGTTAAACATATATCCAAATTATCAAGAATTTCCTTAGATGAAGAAAAAGCTAAGAAATTAGAGACTGATTTAAATTCAATATTTAAATGGATTGAACAACTTAATGAGTTAAAAACTGAAAACATCGAGCCACTAAGCTCTATTGTTGAAACAAAATTAAGACTTAGAAAAGACGAAATTAAATCTAAAAATATCAGAGAAGAGATACTTAAAAATTCTCCAGATGAAAATAAAGATTTTTTTGTTGTCCCAAAGGTAGTTGAATAATGTCAAATATTATTGATCTTAGTTTATCAGAATTAGTTTCAAATATAAAAAATAAAAAAATTTCATCTAATGAGGCTACATCAGCATATGTTGAACGATCAAAAAAATCTAAAAACTTAAACACATATAATGAAGAAACCTTCGAGACCGCTTTAAAAAAAGCAAACGAGTTTGATTCAAAACCTGATTTTAATAAAAAACTACCTGGTGTACCAATTGCTGTAAAAGATTTATTTTGTACCAAAAATATAAAAACAACAGCAAGTAGTAAAATACTAAATAATTTTATACCAACATATGAGTCAACAGTTACTCAAAATTTATGGAATGACGGATCTATTCTATTAGGTAAATTAAACTGTGATGAATTTGCGATGGGTTCTTCAAATGAAACAAGTTATTTTGGCAATGTAACTAGTCCAATTGATAAAGATTTAGTTCCAGGAGGTTCTTCGGGGGGTTCTGCATCAGCCTTAGCAGCAAAATTAACACCAGCAACTATAGGAACTGATACAGGTGGATCTATAAGGCAACCAGCTTCATTCACAGGAACGGTTGGTTTAAAACCTACATATGGAAGTTGTTCTAGATATGGAATAGTTGCATTTGCATCATCTTTAGATCAAGCAGGTCCTATGACAAGAAATGTTAAAGATTCAGCACTCTTATTAGAAGTAATGAGTTCCTTTGATAATAAAGATTCAACTTCTGTAGATTTTAAAAGACCAATGTATTCAAAAGATTTGTCGAAAGACATTAAAGGTAAAAAAATTGGAATTCCAAAAGAATATAGAGTCGATGGAATGTCTGAAGAAATTGAAAAACTATGGGAAGATGGAAAAAAATATTTAAAAGATTGTGGTGCCGAAATCATTGATATATCACTTCCACACACAAAATTTGCATTACCAACTTACTATATTGTTGCTCCAGCTGAAGCCTCATCTAATCTTGCAAGATATGATGGTGTAAAATATGGTTTCAGAACCGAAGGCGACAATTTAATTGATATGTATGAAAAAACTAGATCAGCAGGTTTTGGTGATGAAGTAAAGAGAAGAATTATGATTGGCACCTATGTTCTATCATCAGGTTATTATGATGCATATTATTTGAAAGCCCAAAAAGTTAGAAGATTAATTAAAAATGATTTTAGTAATGTATTTCAAAAAGTTGATGCAATACTAACACCCTCAACACCTTCATCAGCTTTTAAAATTGGAGAAAAATCGAATGACCCTGTTTCAATGTATCTAAACGATATATTTACAGTTCCTGTAAATCTTGCTGGTTTACCTGGAATTTCTATTCCTGCAGGATTAGACAAAAAAGGATATCCACTAGGTTTGCAAATAATTGGTAAATCTTTTGATGAACAAAATATTTTAAATATAGCTTATTCCATGGAAGATAAAATCAATTTTAAATTTAATTTAAAAGAATGGTGGATGAATGAGTAATGATTACCTTATAGACAGAAATGGAAAAAAGTACGAAGTAGTAATTGGACTTGAAGTTCATGCGCAAGTACTATCAGAATCAAAATTATTTTCTACATCACCTACTAAGTTTGGTAGTGAACCAAATACACAAGTAAGTTTAGTAGATGCAGCATTTCCTGGAATGCTACCAGTAATTAATGAATTCTGCATTAAACAAGCTATAAAAACTGGAATTGGATTAAACGCTAAAATAAATAATAAGTCCATTTTTGATAGAAAAAATTATTTTTATGCAGACTTACCACAGGGATACCAAATATCTCAATATAAAGACCCAATTGTAGGAGAAGGTTCTGTTGTTCTTGATTTGGCATCAGGATCAAAAACTGTTGGAATTGAGAGATTACATTTAGAACAAGATGCTGGAAAAAGTATTCATGATATTGATCCAAAAAATACATTAGTTGATTTAAACAGATCCGGTGTAGCCTTAATGGAAATTGTAAGTAAGCCAGATTTAAGATCTCCGGAAGAGGTTAATGTTTATATAAAAAAATTAAGATCAATAATGAGATATTTAGGAACTTGTGATGGAAATATGCAGGAAGGCTCACTTAGAGCAGATGTTAACGTATCCGTTAGAAAACAAGGTGATGATAAATATGGAACCAGATGTGAGATTAAAAATGTAAATTCAATTAAGTTTATGCAAATGGCTATAGAACATGAAGCAAATAGACAAGTTGATATACTAGAAGAGGGTGGAAAAATTGATCAAGAAACAAGACTTTTTGATACAAAAAAAAATGAAACAAGATCAATGAGATCCAAGGAAGATGCACATGATTACAGATATTTTCCAGATCCCGATCTATTACCATTGGAATTTAGCAATGAATATGTCGAAAGTATTAAAAAAGAAATTCCAGAACTTCCAGATCAAAAAAAATCACGTTTTATAGAAAAATTTAATTTAAGTCCTTATGAAGCTAATATTTTAGTATCAGATTTAGATACATCGAAATATTTTGAAGCTGTAATTGAAAATTCTGATGTTAAACTTTCATCAAATTGGATTACAGGTGAATTATTTGCATTGTTAAATGAAAAAAACTTAGAAATTACATCAAGCCCAATAAGCGCAAAAAATCTATCTAAATTAATCAATTTAATAAAAGATGGGACAATTTCTGGGAAAATTGCCAAAACAGTTTTTGAAATGATGGCTGAAGGAGATAAAAATCCTATAGATATAGTCAAAGAAAAAGGTCTTAAACAACAAAGTGACCCTAAAGAGTTAGAGAAACTGATTGAAAAAGTAATAAATGAAAATCAAGATAAAGTGAAAGAGTACAAATCAGGAAAAGAAAAATTATTTGGATTTTTTGTAGGACAGGCAATGAAAGTTTCTGGAGGTAAGGCTAATCCTCAATTAGTTAATGAGATATTAAAAATGAAACTTAAGTAGAATGGGTTCAAATCTTACTGTTAATAAGGAAATCGAAGAATATATAAATAATAATTCAATAGAACTTCATCCTGTCCAAAAAGAAATAATCACACACAATGAAGAACTAGGAGATATTAAAAGAATGCAAATCTCAATATCACAATGTCATTTTTTACATTTATTAATTAAATCTTCTAAAATAAAAAAAATTTTAGAAATTGGTACTTTTACAGGATTAAGTACATTATCAATGTCATTAGCTTTACCAGATGATGGATCAGTTATAGCATTAGATAAAAATCAAGAAACCAGTAGGACAGCAGTAAATTTTTTCAAAAAAGCAGATCAAGAAAATAAAATTAAATTAATTATTGCTCCTGCATTGGAAAGTTTAAATAATTTGAATGAGCAAAAACAAAAATTTGATTTAGTATTTATTGATGCTGATAAAGAAAATTATATAAATTATTTTAACCATTCAGTAGATTTAATCGATAAAGATGGTTTAATTTTAATAGATAATGTTTTATGGCATGGTGAAGTTGTTGACAATAAAAAACAGGATAGATTAACTGTAAGCATAAGAGAATTTAACCTTTATGTTA
>CACGZX010000029.1 GCA_902577625.1 uncultured Pelagibacteraceae bacterium
CCTCCACCAACGACCAAAACATCACAATGTAAATATCTATGATCATAAATATCCTTGTCTGGTTCAGTAGGAGATCTACCCAGACCTGCTGATTTTCTTATAAAATATTCATATAATTTCCAAAAATTTGCAGGCCACATAAATGTTTTATAATAGAAAGCTGCAGGTATAAGAGGGGAGAAAAAATTGTTTACCGCACCCAGATCAAAATTAACACTTGGCCAACAATTCTGACTTGAGGCCTCTAAACCTTCATATAATTCTATTTCAGTCGCTCTTGTATTTGGTTCTGTCATAGAAGCATCATTTCCAACTTGTACGATCGCATTAGGTTCCTCAGAACCACATGCCATTATTCCTCTTGGACGATGATATTTAAAGCTTCTTCCTATCAGGTGAATATTATTTGCTAATAAGGCTGATGCCAATGTATCACCTTTAAAACCATATAATTTTTTACCGTCAAATTTAAAAGATATCCTAGATGTTTGATCAATAAACTTGCTATTTGTTGTTCTTAAATTTTTAGTCATTATTTTATAGGGGGTTTTTCACCCATTTTGTATACAGCATGAATTTTATCGTTTGATGTATCTCTAACCATGTTAAACCATTTTCTACATCCGTGAGCATGATTCCATCTTTCTAATTGAACTCCTTTAATATTTTTTCTCATAAATAAAAATTCTGCCCACTGATCATCATTTAATTCTGTAGGTTGTTTTGGTCTAACGATGTGTGCTTCTCCACCAGCTGAAAATTCACTTTGATCTCTTTCACCACAATATGGACAATTAATTAAAAACATTAGTGTGCTACAGCAGCTGCTCCATGTTCATCAACAAGATCACCACTTACAAATCTATTAATATTAAAATCAGCATTTAATTTATGAGGTTCGTCGTTAGCAATCGTGTATGCAAACAAATCACCCGACCCTGGTGTTGCTTTAAATCCACCTGTGCCCCAACCACAATTAAAATATAATCCCTTGATATGTGTTTTACTAATTATAGGGCTAGCATCTGGACAAATATCAACAATGCCTCCCCATTGCCTTAACATTTTCATTCTACTAAAAATAGGGTATAGCTCTAATATTGCTTTTAAAGTTCCTTCAACAACATCATGACTCCCTCTTTGTGTATAAGAAACATAAGCATCAGTTCCTGCACCAATAACCAATTCCCCTTTATCTGATTGACTTACATATGCATGAACTGCATTAGACATAACCACTGTATCTATAATAGGTTTAACTGGTTCAGATACTAAAGCTTGTAATGGTTTGCTCTCAAGAGGTAATTTTAAACCAGCCATATTTGCAATAACACTAGAGTGACCGGCAGCAACTACTCCAATTTTTTTTGATTTAATAAATCCTTTAGTTGTTTCTATACCTTCAACACTATCTCCATTTCTTTTAATTCCTTTTACTTCACAATTTTGAATAATATCAACACCCATTGCATCCGCTCCACGTGCGTAACCCCATGCAACAGCATCATGTCTAGCTGTTCCTGCTCTTCTTTGTAAAGTTCCTCCTAAAACAGGATATCTAATATCAGGTGAAGTATTAATTATTGGACAGAATTTTTTTACTTCTTCAGTATTTAACCATACAGCATCAATCCCATTTAATCTGTTTGCATGAGTTCTTCTTTTTAGATCTCTAACATCTTGAAGGTTATGAGCTAAATTCATAACACCTCTCTGACTAAACATAACATTATAATTTAATTCCTGTGATAATCCCTCCCAAATTTTTAAAGCATGGTCGTACAAACCTGCACTAGCATCCCATAAATAATTAGAACGAATTATAGTTGTATTTCTCCCTGTGTTTCCTCCACCAATCCAACCTTTTTCAACAACTGCAATATTTGTCATATCGTGCTTTTTAGCCAAGTAAAAAGCTGTGGCCAAACCATGACCTCCACCACCAATTATAATTGCATCATATTCTTTTTTTGGCTCCGGATCTCTCCATGCTCTTTGCCAATTTTCGTGGTAGCTAAAAGCATTCTTAATTAGAGAAAATATAGAATATTTGTTTTTCATAATTTGCACAAAATTACTTGATTAATATTGAATATTCAATGATTTCAAGTTACACAGTAGTCAACGGAAAGGTGGGTGAGCTGGTTTAAACCAACGGGTTGCTAACTCGTCGTGCGTCGAAAGATGTACCGAGGGTTCGAATCCCTCCCTTTCCGCCATTAATATAGGGGATCGTTTTTAAAAAAATCTTTTAATTTTATAGGCTTTTGCTCAAGTATATATCTATAAACATTATAATTTTCTAAAACTCTTTGCACATAATTTCTAGTTTCTTTAAATTTGATTAATTCAATCCAATCAACATAATCAATTTGCTTTTTTTGTGGGTTTTTATTAATTTTTTTCCAATATCTAACTCTCTTGGGACCAGCATTATAAGCGGCTATTGCAAAAGGATATGAACCATCATATTCAAGAATTAATCCCGCTATATAGTGGGAACCTAAGTTAACATTATATTCTGGGTCTGAGGTTAATCTAGATTTTGAGTAGGGTAATTTTGCTTGTTTTGCCACAACTTTAGCTGTGTAAGTCATTAATTGCATTAGGCCTTGAGCTCCAGCATGACTATGTGCACTTGTGTCGAACTCACTTTCTTGTCTTATTATAGATAAAATAAATGCAGACTCAGGTATTTTCCTTCCATTAATAATTTTTGGTGTACTTATTACTGGATAATTATATTTGTTATGAAATCTTTTTTCATAGGAAGCAATTTTTGAAACTTGAACAGCAAAATCAAATCTTGATATGTCAGATGCTAATTTTGCAGCCAATACTTCACTTCCCAAAGTAATATTATCATTTGCAAGGCCTCTTAAAAGATGTTTAGTATATTTGTCTTTATTTAACTCATCTAATAAATGAATTACTTTAACTATATCTTTCTTATAAAACTTCTCCCCATATTCTTTATCAACCTCCATAAGTTTACTTAATTCTATTTCTTTATCTGGGTTGATTTTTAAATGCGATAGTTGACCATAGTAAGTAGTTAAATATTTAGAGGACTCCCCATACCATTGTACTGCTAAATCTTTTTTGCCAATTTTTTCATAAGTTCTACCTAGCCAATATGCACCCCTAGACAAACTTATTGGGTAACCAACATTATTATAAAAGTTTAAAAAATGATTCTCAGCTAAAATAGGATCTTTTAAAAAACTTAAAGCTATCCAACCACTCATCCATTCTGCTTCTGCGTACTCTGGACCTTCTATTAGCGCGTGATTACTAACTATTTTATATGCGGTCTCATATTTTTTTTTATAAATTAATGATCTTCCAATTATCCCTCTTTCTACCCACCATTTATCAGGTCGTACCATATATTCTTTGGAATTTTTGATTTTAAGTAAAATTTCAAGGGAGCCATCAACTCTTCCTCTTTTTCTTCTCCATTTTAAGCGATCATAATTTAAACCATGATCATTTTTAAATTTTTTCGGAACCTTACTTATTGCAGCATCTACACCATAAGATTTACTCATTAATAATTGTCTTGCAGTATAGAGAAGTTGATAGTCTTTTGGTAAATATCTTAGCATTCTTTTTAAATCCCAGTATTTATTCTCGTAAGCTAAATAGTCAGCTCTTTTAATATAATCGTTAGAATTTAAAATTTTTTTAAATTTTTTTCTAAAAAATTTCATATCATTTCTACTTAAATCAGCATTTATCCATCCTTCTTTAATTAATTTAGTACCATCGTTAGATTGACCTTTTAATAAATATGCTTGGCCTAAAATAATTTTACCAAATCCGCTTAAAGGAGGATTTTTTTTGAACCAATCAACGATAAAATTTGGAGATAAGTCTTTCACCGACATCTTATGTTCAGCTAGATATTTTATTCTATTTATTCTTGGATATTTTGGATTTAATTCAATAAATCTTTTGTATTCATAAAAAGGTAATTGATTTCCTGTAGTTAAAAGATGTTTCCATCTTATAAAATTGAATATTGATTTATCCCTTGCTTTTTTTGCAGTTTTTTCAGCTGAAGCCCACTTCCTTTGCTCCATACTTCTAATAGCTATCTTTGCAATTTCATAATCTTTTTTTGAATAATATTTAGATTTTTTTGCTCTAACTGATTTTTCTTTTTTAACAAACAAAGGTTTGCTTTGTGGTATAATTTCTCCATCAACAATTAATTTTACCTTTTTCTTTTCCTTTATTTTTTCAGTTTTAGATACTGGTTTCTTTGGAGGAACCAAATAATTTGTTATATTTTTGCTTTTTTGAGTATCTTTTAAAATTGGTTTTTTTTGAGGTAAAATAATTTTTTCACTAGCGTATACAAAATAATTACTCCCAAATATGGTTAAAAAAACTATTAATGATTTAAAGATTATTTTTTTCATAATAAATTTAATGAATCGTTATCAATTTATGTTATAAGATCCCATGTTTAAAGGTTCAAATGTAGCACTTATAACACCATTCAAAGATAATAATCTAGATGAAGAAAATTATATTAAATTAATAAATTTTCATCTTGAAAATAATACTAACGGTTTAGTTCCAGCAGGAACAACAGGTGAATCTCCCACTTTAAGCCATAGAGAGCATGAAAAAGTAATAGAACTATGTATAAAAGAAGCAAAAGGAAAGATTCCTATAATTGCAGGAACAGGATCTAATTCAACAGAAGAAGCTATTGCACTAACGAAGCATGCTGAAAAAGCTGGCGCTGATGGAGCGCTAGTTGTTACACCTTATTATAACAAACCTACACAAGAAGGTTTGTACCAACATTATAAAGCTATAAATGATAATACAAGCCTTCCTATTATAATTTATAATATCCCAAGCAGATGTGTAATTGATATGTCAGTTGATACTATGGCAAGATTATTTGAACTTAAAAATATCGCTGGTGTAAAAGATGCAACAGGTGATTTAAATAGACTTGAACAAACAATTAAAAAATTAGGACCAGAATTTATTCAACTCACCGGAGAGGATGGTCTTGCTTATGAATTTAATAAAAGAGGTGGAGTAGGGATTATTTCTGTTACAGCTAATATTGCTCCAAAGTTATGTTCAGATATGCAAAAATATTCTAAATCAAAATCAGACAATGAAATTAAGGAAGCGGAAAGAATTGACATGATGTTACAACCTTTGCATAAATCTTTGTTTATTGAGAGCAATCCTGCTCCTGTCAAGTATGCAGCAAAACTTTTAGGATTATGTAACGATGAAATTAGACTTCCATTAGTCAAAATTAAAAAACAAACTCAAGAAGAAGTTAAAAAAGCTTTATCATCAGCTAAACTTATTAGTTAATGAAAAAAAAAACCAATCCTGGTTTAAAGATTATTTGTTTAAATCGAAAAGCAAGTTTTAATTATTTTTTTCACGATATAATTGAAGCAGGAATTGTTTTAAAAGGTTCAGAAATAAAATCTGTTAGATCTGGAAAAGTAAATATTGCAGATTCTTATGCCATTGAAAAAAACGGTGAAATTTTTTTAATTAATTCACATATTTCATCTTATAAAGAAGCAAGCTATTCAAATCATAATCCAACTGACGAAAGAAAACTTTTATTTAATAAAAAAGAAATTAATAAACTTACAGGTAAAATAAATGCCGAAGGTTTTACATTAGTACCTACAAAAATGTATTTTAAGAAAGGTAAAGCCAAAATTGAAATTGCAGTAGCAAAAGGTAAAAAACATTATGATAAAAGACAAACAAAAAAAAATAGGGATTGGAACCGTGATAAAGCAAGATATTTCAGAAAATCTAGCTAATATAGTTTATTTGGGTATTGGATCAAATCTTGGTAATAAAAAAAGAAATATTGAAAAAGCTAAATATCTATTAGAAATCAATTCAATAAAAATTGTAAAAAGTTCTAGTATTTATGAAACATATTCCTGGCCTAATAAAAATTACCCTAAATTTTACAACATTGTAATTAAAGTAAAAACTAATTTAGACCCTATTAATTTATTTTTTGTTATTAAAGATATAGAAAAAAAACTTGGTAGAAAAAAAACAAAAATTAACTCCCCTAGAATTTGTGATATTGATATTATAGATTACAAGGGACTCGTTTATAAATTAGATATAAATAACGATAAATTACTTATTCCTCATCCCAGACTTCAAAATAGAAATTTCGTTTTATTTCCTTTGTTTGAGATTGAAAAAAACTGGAATCATCCACAAAAAAAAACAAAAATTCATGATTTGATAGGAAAATTAGACAATTCTTCTCTTTACGGTATTAAACAAATTTAAATAAATGATATAATTTAATTATGTTAAATTCAGAAGAATTAATAACAAAAGTAAAATCTTATAATAAGTTTTTGAATCCAGAAGCTTTAACAAAAGCTTACAATTTCGCTCTAAAAGCTCATGAAAAACAAAAAAGAGATGAAGGTTCTCCATATATTATACATCCAATTGCTGTAGCAAACATTTTAACAGAGTTAAAATTAGATAGTGCAACTATAGCTACTGGACTTCTCCACGATACTATTGAAGATACTCATGCTACATATCAAAATATTAAAGAAGAATTTGGTTTAGAAGTTGCTGACTTAGTTGATGGTGTTACAAAAATTTCTGAGTTTGAAAATCAAGCAATGTCTAATTCAAAAGCTGAAAATTTTAGGAAGTTAATTTTGGCTACTTCTAAAGATATTAGAGTCCTTCTAGTGAAACTTGCTGACAGATTACACAACATGAGAACAATTAAGTTTGTCACAAATAATGAAAAGCAAATACGTAAAGCAAAAGAAACTATGGAAATATATGCACCTTTAGCAGACAGAATGGGAATGAATAGAATAAGAGATGAACTAGAAGATCTTTCATTTCAAGTATTAAACCCTAAGGCAAGGGAATTAATTAAAAAAAGACTTGATGAAATAAAAGACAACAGAACTACTAGCGTCAAAAATGTATCGAATGAATTCACCGAAGTATTAAGTCAGTATGATTTAGAATCTGAAATTGTGGGAAGAGAAAAAACACCCTTCTCTATTTGGAGAAAAGTACAAAAAAAAAGAGTTTCACTTGAACAAATAACTGACATCATTGGTTTTAGAATAGTGTTAAATAGTACTGAAGATTGCTATAAGGCTTTAGGTCTTTTTCACTCAAAATATAATTGTATACCTGGTAAATTTAAAGATTACATTTCTTCTCCAAAAATAAACAACTATCAATCTATTCATACGGCAGTAATTGGTCCAAATAAAAGACCAATAGAAATTCAAATCCGAACAAGACCCATGCATGATTTCGCTGAAAGAGGAATAGCATCACACTGGAAATACAAATCCTCAGAAAAATTTAATTCATTAACATGGAAGGAGTATGACTGGTTAAAAGATTTGGTTGAAATTATAGAAAAAAATGAAAATCCAGAACATTATTTTGAATATACAAAATTACAAATGTTCCAAGAAAATGTTTTTTGTTTTACACCAAAAGGAATGATCATAAAGTTACCCAAAAATGCTACACCAATTGATTTTTCATATGCGGTTCATACTAAAATTGGAGATGCTGCTATAGCTTGCGAAATTAATGGAAAAGAGAGCCCATTGCAAAGCACTCTAGTTAATGGAGATGTGGTCAAAATCATAACATCTAAAAAAGCTTCTCCGTCATTACATTGGCTAACATCTACAGCAACAGGTAAAGCGAGAGCTGCAATAAGAAGGTATTGGCAATACAGGGATGGATCACATACATCTAAAACTAAGGAATATAGAACTACATTATGGATTTCTTTAATCGATCAACCAGGAAAACTTGGCGATGTAACTACGATGATAGGTGAGAACAAAGTTAATATTTCAAGCGTTGAAATGGTGGAAAAAACACAAAAAGCAATAAATTTTAGATTTAATCTTATAATTCACGACTTGAAGAACTTTACAAAACTTATGAGTGAGCTAAAACAAAAAGAATATAATTTCAAAATTATAAGACATAAAAATAAAAAATATGCTTTCATTAAAAAACTCTTTAGCGGTTTTAAGAAAAACTAATGCTCTTTTAGAAGGACACTTTGTATTATCATCAGGTTTACATTCATCTGCTTATGTACAATGTGCTAAATTATTAAGTCATCCCCATATTGCTTCAAAAATCTGTTTATCGCTAAGCAAAAAAATCAAAAAAAAAATAAAAAAAATAGACTTAATATTATCCCCAGCAATGGGTGGTATAATTATTGGTTACGAAATTGGAAAATTATTAAAAAAGGAAACAATTTTTTGTGAAAGAATTGATGGAAAATTTAATTTAAGAAGAGGTTTTAACATTAAAAAAAATGCAAGAGTTATTATTATCGAAGATGTAATAACAACAGGAAAATCTAGTTTAGAATGCGTTAAAATTATAAAAAAATCAAAGGCTAAACTAGTTGGATTTGCATGCATTATAGACAGATCTAATAAAAAGCAACTAAAAATAAAAAAGAAAATTATTTCACAAATTAAATTAGACATTCCAACTTATAAAAAAAATAAATTACCATTAGCCCTAAAAAATATTCCTGTTACCAAACCTGGAAGCAGACATCTTAAATGAAAAGATTAGGTGTTAACATTGATCATGTTGCGACTTTA
>CACGZX010000030.1 GCA_902577625.1 uncultured Pelagibacteraceae bacterium
CCTTCCAAATTTTATTTCTTTTGATGATATTATCTAGTTCATCTAAAAATTCTGTATTATTGTAATTTCCAAAACTTTCTAAAAATAAAATATATCTAAATGGAAAATTGGATTTAATTTTTTTATTTCTTAATTTAAAATATTCTTCAAATCGTGGTGTTCCAGCTAAAAAAATTTTTTGGGAATTATAACTGTGATATTTTATGGCATGTTTTTTAGTTTGTTTTCCCCAAACTGAAATATAGTCCGGTTTTATTGAGTAAGTTCCTCTACTAGATAAGTTATCCCAATTATCTATAAGTGCTAATGATTTAGATTTTTTAGACAGTCTTATCAAATCAAAAGATAATATGTGTGAATCTTGCATAGGAAATATAACAAGATCTGGATTAATTTTTATAAAAATTGACTTAAGTTTTAAATTAATAGAAGAGTTAAAAAAATTTTTTTTTAATATTTTAAGATAAAAATAACTAATATTTTTTTTTAAAAATGAGTAATATCTAGGTAAAAACATTAAAATACTTTTAAATATACTTTCACCTTCCCAGTAATATTTAAATTTTAATCTTAATTTTGTTAAAAAAAAAATTGTTTTTGAATTGTTCTTATTTAATAAAAAATTTTTATATAAATATTTATGAAATAGATTAATTTCATAAGAATTATAACTTATAAATCCTAAAAATTTTTGTTTTTTTATTTTATTTTTAAATTTTGACTTATTCAACAAATCGTTATTTGAGCCAATAAAGTAACAATCATATTTTTTATTTAAATCTTCAAAACATCCAGTATCGATATAATTTCTTATATATAGGTCTGAGTTAATTGAAATTAATAGTTTCTTTTTCATTATAACATTATAATTTATAAATAATGAAAAAAGTAATAGCATTAATTCCCTGTAGAGGAAACTCAAAAGGAATAAAAAACAAAAATCTGATTAACTTTTTTGGAAAGCCCTTAATGTATTGGACAATTAAAGAATTAAGATCATCTAAATTTATTGATAAAATTTTTGTGACATCAGATTCACAAAAAATATTAAATTATGCAAAAAAATTAAAAGTTGGAATAATTAAGCGGCCAATGAAAATTTCTGGAGATAGGTCTAGTTCTGAAAGTGCTTTAATTCATGCTTTAAATAAAATTAATTTAAATTCAGAAATAATTGTTTTCCCTCAAGTAACATCTCCCTTGCGACCAAAAAGTGTTTTTGATAAAGCAATTAAATTTTTTATTAAAAAGAACTACGATTCACTTTTTAGCTCAAGTAAGGTGCACAATTTTATTTGGAAATATAGAAAAGGAATTTTTCTTCCAAATTATAACTACAAAAAAAGACCAATGAGGCAAGAAATTAACTCTTTTTATGATGAAAATGGCTCATTTTATATATTTAAAACAAAAAAATTTTTAAAACATAAAAATAGATTATTTGGTAAAATTGGCACATATATATTGGAAAAGAAATACAGTTTCGATATAGACGATAAAATAGATCTTAAAATAAACAAATATTTAAAAAAATGACAAATTTTAAAAAATTATCCAAAGATCCTTATTTAATTGCTGAAATAGGTATTAATCATAATGGTTCAATAGAAACAGCAAAGAAACTAATAGATATCTCAAAAGAATTAAATTTTGATTGTGTAAAATTCCAAAAAAGAGATCCTGATGTTTGCGTACCAATTGAACAAAAAAAATAAAATGAGAGAAACGCCCTGGGGTAATATAACTTATCTTCAATATAAAAAAAAAATAGAATTTGGTTTAAAGGAATTTAAAATCTTAAAAAAATATGCAGAAAAAGTAAAAATTGATATTTTTGCATCTTGTTTTGATACAAATAGTCTTCTCTTAATTAAAAAGCTAAATTTTAAATTTAATAAAGTTCCAAGTGCTATGATAACTAATCTAAATTTTTTAACAAAAGTTGCTAAGCAAAAAAAAATAACTTTTGTTTCTACAGGAATGTGTGCAATGAAAGACATTGAAAATGCAGTCAAAATTTTTAAAAAAAATAATTGTAAATTTATATTAATGCATTGTGTTTCACTATATCCTTGTCCAGAAGAAAAGTTGAATTTAAAGGTTATAAATACTTTAAAAAAAAAATTTAATTGTCCAGTGGGCTATAGTGGGCATGAACCATCTGTTTCACCAAGTATATATGCCTATATGCTTGGAGCAAATATAATCGAAAGACATATCACTTTAGATAGATCTATGTGGGGAACTGACCAAGCGGCATCATTATCTCCTGACGGGATGAAAATGTTTACTTCAGTAATAAAAAAATCAAACAAAATTTTTGGAAATGGAGTTAAAAGATTTTACCCTGAAGAAAAGATAATGTTGAAGAAATTTAAATATTGGTAGTAAATTAAATTTTTTCTTAAATGTATTCAATAATTTTACCAATCTATAATGAAATAGAAAATATGGAAAGATTGATTCCTGAAATATTTGAAACAATTAACATTGATAAGATAGAGATAATAGTTGTTGATGATAATAGTATAGATGGATCAGATAAAGTTATATTAAATTTAAAAAAAAAATATGAAAGTTTAATTTATTATAAAAGACCAAATCAAGTAAGAAGCCTGGGAAAATCTGTGGAAGATGGAATTAAAATATCTAGATATCAATATCTTATATTAATGGATAGTGATTTTAGTCATGGATTAGAAGATCTGAAAGAAATGATAAATATTCATCAAAAAAAACAGTTAGATTTGATATGCTATTCCAGATTTTCTAATAAAAAACCTCATGATTTTAGACTTAGATATGAACTGAGTAAATATTATAATTTAATCCTAAAACCTTTTTTAAATTTACCTACTACAGATAGCTTATCAGGCTTTTTTTTGGTAAATAAAAAAAAAATGAAAGATTTACCAAATGAAAAAATTTTTTATGGTTATGGAGATTATTACTTTAGACTTTTACATCATATAAATAAAAAACAAATTAATTATGAAGAATTAAGTTTTAAATGGAAAGATAGAAAGTATGGAAAATCAAAGACTAAATTTATAAATATTTTTTTAAGATATACTTACGAAGCTATTAAATTAAAGTTAAAATTATGAAAAAAATAAATTTTGCAGAACCTTTTTTAAATAAATCTGAAAAAAAATATATTAACCAAGCTATAAATTCAAAATGGATATCAAAAGGGTTATTTGTAGAAAAATTTGAAAAAAAATTTTCAAATACATTAAAATCGAATTTTTCAGTTAGTACAAATAATGGAACTAATGCTTTTTTATTAATCCTTTTAACACTTCAGCTAAAAAGAGGAGATGAAATAATAGTTCCATCTATGTGTTACATAAGCCCAATCCATATGATTAAAATGTTGGGTTTAATTCCAATTCCTGTTGATGTTGATGTGAATTCATTTCAAATGGATTCAAAATTAATAGAAAAAAAAATTAACTCTAAAACAAAAGCAATTTTAGTAATACACAATTTTGGTGGCATATCTAATATTGAAAATATAGAAAATATCGTGAAGAAAAAAAAATTACATTTAATCGAAGATGTTTCGGAAACTTTGCTATCTAAATATAAAAATCAATATGTTGGAATAGCAAAAAAAGAAAGTAATCTGAAAATATCTTTTTCTTCATTACATGCTACAAAAACTATTACGACAGGAGAAGGGGGCATAATATTTACAAACAATAAAATAATATATAAAAATCTAAAAAAAATTCGTGACCATGGTATTAAAGACTCATCAAAATATATTTTTGATAAAATTGGAGGAAATTTTAGATTAAGTAATTTGTTGTGCTCTATTGGATATGCACAGTTATTTAAAATAAATGAAATTAAGAAAAGAAAACTGTTTATAGATAAATTCTATAAAAAAGAGTTTAAAAATTTAAAATCAGTAAAAATGCAATATGAACCAAAAGAAAGTAAATTAATTAAATGGGGCTTTCCTATAAAATTAAAAAATAAAATTAAAGCAGATTTAGTAAAAAGAAAGTTAAACTTTAATTCAATTATTTGCAGACCTTGTTTTAGATCTTTGGATACAATGAAGCATATAAATATATCAAAAAATCATAGATCGTTTTTTAATTCTCGATTTTTGCAAGATCGAATCTTGATACTGCCTATGCACTCAAATTTAAAATTAAAAGATCTTAAATTTATTGTAAAAATTGTTAAAAAATATGGATAATTAATTATTCTTAATAATATCTAAAACTTTTTTAATTATATCTTTTGGTTTTGGTGGCAAATTATCAGTTTTTTTAGAAAATCCTGCAGATCTATCTTTTAAACCTAGTGTAGATACCTTTTTGTTTGATAGGTGCATCAATTTATAGGCAATAGACTCAGCAATTCCAGATGTATAGTCATCATCAATTACTAAGCCACCATATTTTGCTTTGCTAAGTTTTTTAATCCAATTTGATTTAACTTTAAAAGGCTTAATCCATAAAATGTTTGCTATTCCAACATTGTAACCCATTTTTTTTAATTTATTACAAGCAACTAATGCATCAAATCTCGTAATTGAAATTGCAAATATTATTAAATCACATTTTTTTGGTATAATATCATTAAGCTCTTCTTTGTTATCATAACTCTTCCGATGTTCAGAAACATATAAAACATCATCATTCTTCATAAAATATTTGTATGTATATTTATATTCTTTTGGAGTCATTGGTGAGATAATTTTAATACCAGGCATTTTATAATAAATTGAATAATGAGAAGAACCAGCCACTGGACCAATTGAACCTTCCATAGCTATTCCTCTTATAAATATTGGACAAGGAGTATTCCAAATCTCTTTTGATTTACAAGAATAGTTTAATATAATTGGTGCATTGAACCAATTAAATCCTTGATATCTAATGACATAAATGGGTCTTCTATTTGACAATCCTGCGCCAGCAACAATTCCTCCATTAGCAACATCAGCCATGGAAAGATCTACTAGACCATCTTTTTCTCCAAGTTTTGGTAAAGTTCCACCTACCCATCCTACAGCAGTTAAACATTGACCAAATACTAGGCCTTTTCTTCTTTTTAAATGGTAACTTATTGTTTTTTTAATTACTTCTCTAAGTGTTTCTGCCATAAATTTGAGATTCTTTTTTTTATTTTATTTTCAATTTTTAATGCACTCGGTCCAATTTTTCTTTTTTCAACTTCATATCTATCAAAAGTATCTTCCGAATCTTTTCCACCACCAGCATGCCAATAAATTCTGTTTGTGTTTATATTTAACAAGCAAGGTTTTTTAAAAAAATATTTTGAATATTTTAAAATATTTAAGGGATTATCATCACAATTATAGCCCTCTAGTTTAAAAGATTTCGCAACATCTTTCATTTCCCAATTTCTTCTAACTTTTTTTTCAGTTAAAATAGATAAATTATTATCCTCAATAACAAAAACTATTGGTAATTTTTTTGTTGATGCCCAACCAATGGCACCTAAGACATAGTCTTCTTCGACTGCTGCATCACCTAAAAAAATTAAAGTAGGTTTATTAGTTGCATAACATGCGCCTACTCCAACAGGACCATTAGATCCCATTAATCCATCATGGCCATACATATTTATATTCTTGGAGTGTATTGAGGCTGATCCTCCCTTGCCCTCTGTACATCCAGTTTTTTTTCCCAACAACTCATCCACTAATCTTCCTAAATTTCCACCAAAAGAAATATAAATTGAATGGCATCTATGTTGACCAAAAATTAGGGGTTTAACTTTATTTTTTTGACAAATAGTTGCTATAGATGAAGGTATAAACTCTTGTCCAGCAGATACATAAGCTGGTATCTTAATATTTTTATTATTAATATTTTCAATTACTTTCTCTTCAAATTGTCTTGATAAGCATGCTTTTTCAAATACCTTAAAGTTAAATATTTTTTTATTCAATTTACACCCTGTTTTTTACTTTGATTAATGCAAGTTTTTTTCTAATTTTATAAACTTCAGATAGTTTTTTTAGAGTTCCAGTTCTTATTATATCTCCTGAAGATAGAACATTTCTACCATATTTATCAACTACCTCCCCGTATAAAACTGCAAAAATTGTATTCATCTTTTCTTTAACTAATTTTTTAAAATTTGAGTGTAATTCTACATATATTTCAACACTTCCTATTAAATATCTTTGATTTTTATTTAATTTTGGCTTTTTGAAAATAATAAATTTTGAAGACATTTTTTTTAAGTATTCCTTTCCTTCATAAGGTCTCGATGTTCTTCCATAATTGTCTTTATATCTCACTAGGTCTTTTTTGTTCACTGGTGTTTCAAACTCAAGAGCTATTAATCCCTTTTTCGAAATTGATTTGATTGAATGAAATAAACCCTCTCTTATCATGAGTTTAGAGGGAGAACTATAATTTTTTGAGTTACTTCTCCATAAACCTAATTGAATTTTAGCTTTTCCATTAATTAATATAAATCCAGTTTTTTTTTTAGGATGACAATGTAATGAAGTTTTTTTATTAAAATTAATTTTTAAAAAAGTTATTGATAATTTATTTTGATATCTAAAAATTGTATATTCATATCCCCATGGCTTATGTACAATTTTATTATCATACAAACTATCTCTTTTTTTCATCAAAAAACTTTAGTACTGCTTTCATCCATGGACCCATGTCTTTATAATGAGCCGTAGTAACAATTTTGCTATCAATTACCGCTGGTTCATCAACATAATTTGCACCAGCATTTATGATATCATCTTTTAGACTATAATAACCTGATATATTCTTTCCTTTAACAATTTTAGCTGAAATCAATAATTGTACCCCGCTGCATATACAGGCAATCACTCTGTCAAGTTTATGAAATTCAGAAATAAAGTTTATTAATTTTTTTTCTTGTCTAATCTTTTCCATAGCTTTTACTCCACCGGGCAAAATTAATAGATCATAATTTTTGGGTTCGACTTGATGAATGTCTTTAACAGGATGTTCTTTATTCGGTGGAAGCAAAGTACCAAGTATTCCTGTTGCAGGCTTACCGCCAATAATACAAACATCTAGCTCAAATCCTGCTTCTAAAACCCTATAAAATGGATAAATAAATTCATGATCTTGGGCTAATGCTCCACTTATTATAATTGCTTTCATAAATTAATAATTAACCTCTTCCTTATGATGTTTACGATTAATTTTATGTTTTGTCATTTTATTTATATGATCTACTGTTTTTTGCCCATAAGTTTTTCTTATCATTGAGAGATAATCGTTATTTTTAAAATAAATATCAAAAGCTTTATCTCTAAAATCCAAAACTTGTGAACCTTTAACTTTTTCGGTTGGTAAAGGCAAAGTTTCATAAGCATGCTGTGAATAGCCTATCCACCCTGGTCCTCCCTTGTCATCAGGTAAAGACCATTTTTTTTGTTTAGCCAATGGATATAATTGTGATCCTGGATATGCCATGGCTGAATAAAAATTTGACCACTCACTATTAATTCGAAGTGAAAGATCTAAAGTTTCTTTCATTGTATCTAAATCATCATCAGGTAATCCAAAAATATAATTTGCTCCAACATAAAAACCCATATCCCTCACTTTTTTTACAATTCCTTCAATATCAAAATTATTAAATCTGCCCTTTGTAACTCCATCTCTAACATGTTCGGAGCTTGATTCTATTCCCAATGCTAACCATTTAAATCCAGATCTAATCATTTTTTTTAACATTTCATCATCATTTAAAGTATCAATTCTGGCATAAGCCCAAAAGTTAAGCTTTTCCCCATAACCTTCTTTGCTAATTTCGTCACAAATTCCAACCACTTGTTTTGGATTCAATACAAACATTTCATCTGGTATTTTGATGTTGTAAATACCGTGATGTTCAATTAAATATTTTATTTCACTTATAATATGCTTTGGAGACCAAAATCTTATTGTATTTCTATCAAAAGGAGCATTTATACAACAAAACGTACACTTAAATGGACATCCCAAACTAGTTTGTAAGGAAGCATATTTGTTTCTACTATCCAAATCATGAAAGGTGTGCCAGTTATGAGCTTTATATTTTGACAGATCCAAAAGTTCCCAGGCTTGACCAGGCAAACTTTGATCTAAATTTTCAAACATTTTTGCAGATTTATTATTTTTTATTTCTCCATTTTCCTTGTACCAGAGACCCGGTACATCTTTATAATTTTTTTTTCCTTTTTTTAATAATTTTATTAATTCTTCAACTGTTATTGGTCCTTCGCCCTGACATACAAATGTATAAGGTTCTTCTAAAAGAGTCCTTGATGGTAAAGAAGACGCATGTGTACCAATAACTATCGATTTAATTTCATCATTAGATTTATCATTAACAATATCTGCAGTTTTTTTTCCTGCTGGCATACATTGAGTGGATGCTGATGGCTGCTGTCCATAAACCATATAAACAGCTAATAAGGGTTTTTCACTTATAATTTTTTCTGCAGTCTGTTCATGAGTCAGGTTTTCTGCCTCTGCATCAAGTATTTTTATATTAAAACCTCTTTTTAATAAATATTTTGCAATTAATGAGGACCAAACCGGTGGTTCTATA
>CACGZX010000031.1 GCA_902577625.1 uncultured Pelagibacteraceae bacterium
ATCAAGGTCTGTATAACTAAGCCTGATTCCTCTTAACTTAAAATATCTTATTTTTTTTTTATCTTTAGTAGAATGAAAGATAATAGTGTTATTTTTGTTTTTATCAGTAATTATAGGTGAGTTCTTATTAATTTTTAAATTTTTATCAATAATTAATCTTTTAGGAGAAAAACTTTCTAAACCATTAATTCGACAAGACAATTTTGAATTATCAGAATTAGCAGTTTTAGATGAAATTAAAATTGAGTCAAAATTATATCTTAGAATATGGGATACATCTCTTGAATGTTGGTTGGTTATAAATTTATTATTTGATGATATATAATAATCATTCGAACAAGCTATTTTAGCAGCAATAAAGGGTTTTTTGTTTTTTTTGTGTTGAAAATAATTTTTATAAATTATTTTACTTTCTGATTTTAAAACACCTTTTATTACAATAACTTTTTTTGATCTTAAAAGTGCATATGCTTTATTAGAAGTTCTTTTATCAATATCATTAGTTGAATAAATTACTCTTTTAATTTTTGATTTAACAATTTGATTTGTACATGGTGGTGTTTTTCCGTAATGAGTACAAGGTTCCATTGTAATATAAATTGATGAACCACGAAGTTCATTCTTTTTACATTTATTTATAGCGACTGTTTCAGCGTGTGGTCTTCCTCTAAAACCCGTTTGACCAAAAGATAAAATTTTATTATTTTTTACTATTACACAACCAACAGATGGATTTAATCCAGTTAAACCATTTCTTTCTTTGGCTAAATTCATGGCAATGCTCATGAAATACTTGTCTAAATTTTTTGATTTATCTTTTTTTGAAGACATCAATTTTATCTACGAATTGTATAAAATCTTTTTCTTCTCTAAAATTTCGATAAACTGATGCAAATCTAACATAAGCTACAGGATCTAAATTTTTTAAACCATCCATAACCATTGTGCCAATTGTATTTGAAGTAATTTCACTTTGACCCAATTCTTCTAAAGATCTTGAAATGTTAGTTATAAACTTTTCTACAGTTTCAGTATCTATTGGTCTCTTTTTAAGGGCGATATAAATAGATTTTGAGAGTTTGTCTCTATCAAAGGGTGATTTTCTTCCATTTTTTTTTACAACCATTAACTCTCTAATTTGAATTCTCTCAAATGTTGTAAATCTTTCACCACATACACAAAGTCTTCTTCTTCTAATAGCTGTGCCGTCTTCAGTTGGACGTGAATCAACTACTGAAGTTTCACCTTTTTTTTCACAAGGACAAATCATCTTCTTAAATTTTTATATATAGGAAATGATGAACAAAGAGAAATAACTTCTTTTCTAACTTCATCTTCAACTTTACTATTGTCATTTGGATTTTTAGATAATCCATCGATTACTTTAGTGATTAATTCGCCTACTTTTTCAAACTCTTTTAAACCAAAACCTCTTGTTGTTGCTGCCTGAGATCCAAGTCTAATACCAGATGTTATCATTGGACTTTCAGAGTCAAATGGAATTCCATTTTTATTGCACGTTATGTTTGCTCTAGATAAACTCTCAGCAGCTAAATTACCTTTTACATTAAAAGGTCTTAAATCTACTAGCATTAAGTGAGTATCCGTTCCTCCAGAATAAATTTTAAAACCATTATTTTTTAAAGTTTCAGATAAAATTTTTGCATTAGAAAGTACAGATTTTATATAATCTTTAAAATCAGGTCTTAGTGCTTCCAGAAAACCTGCTGCTTTTGCTGCAATGATATGCATTAAAGGCCCACCTTGGTAACCAGGAAAAACTGCAGTATTAATTTTTTTAGCTATATCTTCATGGTTTGTTAAAATAATTCCACCTCTTGCACTTCTAAAAACTTTATGTGTAGTTGAAGTTACCACGTGCGCATGTTCACATGGATTTGGGTAACCTTTTCCTGCAACCAAACCTGAAAAATGAGCCATGTCCACCATCAGATAAGCATCTACTTTATCACATATTTCTCTAAATCTTTTAAAATCTATAACTCTAGAATAAGCACTTCCACCAGCTATTATAAGTTTAGGTTTGTGCTCTAATGCTAATTTTTCGACATGATCATAATCAATAAGTTCAGACTCTTTATCAACATCATAACCTATTGGATTAAACCATTTTCCAGACATTGAAATTTTTAATCCATGAGTTATATGACCACCAGAATTAAGACTCATTCCCATAAAAGTATCGCCAGGTTTAAGTAAAGCTAAAAATGTTGCACCATTAGCTTGAGCTCCTGAATGAGGTTGGGAATTTGCAAATTTACAATTAAATAATTTTTTTAATCTTTCATTTGCTAAGTTTTCAGCAACATCTACATGTTCACATCCATTATAATATCTTTTACCTGAATAACCCTCAGCATATTTGTTTGTTAATACAGATCCCTGTGCTTCTAATACTGCTTGTGAAACAATATTTTCAGAAGCAATTAATTCTATGTGCTCTTGCTGTCTTTGTAATTCATCATTAATAGCTTTATACAAGTCAGGATCAGTTTTAGATAAACTGTCTTCAAAAAAACTTCTGTATTGATCGTTTAAGTATTTGCTTTCACTAGACATAATTATATTTTTTTAACCCTTCTTAAGTGTCTGCCACCTTCAAATTTTGTACTTAAGAAAATTTTTATAAGGCCGATAGCTTTATTTTTATCAATCAACCTTTCTCCTAATGTAATGATGTTTGCATTATTATGCAATCTAGATAATTTAGTATTTTTCTTGCTATAGCATAAAGCAGCTCTAATACTCTTATTTTTGTTGGCAGCTATAGCCATTCCCATGCCTGATCCACATATCAAAATACCAAAACTTCCTTTATTTGATGCAACTTTTTTAGAAAGTTTTTTTGCAAAATCAGGATAATCAACTGAATCATTAGATTTTGGGCCCAGATCGATAATTTTTTTAAGTTTTATGATAATGCTATTTTTTAAATTATAGCCAGCGTGATCGGATGCAATAAATATCTTTTTCAACTTAAGTAAATTTATAGACTAAAATTAATTAAATTTATAGTCCAAAACACATGCAACTAAATGAACTCTATTTTCTTCACCACCATTGAATGCATTGTGATATTTTAAATTATTAGTAACCCAGACAGAACCATCAGCTGGCATATGTTGAGCTCTTTTATCAATTACCATGATAGCTCCTGGATTTGTATATATGGGAATATGAAGTCTTGGTTCAGGATCTCTGTGCCAACTTAATGTTGATCTTGGCTCTTTTAATAAAAGTCTTACTCTTCCTAATTTATATTTTTTACTCAACTCTTCATAGACTTCTTTAAAGTAAGTATGTTCAAAATCTTTCACAAATTCTGTGTATTTGCTTTCATCAATTTTTACATCCCTTGATACTTCAACACCTGTAGAGTCAGGTTTTGTCCAATAAACACCTCTTACTTTACTCCCTTTAATAGAGTCGGGATCTCCTGGTATTTGATTTAGTGAAATAGCTGCAAAATGCGGAATTCCTAAACTTGTATCAAAACCTTTTATTTTTAAAACTTCATTGCATGCATTTCTAAGCTTATCTATATCGAAATTAATATCTTGCTTTTGAAAATCGCCTGCGATTTTAGTAGATTTTATTTCTGTTAAAGATGTAACATTACTCATGTGCTTAAATAAATACTTTATTTATAATTATAATACATATAACTTTTGTCGCATATAAAAAATTATTGAGAATGATTATCACTGGAAAATATCCTAATTTAAGACTTAGAAGAAGCCGAAACTCAGATTGGTCACGAAGATTAGTTAGAGAAAACACCCTGTCTGTAAATGACTTGATTCTTCCAATATTTCTTATTGATGGAAAAAATAAGAAACAATCAATTAAAACTATGCCAGACATTTATAGATACAGTATAAATAGATTGTCAGAGGTTGTTGATAAAGCTGTCTATAACAAAATTCCAATGGTTGCGTTATTTCCTTACACAGCAAAAAAATTAAAAAACGATTCTGGAGCAGAATCTCTTAATGAAGATAATTTAGTTTGTAAAGCAATTCAATATATTAAAAAAAATTATAAAAACTCTATTGGTATTATGTGCGATGTAGCTCTTGATCCTTATACATCACATGGTCACGATGGACTTTTAAGTAAGGGTAAAATTTTAAATGATGAAACTGTAGAAATATTAGTTAAGCAATCATTGTTGCAAGCAGAGATGGGTTGTGATGTAATTTCACCATCAGATATGATGGATGGAAGGATTGGAGAAATAAGAAAAATTTTAGATAAAAATAACTTTAAAGATGTTCAGCTGCTATCTTATGCTGTTAAATATGCGTCAAGCTTTTATGGTCCTTTTAGAAATGCGGTTGGTTCAAAAAAACTGCTGAAAGGTGACAAAAAAACATATCAAATGGATTATAGTAATAATTTAGAAGCTATAAGAGAAGTTGCTCTAGACATAAAAGAGGGTGCAGATATGGTAATGGTTAAACCTGGAATGCCCTACTTGGATGTAATTAAATTAGTAAAAGATAATTTTAAAATACCTGTTTTAGCTTATCAAGTGTCTGGTGAATACAGCCTAATATGTAATGGTATAAAAAAAGGTATACTGAATAAAAATACAATAATAGAAGTATTAACAGGTTTTAAAAGAGCTGGAGCAAATGCTGTGGTGACTTATTTTGCAAATAAAATTGCGAAAGACTTAAAATAAGAAGATCATTCCTTTATCAAATTTAAAAAATCAATTCTAGATTTTGGATGAGAAATATTATTTGGTCGTAAAATAGATTTATCTAAATAATCACTAACTAATTTTAAACCATTGAATATTTGATTAAAGTCAACTACATCATAATCTTTTTCAACTAAAAAGTTGGGAATATATTTTTTTTCACTATTACCCAAAACAAAATATAGTTTTTTACTATCAACAATTTCTTCTTTAACTATATTTTTTAATTCAAGATCATATCCAATTAATTTCAATAGTTCTAATTCCCAAAAAATTAGTTTATTAATCCAATTGATATTTTCTAAGAAACTGTAAAAATCTTCAACAAGTTTATATATTAAAATATTTGATTGATTTTCAACTGTAAGCAATTTAACTAAACTCATTGAAGAAACAATACAGGAAAGTTTTTTCTTATCTTCGAAAAATAAAGGTGTTAATATTTTTTCAATTTCTATTTTTAAATATCCTAATTTATTTTCATTTTTAGAATTATAATTGATGTGAAATTTATTTCCAATTTGTAAATAATTTCGAATTTTTTTTGAAGTAGCACCGTAGATAATACCAGAAATTTTTCCATGATTTTCAGTATAGAATTCGGAAATTATAGAATTTTCACCAAATTTATTTTTGGATAACAAAAAACCATAATCAGACCAAATCATTTTATACTATCTAATAATATCTTAGCTGCGTTTTGTTCAGCTTTTTTTTTTGAATCACCTGAACCTTCATAAAATTTAGTATCTTTTAATTTCACAGATATTGTAAATTTAGGCTTATGTTTAGGCCCTGAGCTGGATACTAACTTGTAAATTGGAAGAGATTTAAATTTTTTTAGTGAAAATTCTTGTAATTTAGTTTTTGAATCAACTATTGTTTCATTTGATAAATTAGATAAATTTTTCCACATATTTAAAATAAATTTTTCAGAAGCTTCAAATCCTTTATCATAGTAAATGGCACCAATTAATGCTTCAATTGAATCAGCAATTATTTTATTTTCAACTTTAGTTCTATCGTTTTTGTTACCAACTAAAATGTATTTTTCTAAATTAATAATTTTAGCAACTTCTAAGCATTGATTTTTATTTACCATTGAAGCTAACTTTTTATCTAACACTCCTTCTTCTTCTTCTGGAAATAATTCAATTAATTTTTTTGAAATTACAAAACCTAATATTCTGTCCCCTAAAAATTCTAACTTTTCATAATTGTTTAAAGGATCATAACTTTTGTGTGTTATTGATTTTTTTAAATAATTTAAGTTTTTAAACTTGATATTAAGTTTTTTTTGTAAACTATTTAATTTATCACTCATTAATTAATTTTTTTGAAAAATCTTTTAAATCTAATTATATTTTTCCAATCCCAGAATTTAAATATACTACCTACTCTGTAATCAGAGGAAAAAAATAAAAATTGTGCTTTACCGACCAAATTATCTTCATGAACATAGCCAACTTCTGATAAAAATCTGCTATCTTTAGAACAGTCTCTGTTATCACCTAAAAAAAAATAATGTTTTTCTGGAATTAAGAATTTATCTGAATTTTTGAAACTGTGATTAATTGTGTATGCTGCTTTATAAGATTTGCCATTTGGTAATTTTTCATTATAAAATTTCACTTTGATTTCATCTCTTCCACAAAATACATTTTCTTCTGATTTGATTAAAGTTTTTAATATTTGATTATTATTAATATATAAATCACCATCTATAAATTGGACTTGGTCACCTGGAAGACCAATTAATCTCTTTATATAATCTGTTCTATTATCAGCTGGTGTTTTAAATACTACAACATCACCTGCTTTCGGTTTAGAAAAAAAAATTCTTCCCATAAAAAATTTTGGACTGAATGGAAATGAGTGTTTACTATAACCATAAGAATATTTGGTTACAAAAAGTCTGTCTCCAACCAACAAATTAGGCTCCATGGATGAAGAAGGTATGTAAAAAGGTTGTAATAATAATGATCTAATTATTAAAGCAATTATTAAAGCGTAAATTAATGTTTTTAGATTATCAATTATTTTACTTTTATTAATCATATGTGAATCACCGAAAAAGCAATAGAATATTTTTTTTCATCAGCTAAAGATAGGAAAATTTTAATTTTTTTTACTTTAAATTTTAAATAAATAAGTTTTTTTAACTTTTTGTTTAATTGATAACTCGGTTTACCGTGCTTATTATTAACTATAGTAATATCTTTGAAATTTAATCCATTTCTAAAACCTGTTCCTATTGCCTTAGATAAAGACTCTTTAGCAGCAAATCTTTTAGCGAAATATTTTAATTTATTTTTTATATTTTTTGATTGATCAATTTCTTTTTTAGAAAAAATTCGCAAAATAAATTTCTTACTTTTAATGGATTTTTTTATTCTATTATTATTAACAATATCTACGCCAATACCAATTATTTTATTATTATTTGATAGTCTTTTTAATTTTTTTAATAACATTTTTTAATCCTACAGATATAGATTCACCAATTATAAAATGTCCAATATTAAATTCTTTAATTTCCTTTATTTTTGATAAAACTTCAGTTGTTTTATAATCCATACCATGACCTGCATGGACTTCTATGCCAAGAGTATTTGCATATTTTGCACATTTTTTAATTAATTTAAGATCTTTTGAATAATTTTTTTTTGTTTTTATTTTGTTTGATATATTTCCTGTATGAATTTCTATACATCTCGTATTAATTTTTTTTGAGTAAATTATATCTTTGATTTTGGGATTTATAAAAAGGCTTGTTCTAATTTTTTTACTATTTAATTTTTTTACAATAAATTTAATTTTTTTATAGTTCTTAATAATATTTAATCCACCTTCTGTTGTTATTTCATTTCTCTTTTCTGGGACTAGACATACAAATTTTGGTTTATGTAAT
>CACGZX010000032.1 GCA_902577625.1 uncultured Pelagibacteraceae bacterium
GAGCTAGAATTTTCAAAAGTATTTACAAGAGGTGGTGATATTGACTTGAAATATCTAAGAATGTTTCCTGAGCTCCCTGAAACTGCAGTAGAATTAAAAAAAATTTCAAAAAAATTTGATCAAAATTCAAAATTATTTTTAAGGGACGAATTTAATGAAGATAAAATAAATTCTATAAATTTTGATAATTATAAAGTAGTTAGTTTTGCATCTCATGCACTAGTTGTAGGGGAAATTGATGGATTATCAGAGCCATCAATTGTTTTAAGCTTACCAGAAAAAATTACAGATAATAACGATGGTCTTTTAACTGCATCTGAGATTATAAATCTTAATATAAACTCAGACCTAGTAATTTTATCAGCTTGTAATACAGCTTCATCAGATGGAAATGCAAATAGTGAGTCTTTATCAGGATTAGCAAACTCATTTTTCTATTCTGGTGCAAAAAGTCTAATTGTAACCCACTGGTCAGTAATTTCTAAAACATCGGTAGATTTAATGGTTAATACATTTGATTTTCTAGAAGAAAGTGAAGGAGATATATCTGCTGCATTAATGAAATCAAAAATTAAAATGTTAAAAAATCCTAATACAAGTCACCCGATTTACTGGGCTCCATACACATTGGTTGGAAGAATAAAAACAAATATAAAATAATTAACTTTACGACCCATATTTCTACATAGGCGTTAATGCTTTTAATAAATACTTTTTTTCTAGTTTGCAATCTTTATATCCACGTTTAACTACATTTAAATATTTTTCCGTTGGATAAGTAAACCTTGTTTTTTTTACCATTAAGTATGTCATTACTTTTTTTCCATAATATTTGAAATAGTACTTTTTATACAAAATTGGAAAATCCTCATAAACATCAAGTTTTTTTTCATCGCTTTTAGATATTTCGAATAAACCACCTGGTACTAAAGAGTTTTTTTTTATCTCAATATCTGCAGCTCTGTACTTGCTTCTAAAAGTTAATCGAAAACCTTTTAAATTTATTTTCTTTAAAAATTTACTGTCTTTACACCTTCTTTTCATTTGAAAATGATTGAGATTACTTCCGTATGCAAAATAAAGCATATTAATCTCTATTTACTACTTCTATTTTTTTTTGTTTAACAAATTCTAATATTTGTGAATTACAAACATCAATTTTTTTTTGATCCTCAGATCTAATTACAATTGAAACACCTAATTTACCTGCCTGAAAAAATGGATAACTTCCTATTTCAACATCTTTATTATTGTCTTGAACTTTAGTTAAAGAATTAGCTATTTCACTTTCAACAGTTCTAAGGTTTATAGTATGACTTAATATGGGTTCACCACCTACTATAAAATGTTTTAAACCACCCAACATAGATTTTAAAATTGAAGGTACACCAGGCAAACAAAAAACATTTTCAACATTAAAGCCAGGTGCTCCACTTGTTGGATTTAATATTAATTTTGCATTTTCAGGCATCCAAATCATTTTTTGTCTGCCTTCATTAAACTCTCTAGGTTTATAATATTTTTCAAGAAGCTTATATCCTTCTTTGTGCATCTCGTATTTAAGATTGAATGCCTTAGATATTGATTCGGCGGTAATATCATCATGAGTAGGACCTATTCCTCCTGTTGTAAAAACATAGTCATACTGTTTTCTTAATAAATTTACTGAATTAACAATTGTTTCTTCAACATCGGGAATTACTCTAACTTCCTGAACTTTTACTCCAATAGAATTTAACCATAAAGCTAATGTACTTGTATTGGTATCTTGAGTTCTTCCAGATAAAATTTCATTACCTATGATTATTATTGCTGCATTTACTTTTGTTTTTTCAGACATTTCTTATATATATTTTGAATATGGAATTTACCAAGTCTTTAATTAAAGGCAAACTTGTAAAAAGATATAAAAGATTTTTTGCTGATATTAAAGTAAATAAAGAAATTTTAACTGCTCATTGTCCTAATACTGGTTCAATGATGGGATTATTAGACCAAAATAACGATGTTTGGATTTCTAAAAATGATGATCCAAAAAGAAAATTAAAATACACATTAGAAATAATTAAAGTTAAAAACAATCTTGTTGGTGTTAATACACATTTGGCTAATAAGATTGTTGGTGAGGGTCTCAAAAATAACTCATTTAAAGAGTTTAATAATTTAAAAAATATTCAACCTGAAGTGTTTTATAACAAAGAAACTCGTTTTGATTTTTTAGTAAATAAAAATAATAAAAAAATATTTATAGAAGTTAAAAATGTTACTTTGTTTAGAAATAACAAAGTATCCGAGTTTCCTGATGCACCCACATCTAGAGGAACAAAACATATTAAAACATTAATAGACGCTTCAAAAAAAGGCTTTAAATCTTATGTTTTGTTTTTAGTGCAGATTGAAAATATGAAATATTTTAAAATAGCAAAAGATATAGATAAAGACTATTATGAGAATTATTTAATAGCAAAAAAATCTGGAGTTCAATTTCTAGCCTATAAATGTAAAATTGATCCTAAACAAATAAAAATAGATAAAAAAATAAAAATTATTAATGAGTAATTATACTGAAAAATTTGAGAAGATGCGTGCTGCTGGAAATTTAGCAGCTAAAACTTTAGATATGTTAACTGATCATATTAAACCTGGAATATCAACGGATGAAATAGATAATCTTGGATATGAGTTTATAAAAGATCATGGAGCCTATTCTGCACCACAATTTTACAGAGGTTTTAAAAAATCCTTATGTACTTCATTAAATCATGTTGTTTGTCATGGAATACCATCAGATAGAATTTTAAATGAAGGTGATGCTGTAAATATTGATGTAACTGCAATACTAGATGGCCATTATGGTGACACAAGTAGAATGTATACTGTTGGTGAAGTTTCAATTAAATCTAAGAATTTAATTGATGCAACTTACGATTCAATGATGAAAGCTATTAATATTTTAAAACCAGGATTATCTTTGGGAGACATTGGTTATGAAATTCAATCTTATGTTGAAGAAAAAGGTTTTAGTGTTGTAAGAGATTTTTGTGGCCATGGAATAAGTACCACGTTTCATGAACCTCCAAATATTTTGCACTACGGAAAAAAAAATACTGGAATTAAAGTTTATCCTGGAATGACTTTTACAATAGAGCCAATGATTAACTCTGGAAAATATGAAGTAAAACTATTAAATGATGGATGGACAGCTGTTACTAAGGATAAATCACTATCAGCGCAGTTTGAACATACTGTAGGAATTACTGAAAATGGATATGAAATCTTTACAGAATCTGCTAAAGGTTATTCTAGGCCCCCATACAAATAATTAATGATTACTAGATATTCAAGAAAAGAACTTACAACAATTTGGTCTGAAGAGAACAAGTATAAAATTTGGCTGGAAGTAGAAATAGCTGCAGCTCAAGCGATGGAAAAATTAGGTCAAATTCCAAAAGGAGTTTCTTCAACTGTAAGAAAAAAAGCTAAAATAAATGTAAAAAGAATTCATGATATTGAATCTAAAGTAAAGCATGATGTAATAGCATTTTTAACATCAGTTACAGAAAAAGCGGGAATTAAAGCTCGTTATCTTCATCAAGGAATGACTTCATCAGATGTATTAGATACAAGTTTTAATATTCAATTGGTTCAATCAGGAAAAATATTATTAAAAGATATAGATCTAATTTTAAAAGTTTTAAAAAAACAGGCGAAAAAACATAAGTTTACACCTTGCGTTGGAAGAAGCCATGGAATTCATGCGGAACCGATTACTTTTGGTTTAAAATTGGCATCATTTTACGAAGAATTTAAAAGAAATAGAAAAAGATTAGTTGATGCCATCGATGAAGTCTCTAGCTGTGCTATTTCAGGAGCAGTGGGAACTTTTGCAAACATAAGCCCGAATGTAGAAAGAGATGTTGCAAAAAAACTTGGTTTAAAGATAGAACCAATATCTACTCAAATTATACCAAGAGATAGACATGCATTTTATTTTTCAGTTTTAGGAATTATTGCAGGATCAGTCGAAAGAGTGGCAACAGAAATTAGACACCTTCAGAGATCTGAAGTTTACGAACTTCAAGAATATTTTTCAAAAGATCAAAAAGGATCTTCAGCTATGCCTCATAAAAAAAATCCTATTTTGAGTGAAAATTTAACTGGATTATCAAGAATGGTAAGAAGCTATGTAACTCCTGCTTTAGAAAATATAGCACTTTGGCATGAGAGAGACATTTCGCATTCTAGTGTTGAGAGAAATATAGGTCCTGATGCAAATATTACTTTAGATTTTGCTTTAAATAGGTTGGCAAATATTTTAGATAAAATGATAATTTATCCAAAAAAAATGATTCAAAATATCAATTTAACAAAAGGTTTAATTTTTTCTCAAGAAATAATGTTAGAACTTACAAAAAGTGGATTGAGTAGAGAAAAATCTTATAAAATTGTTCAATCACATTCAAAAAAATGTTTCTCTGAAAATAAAAATTTGTTTGATTTAATATCTAAAGATAAATTAATAATGAATAAAATTAGCAAGTCTAAATTAAATTCAATATTTAATTACTCTTCTCATTTTAAAAATGTAAATTTAATTTTCAGAAGAGTATTTAAATAATGAAAAAAGGTAAAAAACTCTACGAAGGTAAAGCAAAGATTATTTTTGCTACAAGTGATAAAAATACTGTTATTCAGCACTTTAAGGATGATGCCACAGCATTTAACAATCTGAAAAAAGCAAATATAGATGGAAAAGGAATTCTAAATAATAGAATTTCAGAACACTTGTTAAAATCTCTATCAGAAATTGGAATTAAAAATCATCTTATTAAAAGATTAAATATGAGAGAACAACTTGTTGAATTGGTAAATATAATTCCAATTGAATTTGTAATTAGAAATATTGCAACCGGATCTTTAACAAAAAGACTGGGAATTGAAGAAGGAACAGTTTTAGATTATCCATTAATCGAGTATTGTTTAAAAGATGATAAACTTGGGGATCCAATAATTTCTCGTGAACATATTTTAAATTTCAAATGGCTTAGTTTAATTGAATTAGACTTAATTAATGAACAGTGTTTAAGAATAAATGATTATCTCCAAGGTTTGTTTAGAGGTATTGGAATTAAATTAGTTGATTTTAAAGTAGAATTTGGAAAAACAAAATCAGATGAAACAATAATATTAGCTGATGAAATAAGTCCTGACACTTGTAGACTATGGGATCAAGAAACTGATAAGAAATTAGATAAAGATAGATTTAGAAAAGATTTAGGTAATATTTTAGAAGCCTACCAAGAGGTAGCTAGAAGACTTGGAATTCTTCATGAACAATCAAACATTAGACCAATAAAATTCTCTAAACCAACTGCAGTAAAAATTAAAAAAAGTAAATGAAAATAAAAGTAATTGTTACTCTAAAAGATGGAGTACTTGATCCTCAAGGCAAAGCTATACAGCAAACATTAAATGGAATGAATTTTTCTGAAGTAAAAGAAGTTAGACAGGGTAAGTATTTTGATATTGAAGTTAATACAGAAGATGAAAAGAAAGCAAAAACTAAGGTTGAAGAAATGTGTAAGAAACTTTTGGCTAACTTGGTAATTGAAGATTATAAAATTCTATAAAAATTGATGAAGTCAGCTGTAATAATATTTCCAGGGTCAAACTGTGATAGAGATATGGATGTGGCTTTAAAAAAATTTGGCTTTAAAAACCAAATGGTTTGGCATAATGATCATGAAATTCCCAAAAGTGATTTAATTGTATTGCCAGGTGGTTTTTCCTATGGAGACTATTTAAGATGTGGAAGCATAGCGGGAAAATCAAAAATAATTAAATCAGTTGTTGAATTTGCAAATTCAGGAGGCTTAGTATTAGGAATATGTAATGGATTTCAAATTCTAACAGAAACAGGTTTGTTACCAGGTGTTCTTCTACAAAATAAATATCAAAAATTTATATGTAAAAATGTTCATGTAAAAATAAATAATAAAGAAAATAAGTATTTCAAAAATATTAAAAAAGAAATCCTAGAATTGCATATAGCTCATAATGAAGGAAATTATTTTTGCTCGGAAGATGAGTTGAAATCTTTAATTAATAATAATCAAATTGCTGTTACTTATTGTAACGAAAATGGCAAAGAATCTGATGAGGTTAATCCAAATGGAGCATTAAGTAATATAGCTGGAATATTTAGCAAAAATAAAAATATATTAGGAATGATGCCTCATCCTGAAAGGATGATAGATAAATATCTTTCAAGTAATGATGGTAGTTTTTTCTTTGAAAATCTAATCGAGAATTTAAAATGAATGAAGTTAGTGAACAAATTGCAATTGATCATGGTTTAAAAAAGGAAGAGTTTAGTAAAATCTGTGATTTATTAAAAAGAACACCAAACCTTACAGAGCTTGGAATTTTTTCAGCAATGTGGAATGAACATTGTTCATACAAATCATCAAGACTTCACTTAAAAAAACTTAACACTAAAGGTAATAAAGTAATTCAAGGACCAGGAGAAAACGCTGGAGTAATTGATATTGAAGATGATGATGCGATAGTTTTTAAAATAGAAAGTCATAATCACCCTTCATTTATTGAGCCATATCAAGGAGCAGCAACTGGTGTTGGTGGTATAATGAGAGACGTTTTTACAATGGGTGCAAGGCCAATTGCAAATTTAAATTCTATTCACTTCGGCTCTACACAACATCCTAAAACAAAAAATTTATTAAGAGGTGTTGTTAAAGGTATAGGTGGTTACGGAAATTGTATGGGTATACCAACTGTAGGTGGCCAAACTAGCTTCGATGAGTCATATAACGGAAATAT
>CACGZX010000033.1 GCA_902577625.1 uncultured Pelagibacteraceae bacterium
ATTTATTATCTTCTAGCTGATTTTTAAGTTTTTTTTGCTCATCATTTAAATTGTTTATCTCTTTTTCTTTTTTTTCTTTGTACTCATATACAAGGGATTTTAATTCTTTAAATTTTTCTGTTAAATTTCTTACTTCTTTTATTTTTTGATCTATTTTTTTTTTAGTTTCAAAATACTCATCCATTGTAGTAATAGCTGAAATTAATAAAAGTTTATTTTCTCCAATGTTTCCTAGGGATGATTTTAAATCATTAAATTTTTCATTCAGATGAACCGAAAGCTCTTCCAAATGTTCTTCTTGACCATCTTCGCAAGATAATAAAAATTCTTTGTTATTAAATTTTATATTTACATTTGCCATTTATCTATTTCCTCTAACAAACTATCCGTTTCTTGGTTTAATTCATCAATTTTATCAGAAAATTCTATTTCTTTTTTTACTTCAGATTCCTTTTGATTGTTTAAATCATCAATCTTTGATTTAAGTTTTTGATAATTTTGCTGAAGTTCTAAATAATTTGCTTCTAATTCTTTTTTTTCAATTTCTAATTGATTTTTTTGCTGATCTAAATTTGAGATAGTTTCCTTTAAATTTAAATTTTGAGGATTTATTGAATTTAATTTTTCTAAGGCTTCATTAAGTTTTTTTTCTTTTTCGTGTATAGAATTCATATATATATAAATATAATAATAAATTGATTCACCCAAGTCTATAAAGGATATTTTTGAAAGCAAATAATAAAGATTTATCCAACGCTATCAGGTTTTTATCCATGGATGCTGTGCAAAAAGCTAACTCTGGGCACCCTGGTATGCCAATGGGAATGGCGGATGTGGCAACGATATTATTTAAAGACTTTTTGAAATTTAATCCAAAAAATCCAAATTGGCTTAATAGAGATAGATTTGTTTTGTCAGCTGGTCACGGTTCTATGCTGCTTTACTCTTTATTATACTTAACTGGATACAAAAGTATTTCCTTAAAAGATATAAAAAACTTTAGGCAATTAAATTCAATTTGTGCAGGACACCCAGAATACATTCCTAATTCAGGAATAGAGACCACCACTGGACCTTTGGGGCAAGGAATAGCAAACTCAGTGGGAATGGCAATTGCAGGAGAAATTTTGAAAGAAAAAATTGGTAAAAATATTATAAATCACAAAACTTATGTTTTAGCTGGAGATGGCTGTCTAATGGAAGGCATAAGTCATGAAGCTTTAAGTCTAGCCGGTCATTTAAAATTAAAAAATTTAATCATGCTGTTTGATAATAATTCTATATCAATTGATGGGCCTACTAGTCTTGCTGTATCTGATAATTTTAAAAAAAGATTTGAAAGTTATGGTTGGGATTATATTCTAATTGATGGTCATAACGAAAAACAAATATCAAAAGCACTTAAAAAAGCACAAAAAGCAAAAAAACCTACTGTGATATCTTGCAAAACTGTTATCGGTTTTGGTTCACCTAATAAATCAGGTAAAGAAACTTCTCATGGAAGTCCTCTTGGCGAAGATGAAATAAAATTAGTAAGAAAAAAGTTAAAATGGAGTCATGCCCCTTTCGAGATTCCAAAAAAAATATTGCATGAATGGAGAAAAATCGGAAGTAGAGGAATTAAAGAAGCAGAAAAATGGGTTAAAAAAAATAAATATAAAAAAATTAGCAACACTTCTTTTTTAAAAGATTTTCTAATAGAAAAACAAAATATAATTAATAAACCTGAGGCTATCGCTACTAGAAAATCGTCAGAAAAAATAATCAGTTTATTAACAAAAAAAAATCCTATTATAATAGGAGGTTCTGCCGATCTATCAGGTTCAAATAATACCAAAACAAAAAATCACCAAACAGTTAAGCCTGGAAATTTTAAAGGAAACTATATTCATTATGGAGTTAGAGAGCATGCAATGTGTGGAATAATGAATGGTTTAGCACTACATAGTGAATTAATTCCATATGGTGGAACTTTTTTAATCTTTAGTGATTATTGTAAACCATCAATAAGATTAGCTGCAATAATGAAACAAAGAGTAATTTATGTAATGAGTCATGACTCAATTGGACTTGGAGAAGATGGTCCAACTCATCAACCAATTGAACAATTAGCTGGACTAAGATCTATTCCAGATTTAAATGTTTTTAGACCTGCGGATACTGCTGAAACTTTTGAATGTTGGGATCTTGCTGCAATATCCGGCAAAGATCAACCCAGTATAATTGCAGTGAGCAGACAAAAAATTAATCAAATTAGAAAAGAATTTACGAACGAAAACAAATGTTCGTTTGGTGCTTATGAAGTTTCGAGAACAAAAAGTGAAATTGATGTGACTATACTGGCTACTGGCTCTGAAGTTGAATTAGCAACTGAAGTTAGTCAAAAATTGGCCATAGAAAAGATTTATTCAAAAGTTATATCTATGCCATGCCACGAATTATTTGATATACAAAAAAAAGAGTATAAATCTAAAATTTTAAATGAAACAAAACATAAAATTTCAATAGAAGCATCTACAACTGATTATTGGAAAAAATATATAGGTGAAAATGGAATAGCTTTTGGAATAGATAACTTTGGAAAAAGCGCTCCTTACAAAGAGATTTACGAACATTTTGGTTTAACTAGTAAAAATATAGTAAAAAAAGTTAGAGAAATGATAAATAATAAAACATGACAGTAAAAATTGGTATTAATGGTTTGGGCAGAATAGGAAGAATGATCATCAGATCCTTGATTGAAAATAATAATAAAAAATTAGAAATTAAACACATCAACAGTAGATCAAGCTCTGAGGTTGTCTCCTCATTATTAAAGTATGACTCTATTCACGGAAAATTTAATTGTGAAATAAAATATGGAGATAACTACTTAAAATTAAACGGTAAAAATATTACATTCTCACAACATTCAAATTTAAATGAAATTAATTGGAAGAAATTTGGTGTAGATTATGTTTTAGAATGTACAGGAAAATTTAATTCAAAGGAGAAGCTTTATACTCATATAAAAAATGGCGCAAAAAAAGTTATTGTTTCCGCGCCCTGTAAAAACGCTGACAAAACTATCGTTTATGGAGTGAATCACAAAGCGATTAGCAAAAAAGATTTGGTAATTTCTGCAGCTTCTTGCACAACTAATTGCCTTGCACCAATCGCATACGTGTTAAATAAGGAATTTAAAATAGAAAAAGGTTTTATGACAACTATTCATTCATACACAACTGACCAAAGACTATTGGACAACTCCCACAAAGATCCAAGAAGAGCAAGATCTGCTGCTCAGTCTATGGTGCCAACTTCTACAGGTGCTTCAAAAGCTATCGGAGAAATTATTCCTGAATTAAAAGGAAAGCTTGAAGGTTTGGCTATAAGGGTTCCAACCCCAAATGTTTCATTAGTAGATCTTGTATTTAATTCAAAAAACAAACTAACAGTAAAAAAAATTAATGACTCTTTTAAAAAAGCTTCAAAAAAAGAATTGAAAAATGTACTATTTGCAACTGATGAAAAGCTTGTATCAATCGATTTTAATCATAACCCTAATTCTTCTATCGTAGACCTATCTTTAACTAATGTTGTTGGAGATGACATGGGTAAAGTTTCGGCATGGTATGATAATGAATGGGGATTTGCTTCAAGGATGTGCGATTTAGCAGAATATATTCATAAAATCTAATTTTTTCATGAACAGCATTAAAAATAATGATTTGGATCTTAAAGGAAAAAAAGTTTTATTAAGAGTAGATTTAAATGTTCCGATGAAAAATGGAGCAATAACCGAAACATCTAGAATTGAAAAAATAATACCCACCATTAAACTTTTGTTAAAAAAAGAGGCAAAAATTATAATTATGTCCCACATAGGAAGGCCTAAAGGTAAGGTGGTTAATGGAATGTCTTTAAAGCCTATATCAGAAAAATTATCTCATCTATTACAGAAAAATGTTTTTTTTAGTAAGGATCTAATTAGTGAAAAAACGCTTTTGGAAATAAACAAAATTCCAAATGAGTCTATTTTGATGTTAGAAAATATTCGATTTAATGAAGGAGAAGAAAAAAATGATAGCGCATTTTCAAAACAATTATCCTCATTGGGAGACATATATGTAAATGATGCTTTCTCCTGTTCGCATAGGTCTCATGCATCTGTTGAAGGAATCACTAAACATATTCCTTCATATTTCGGTCTACAAATTACTGAGGAGATTAATGCATTAAAAAAAATAACTTCAGAAATTGAAAAGCCTGTTTCTCTAATAATTGGAGGTTCAAAAATTTCTACAAAAATTAAAATTATAAACAATTTAATAAAAAAATTTAATAATATTATAATTGTAGGTGGAATGGGCAATACTATGCTAAAACATACTGGTTCAAATATAGGAAAATCAATATGTGAAAATGAGTGTGGTCCTTTAATTAAAGAAATATTGGAAAACTCAAAAAAATATAATTGTGAAATTACTGTTCCCAAAGATGCAATTGTATCTACCGATCTAAATGGGGAAGGAAAAGAAAAAAATATAAATGAAATAGAGGAGAACGAAATGATACTGGATATTGGATCAAAAACAATATTATCTATCAAAAAAATTATAAATAATTCTAAAACAATCTTGTGGAATGGTCCTGCGGGATATTTTGAAAATCCAAATTTTCAAAATGGTACAAAAAAAATATTAGAATTAATTTCTCAAAAAACAAAAAATGATAAAATTTTTTCTGTTGCAGGTGGTGGTGAAACTGTTGCTGCAATAAATAAGTTTGAAAAGTTTGATTCATTTACTTTTGTTTCAACTGCTGGTGGAGCTTTTTTAGAATACCTTGAAGGAAAAACTCTACCTGCTATAAAAGCGTTAAATCAAAATGACTGAATTAAATAATATCGTTTTAAAAATTTTATCAAATGGAAAAGGTGTCTTAGCTGCTGACGAAAGTACTGGAACCATGACTAAAAGACTTAGTGCAGTAAATGTAGAATCTACTCCAGAAAATAGATTGCTATTTAGAGAAACTCTTTTTTTATCTGAAAGTATGAAAAAGTGTATAGGTGGAGTAATTTTGTATGATGAAACGATAAAACAAAAATCAAAATCAACAAAAACTATACCAGAATTAATTTTGTCTTCTGGAGCTGTTCCTGGAATAAAAGTTGACACAGGTGCAAAAGATTTGGCTGGCTCACCTGAAGAAAAAATAACAGAAGGCTTGGACGGTTTAAGAGAAAGATTAAAAGAGTACTATAAACTTGGAGCAAGATTTACAAAATGGAGAGGTGTATATATTATTTCAGATAAGTATCCTAGTAAACTATCAATTCATTCAAATGCTCATGCTCTAGCTAGATATTCTTCGCTCGTTCAAGAATGTGGTATGGTTCCAATTGTAGAACCAGAAGTACTGATGGATGGTAATCATTCAGCTGAGGATTGTTTAATCAAAACTTCAGAGGTTATTAAAAAATGTTTTGAAGAACTAAATAATAATAATGTTGACTTAACTGGGGTAATATTAAAACCAAATATGATTCTTCCTGGAAGTGGATCAAATAAAAAAATTAGTGGTGAAGAAATTGCAAAATTAACTTTAAAATGTCTAAAAAATTCTGTTCCCAAAGAAGTGCCTGGGATAGCTTTTTTGTCTGGTGGCCAAACTGAAATCGAAGCTACTGAAAACCTTAATTTGATTAATAAATATAATGATACAAATTTTATAATGAGCTATTCATATGGAAGAGCCTTGCAACAAAGTGCCATTAAATTTTGGTCAAAAGATATAAAAAATACTAAAGGTACACAGGAAATATTTAATCATAGAGCAAATATGTGCTCTCTTGCAGCTCAAGGAAAATGGTCAAAAGAACTTGAGGCAAAATAAAAAAAATAAGAGATTTATATATTTAGTTTCTCCTAACAAAATTAAAAATGGGAAATTTTATTC
>CACGZX010000034.1 GCA_902577625.1 uncultured Pelagibacteraceae bacterium
GCGAATAGTGCAAATGCCGCAGTCATTAAAGCCAAAGGAACCATCATTGAAGTATGTATTGAAGTCTTTGTGAATATACTTATTGAAGCCGGCTGATGTAACGTTGACCACCAATCTACTGAAAACTTAATTATAGGAACATTTATAACTCCCAATATTGCAATCATTGAAGTTATTTTTTGAACTTTTTCTTGATCTTCATAAATTCTCCAGGCCAAAATGTATATAATGTAGAATAGAGCTAATATTAACATTGAAGTAATTCTTGCATCCCAAGCCCACCAAGTTCCCCAGGTTGGTTTACCCCATATTGATCCGGTTACCAAAGCAATAATATTAAATACCAATCCTGATGGTGCTAAACTTTTAGCAATCAATATAAATGATTTATTTTTAAAAATTAATATTACAAAAGATAAAATTGCAATAACTGAAAAAGTACCTAAAGATATCCATGCAGAAGGTACATGAACATACATTATTCTTACTGAATGACTTTGTTTATAATCCTCTGGAGAAATTATAAGTGCTTCTACTAAACCAATTGAAATTACAACAATAAAAGCAAATAAAACATATTTTGGGGCTTTAGAAGTTAATGAAAAAATCTTATTTGGCTCAAAATTTTTTAGCATTTAAGACTTATATATATAAAAATTTATTTTTTGAATTATTTTTAGAATTATCCTGATCAAGAATACTACAGAGGGAGATAAATAAGGGAATAAAAGTATCCTTGATCAGAAATGGTAATGTGTTTTCTACCTGTTAATAATATAAACTTTAGATATGTCTAAGTTTTGCGTTAATTGTGTTAAAATATTGTCTAATCTCTAATTCGAAGGTTTAAAATAAGTAGAGCCCTTTTTGCCTGAAAAAATCTCATTAATTAATGGATGCTTTATTGGTTCTTCGGATTCATCAAATAGTAAATTTTGTTCGGATACATAAGCTTCATAGGTAACATCATCATTTTCTGCAAGGAGATGATAAAAAGGCTGATCTTTTTTAGGCCTGACATTTTTTGGTATTGATTGATACCACTCTTCAGAGTTATTAAATTCAAAATCAACATCATAAATTACACCTCTAAAGTCAAAGTGCTTATGTTTTACTATGTCCCCGATAGAAAATTTTGCCTTTTGAATGCTCACAGAGTTAAATATGGGGATTTAAATTAAAAAATCAATAAAAAAATTTCAAAGTATTTTTATTCTGTTAATATGTTTTGTGTGAACAAATCATTTATCAAATTTATCACTGATTTTGGACCTTTATTAGTTTTTTTTAGTTTTTATTACAAAAGCGAAAAAAATTTAACTGTGGCAATACCTCCATTTATAGTTGCAACATTGATTGCTTTAATTGTCGTATGGATTTTAGAAAAAAAAATTCCAATGGTTCCTTTGCTTGGTGGAATATTTATTACTTTATTTGGTGGTCTGACAATATATTTTGATAATCCTATTTTTATTTATATTAAGCCAACAATTATAAATATCTTGTTTGGCTTAGGACTTTTATTTGGAAAATTTTTTACAAATGAGCCACTTTTAAAAAAAATGCTTGGTAAATCTATTCTATTAACAGACGAGGGTTGGAAAATATTAAACTTAAGATGGGTTTATTTCTTTTTTGTTTTAGCTTTGCTAAATGAAATTATTTGGAGAACACAATCCGAAGAATTTTGGGTTAATTTTAAAGTTTGGGGAATATTACCTTTAACAATTATTTTTACTGCATTTCAAATATCAATAATAAATAAATATAAATTAAATGATTAAAAACTTAAAATTAGTAGTAAATAATATTTACTCTAAACAAAACCCTCAATATTTCTTTGAAAAAGATGAATTAAAAATCATATTAGATTTATACGCAAAAATGGTCTCTGAAGGTTCTTGGAAAGATTATGGATTAAACATTTCAAGCAAACAAGTGGGTTTTAGTGTATTTAAAAATGCTACTGAAAATGCAAAATATAAAATTTGTAAGAATTTTAAACCTATTAATAAAAATTTAAAATATTTAATAACAGACTCAAAAGGTAAAATATTAAAAAATTCTAACGAATTAAAAAATTTATTAAAAAATATTAATTGGAAAAAACTATAAAATTATCTTCTTTGACCAAAAAGTCTCAACAACATTATAAACAAGTTAATAAAGTCTAAATAAAGAGTTAAAGCTCCCATTACTGCTTTTTTACCCATTAACTCACCTGTATCAGAAGCGGCATACATATTCTTAATTTTTTGAGTATCATATGCGGTCAAACCTACAAAAATTAATACTCCCAAAATTGAAATTACAAAATGCATCATTGAAGATTTTAGAAACATATTAACCAAAGATGCAATTATTATTCCGATTAGACCCATCATTAAAAAAGAGCCTAGCTTAGTTAAATCTCTTTTAGTTGTATATCCATAAATACTCATGGCTCCAAAAGTTGCGGAAGTAATAAAAAATACTCTTGCAACGCTTACTCCTGTATAAACTAATAAAATCCATGATAGTGATAAACCCATAAGGGCAGCAAAAATCCAAAAAACTGTCTGAGCTTTAGCTGCACTCATTTTGTTAATTCCAAAACTCATATAAAAAACAATTCCAAGAGGCGCTAACATCACAACCCATTTTAATCCTGAAAAGAAAAGTGTATTTCCAAAGCTTGTGAAGCCTGCTATTGCTCCACTAGCATCAGTTACTACTGACATTTTAAAAGAAAGAAGAGCTATAATACCAGTTAGCAACACGCCAGTTGCCATATAATTATATACTTTTAGCATGTAGGCCCTTAAGCCTTCATCCATAACTACGGTTGATTGTGTGGCTGTTTTTACTTTGTTGAATATATTCTGTTTATTAAATTCCATACCATTTATATAATAGCCTTTTACTATTTATTCAAGATATCATAAAAACCTTTAAAAATATTTAATATTTAATGAATTATAGAAAATTAGGCACCACAGATCTTGAAGTTAGCACTATTTGTTTAGGAACAATGACGTGGGGCGAACAAAATACCCAGGAAGAAGGTTTTGAACAAATGGATTATGCCTTAGATCAGGGTGTAAATTTTTGGGATACTGCTGAATTATATGCTGTACCTCCTAAGGCAGAAACTTTTGGTCACACAGAAGCAATTATAGGTAATTGGTTTAAAAAAACAAAAAAGAGAAACGAAGTAATTTTAGCTACAAAAGTTGCAGGACCGAGCAGAGAATATTTAAGAGATGGAGGTTATAATTATGGAATTGAAAAATTGACAGAAGCTATAAACGATAGCTTAAAAAGACTACAAACAGACTATATTGATTTATATCAACTTCACTGGCCCGAAAGAAATACGAACATGTTTGGCAAATTGGGATATGAACATAAAGACAAAGGTGATTGGAATAAATTTGAAGATGTTTTGGGAAATTTACAAAGATTTGTTAAAGATGGAAAAATTAGAGAAGTAGGTCTTTCTAATGAAACTCCATGGGGTGTTTCAAAATATCTAGAGCTTGCTAAAGATAAAAAATTACCAAGAATGATGTCTATTCAAAATCCCTATAGCTTATTAAATAGAACATATGAGATTGGGCTTGCCGAGGTTTCTATTAGAGATCAAATTGGACTTTTGGCATACTCTCCATTAGCAAGTGGATATCTAAGTGGAAAGTATAGAAATGAAACATATCCAAAAGGATCTAGGATGGAGAGAGATTGGGAATTTTGGAAATATAGGTACAATACACCTAATTTAAAAAATGCAGTAGATGAATATTACAAAATAAGTAAAAAATATAATATTGATATGAGTCAAATGGCATTAAAATTTTGTGAATTACAACATTTTACAACAAGTGTAATAATAGGGGCAACGACAATGGAGCAGTTGAAAACTGATATAGAAAGTGTAAATGTAAATTTAAGTGATGACGTTATTAAAGAAATTAATGAAGTTCAAAAAATTTATCCAAATCCATGTCCATAATTAATAGATCAATTATATTTTTTTTAAGTATTTTTATTTTTTCTGCTACTTTTGTATCTGCTGAAGAATTAAAAAAAATTGGAAAATTTAAAGACTGGGAAACATTAGTCTTAAAAAAAGATAACGAATTAACGTGTTTTGCTCAAACTAAACCTGTTTTACAATCGCCTAAAGCAAACAAAAGAGAAGCAAGACTTTTTGTTTCGTTTAGACCCAATGATAAAATATCAGATGAAATTAGTACAACGTCTGGTTATGAATTTAATTCTCAAAATTCAATACTAGCTACGTCAGGAAAAAGAAAATATAAATTTGATATAGCTCAAGATAGTTTTGCATGGATTTCAAATAATAATATTGAAAAAAAGATGATTAAAACTATGAAAAAAGGTTCTAGAATAATGGTAACTGCGTACAATAAATCTGGATCACAAACTATTGATCACTATTCATTATTAGGTTTTACAAAGGCCTATAATTCTGCAAAAAAAAGTTGCACATAAAACTTAATGAAATCAAATAAAAGAATCGTACTCGCTTATTCAGGTGGGCTGGATACTTCAATTATTTTAAAATGGCTTCAAGAAAATTATAATTCAGAAGTTATTGCCTATACAGCCGATATTGGTCAAGAAATTGATAAAAAAAAAATAATTAAAAATGCAAAAAAACTAGGAGTAAAAAAAATAATAATAAAAGATTTAAAAGATATTTTTGTTAAAGATTATGTCTACCCAATGATTAGAGGGCATGCAATTTATGAGGGTGTTTATTTGTTAGGAACTTCAATTGCAAGACCATTAATTGCAAAAGATCAAATAAGAATTGCAAAAAAATTTAAAGCATATGCAGTTTCACATGGATCAACAGGTAAAGGAAATGATCAAGTAAGATTTGAACTTGGGTACCATTACTTTGGACCAAAGATAAAAATAATAGCTCCTTGGAGAATTTGGAAAATGAAATCCAGAACTGATTTAATTAATTATGCAAAAAAAAATGGTATACAAATTCCAAAGGATAAAAAAGGTGCACCACCATTTTCAGTAGATGATAATTTGTTTCATACTTCAACTGAAGGAAAGGCTTTAGAAAATCCAAAAAATTCAGCACCAGAATTTATTTTTCAAAGAACAACTTCTCCAGAAAAAGCACCTAATAAGCCTTCTTTTTTAACTATAGGATTTAAAAATGGTGATCCTATAACTATTAATGGTAAAAAATTATCACCTTCAAAACTTTTAGAAAGACTTAACCAATTAGCTGGTAAAAATGGAATTGGAAGAGTTGATCTTGTTGAAAATAGATTTATTGGAATAAAATCAAGAGGTGTTTATGAAACTCCTGGAGGAACTTTATTAATTAATGCTCACAGAGCAATTGAATCTGTAACATTGGATAAAGAAACTATGCATAAAAAAAGATCGTA
>CACGZX010000035.1 GCA_902577625.1 uncultured Pelagibacteraceae bacterium
AAATATTAATTACCTCTAATACTTTAAGCTCAGCAAAAATTATTAATAAATTAAAATTGAAAAAAACTTTTCACCAATTTTTTCCATTGGATACTAAGTTCCTTGCAGAAAAGTTTTTAAATCATTGGAAACCAAAAGCGGTTTTTTTTATAGAGTCTGAAATTTGGCCAAATATGATATTAAAAATTAAAGAAAAAAATATTCCACTAATTCTCTTAAATGCAAGAATTACAAAAAAATCATTTAAAAAATGGAATAGTATACCTTCATTTTCTAAAAAAATTTTTAATGAATTTGAGTTATGTTTAGGCCAAAATAATAAAACTTGTAATTATTTAAAAATTTTAGGAGCAAAAAATATAAAAAAAATTGGAAATTTGAAATTTTCACAGAGTATTTCTGAATTAAAAAATAATTCAAATTTAAAAATAAAAAAAAATTTAAAAAGAAAGAAAATTATTTTTTCAGCAATAAGTACGCATAACGGTGAAGAATTATTTTGTGGAAAGGTTCATGCTAATTTAAAAAAAAAATATAAAAATATAATTACAATTATAATCCCCAGACACATTAATAGAGCTACTGAAATTAAAGATGAGTTAAATTCATATAATTTAAAGGTACATTTACATACCTATAATAGACCTATTAATAATAATACTGATATTTATCTTGTAGATACATTTGGAGAAACAAAATCTTTTTTAAAATTATCTAAAATAGCATTTATGGGTAAATCTATATTTGCTCATGGTGGACAAAACCCTTTAGAAGCAGCTAGATTGGGGAATAGAATTATTCATGGTCCAAATATAGAAAATTTTATTGAAGTTTATGATCTTCTTAAAAAACAAGGAATTTCAACAAAAATTAAGTCTTATAAAGATTTAGAAGATTTGGTTATAAAATTTGATAGAAAAAAAAATTATTCTCAACAAATTATAAAAAAATTAGCCTATACAGGTAATCAGATATTATTAAATAATGAAAAAGAAATTAACAAATATTGTTGATTTATGAATTTCAAAAAACCAGAATTCTGGGATTATCCAAGTTTTTCTTTTTGGTCAATTATATTCTATCCCATATCTCTTTTATTTATATTTTTCTCTTTAATAATTAAACTTTTAAAAAAAGAAAAAAAATTTTCTATACCGGTTATATGTATAGGAAATATTTATTTAGGTGGAACGGGAAAAACTCCATTATCATCAGAAGTATTTAAAATCATTAAATCTTCTGGAAAAAATCCTGGTTTTATAAAAAAAAATTATAGTTATTTGTATGATGAAGTTCAAATGTTAAAAAAAATCGGAAAAACATTTACAGGTAAAAATAGAATAGATGCTATTAGTTCCTTAATTTCATCTGGCCATAATGCAGCAATTTTAGATGACGGATTTCAAGACTTTTCAATTAAAAAAGATTTTTCAATTTTGTGTTTTAGCTCAAAACAATTAATTGGAAATGGTTTTATAATTCCATCCGGACCCTTAAGAGAAAGTTTGCAGTCAATTAAAAGAGTTGATTGTGTTGTCATTAATGGAGATAAAAATTTAGAATTTGAAAATAAAATAAAAGAAATAAACAAAGAGGTAAAAATATTTTACTCAAAGTACAAAATTAAAAATCTTGATAAATTGAAAAATAAGAAAATTGTTGCTTTTGCTGGAATTGGCAATCCTTCAAATTTTTTTGATTTATTAAAGGAAAATAATATTGATTTAAAAGAAACATATTCATTTCCAGATCATCATAATTATTCTGATAAAGATTATAGTTACCTGTTAAAACAAAAAGAATATGATATTTTAATTATTACAACTGAGAAGGATTATTCTAGAATAAAAGACAAAATGAAACAAAATTTTCATTATGTTGAGGTTGATTTAGAAATTGAAAATAAAAATGAGTTTATAAATTTAATTAAAAGCAAATTATGAAAATAATAAAATATTTTATTGAATTTATTTTTATTTTTATTTTATTAATTATTTTTAAAATAATAGGATATAAAAATGCTTCAAACCTGGGAGCGGTTATTGGGAATAAAATTGGTCCTTTATTTAGGTCAAATAAAAAAATTCTAACTAATTTAGAAAATTCTAAGGTTGGTAATTCTCAGGAAGATAGAAAATCTATAGTCAACAATATGTGGAGTAATTATGGAAGAATATTATCTGAATATGTTTATATAAAACAATTTAAAAAAAATAATTTTAACCAATTTATTAAAATTGAAGGTTTAAATTATTTAAATGAAATTAAAAATAATAATGAACAAGTTGTATTTATTTCTGGCCATTTTAATAACTTTGAACTAATGGCAATGGAAATAGAAAAGGCAGGAATAAATTTATGCGCAATTTATAGGCCTCTTAACAATCCTTTTTTAAACATTATTATGGAAAGAATTAGAAAAAATTACATATGTAAAAATCAAATAAAAAAAGGGAAAAGTGGCACTAGAGATCTGCTAAATTTATTCAAAGAAAATTTTTCGGTTGCCTTAATGATTGATCAAAGAGTTAGTGAAGGAGAGGATATAAAACTATTTAGTCGTTCTGCAAAAACTACGACTATTCCTGCACAATTGGTCAAAAAATATGGTTGCAGTGTAGTTCCAGTTTATATTGAAAGAGTTAAAAAATACAATTTTAAATTATCTTTTAATAGACCGATAAAATTTGATAATAATTTTTCTATTGAGCAAATATCTTTGGAGCTTAACAAAATATTAGAGAAAATGATTTTAAAAAATCCTGATCAGTGGATTTGGTCACATAATCGTTGGAAATAAATTAGTTTTTTTTATTTAACTCTTCTCTTTTTTGTGAAGCTTCAACATGAGAAAAATAAGGCTCTTGAAGATCAACATTCCAATAATTTAATTTATCTAGAAATATTTTCTTTCCAGAGATTGCACAAATCACATGATCTCCTTCTTCAAGAATCTCAAAATTATTGGGTAAATATTTTATTCTAGCTAATTTATTTTTCATTATGTAGAAATGTATTTATATATGATTATTTGTATCATAGGAAGTGGAGGTAGAGAACATGCGATATGTAAAACAATCTCTATATCTTCAAAAGTTAGTAAAATATATTGTGTACCAGGTAATGCTGGAACTCAACAATTAGCTGAAAATGTAGATTTGGATATTAATAATTTTGAAAAAGTTTTAAAATTTTTAAAAGATTCAAAGGTTGATTTAGTTGTGGTTGGCCCTGAAAAACCATTAGTAAATGGTATTGTAGATTACCTGGAAAATAATGGAATCAAAGTTTTTGGACCTAGAAAAATACCTTCGCAATTAGAAGGTTCAAAAACTTTTACAAAAAATATTTGTAAAAAATACAGTATACCAACTGCTGACTTTGGTATATTTGAAAAAAAAGAAAATGCATTAGATTTTTTAAAAAGTTCAAAATTTCCAATTGTTATTAAAGCGGATGGTTTGGCTGCAGGAAAAGGAGTTTATATATCAAAAAACTTTTTCGAAGCAAAAGAAGCTGTGAATGAAATTTTTGATGGAAAATTTGGAAAAGCAGAAAAAATATTGGTAGAAGAATTTTTAAATGGTGAAGAAATGAGTTTCTTTATTATATCTGATGGTAAAAATTTTAAATTATTTAAAACTGCCCAAGATCATAAAAGAGTTAATGAAGGTGATGAGGGAAAAAATACAGGGGGAATGGGTGCATATAGCCCTTCTGGATTAATTAATAAAATTCTAGAAAAAAAAATAATTGATAAAATAGTTTATCCAACTTTAAAAGCAATTGAAGATATGGGAGAAAAGTATAAAGGATTTCTTTACGTTGGTTTAATGATATTAAATAACGAACCTTTGCTAATAGAATACAATGTAAGAATGGGTGACCCTGAGTGTCAAACAATTTTACCTCTTTTAAAGACTGACTTGATAGATATTTTTATTGCATGTTGTAATGAAAATTTAGAAAATATTAGTATAGAATGGAAAAATGAAAAAAGCTTATGTATAGTATTATGCTCAAAAGGTTATCCAGATCAATTTACAAATAATATTAAGATAGAAAATTTAAAAAATTTGAAATTAAATAATAATGATTTTATTTTTCATGCAGGAACAAAGGAGGAAGAAAATGAAATATTTTCAAATGGGGGAAGAGTTTTAAATTTTGTTTCTCTATCTAGTTCATTCAAAAGTTCAAGAGAAAGAGCTTTAAAGCTTATAGAGCAATTAAATTGGACTAATGGTTTTTTTAGAAAAGATATCGGCTATAAAATAATAGACAAATGAGAATAATTGGAGGAACTTTTAAAGGTGTTAAAATTTTTGAGGCTTTTGACAAAAACACTAGGCCACTAAAAGATTTGGTTAAAGAGTCTATTTTAAATATCCTAGTACATTCTAAAGATAACAAAATAAATTTAAATAGTTCGCTAGTCCTTGACTTGTTTGCGGGAACTGGATCTTTTGGTTTAGAATGTATCTCGAGGGGCTCAAAAAAAGTTTATTTTGTTGAAAACTATGAACAATCACTAGAAATTTTACAAAAAAATATAAAAAAATTGAAGTGTGAAAAAAAAACAAGAATATTTAATGAAGATGTTTTTAGTTTTTTTAAAAATGAAAAATTAAAAAATGAAAAGATGGATTTGATTTTTTTAGATCCTCCTTACAAAGAAAAAAATATTAAGATAATCTTGGAAAATATAGCTAAATTTAAATTGTTAAATGAATCTGGATTAATTGTATTGCACCGTCATAAGAAAGCAAAAGATGATATTGGTAAGAAATTTACTATTCAAAGATCTGTAAAGTATGGAATATCTAGAATAATATTTTTAAAAATTAATTAAATAATATTTTTTTAGTTTCTTTTTTTATTAACTCAACAGATGGTTGGTCAAATGGATTGACCTTTAATGCTCTTCCTAGCAATATTGTTTCCAAAATAAAAAAACAAAATAATTCTCCTAGTGCTTCCTCGTTTCTTATTTTTACATCAAAAGATCTGAATGGTAATTTTTTTTTAAAGAAAGATTTTTCAGTTGCAATTTTTTGTGCATAAATAACTTTGGAGAATGATTTATTTTTAAGATAATTGTGTGTTTTTTGTAAAAATTTATTATTTATCATATCTGATTTTTTATCTAGAGCAGAAAAAAAAGTGAAAAAATTATTTTTTGTCCCATCTAAATATAATTGTAATAGGCTGTGGTTGTCTTTCGGCATTGTAGATATAACAGGAAGT
>CACGZX010000036.1 GCA_902577625.1 uncultured Pelagibacteraceae bacterium
TAATGGTTTTAGAAAAAAGAAATCTTCTAAAGTCATGGACTTTAATATTATCTATCGCAACATTTACATTTAGTATGATTGGAACATTTTTAGTTAGATCTGGAATATTAAATTCAGTACATACATTTGCGAATGATCCAGAAAGAGGAATATTTATTTTATTATTTTTGTTTTCATTAATTATTTTGTCTTTAATTTTATTTTTCATTTATCAGGATAAAGAGAATTTGCCGCAAAAAAAAATATTTTTGTTTAGTAAAGAAACATCAGTTTTAATTAATAATTGGTTTATGATGTATTTTTTATCTGTAGTTCTAATAGGAACAACTTATCCAATATTTTTAGAAGTTATAGCAAATGAAAAAATTTCAATTGGACCTCCATTTTTTAATAAATTATTAATCCCGTTTTTAGGTTTTTTTTTAATTTTCATGTCAGTAGGACCTAACTTAAATTGGATTAGAGATAATTATAAAAAAATAAATTATTTAAGAATTATTTTATTTTTTATATGCATGATATTATCATTGTATTTAATTAAAAAAACATCATCTGAAATTTTGTTTACATCTCTTCTGGGTGGAGCTGCACTATATTTGCTATTAATAACGAGTAAAGAATTTTTAAATAAAAAGCGCAATATTTCTCAAGTTACTTCACACTTTGGATTTAGTTTGTTTGTGCTAAGCATTTTATTTAATACTTTATTTTCAACTGAATTTTCTGCAAATATGAAAGTTGGACAAGAATTAGTTTACAAAAAAGAAGAAATAAATTTTTTAAAAATTACAACATTAGATAAGAAAAACTACAAGTCTGTTATCGCAAATTTTGAAATTATGGATGAGAAAAAAAACACAATTTCTTTATATCCAGAAATTAGAATTTATAATCAACCAAATATTTTAACAAGTGAAGCAGATATAATCTCAACAGTTTTTTTTGATAAATTTATTGTTATCAATTTAGTTAAAGGAGAGGAAATTTTTAATGTAAGATATCAGACAAAACCATTTATGATCTGGATTTGGTTATCAGTTTGTTTAATTTCAATTGGAGGAGTTTTAGGATTATTAAAAAGATATTAATATATGAAAAAAAATATTTCTTATTTGGTTTTAACTTTATTTTTTGTATTTATTTTTAGTGTTTTTTATATAGGTTTAGAAAAGCCTAATTTTTACACACCAAAAATAATAAATAATAAAAGTTTAGAAGAATTTAATAGCACTGAACTATTTTCAAACAAAGAATTTAATTCCAGGGAAATTATTAAGAATAATAAATTTACAATAATAAATATATGGTCTTCATGGTGTGCTCCCTGTAGATTAGAGCATTCTGCACTTATGAAACTTAGTGAAAAAACAAACTTAAATATTATTGGTTTAAATTATAAAGATAAAAAAACTAATGCTATTAAATTTTTAAATGAATTGGGTAATCCTTTTTCAAAAATTTTAATAGATCCAGATGGTATTATATCTATTTCAATAGGAGCATATGGTGTTCCTGAAACCTTTATTTTAAATAAAAATTCAAAAATTATTCAAAAATATATTGGTCCTTTAACAAATGATAATATTTTAGAAATTTTAAAGATAATTGAATGATTAAACTATTTAAAATTATTTTATTAATATCAATCTTAATTTTATCATTTCAAAAAATATTATTTGCAAAAAATAATTCTTTATTAGTTGATAAAATATCTAAAAATCTTAGATGCTTAATTTGTCAAGGACAGTCAGTTTATGACTCACAATCAGATTTTGCCGTGAGTATGAAATTATTAATAAAAAATAAAATTGAAAGTGGAGAATCCGAAGATCAAATATATGAATACTTAAAAAATCAATATGGAGAATGGATTGTATATGATCCAGAGTTTAATAAAAAAAATTTAATATTATGGATATTTCCATTGATTTTATTTATTTTTGGAGGCCTATTAATTTATAGAAAAGTGTTTATTAATTAGATCTAAATAAAATGAAACAAGCTCTTAAAATAACATTAAATCTATTTTTTTTATTTTTATTGATAGTTCCATTATATAGTGAAGAAAAAAAAGAAAATATTAATGAACATTCATTAAATTTTTATACTGGAATATTTGATTACAGTGATGATGGTCAAAGAGCTACTTTATTTGGATTCCAGCATGAAAATGAAAATTTAGTTAGAGATAGTTTTTTAGGAACTATCTCTCCAGTTACTGGCTTTATGATTACTGAAAATAATGCAGCTTATGGATATACAGGAGTTCAAGCATTTTATAATTTAGGTCAATTAAATTTCAATCCTTCTTTTACTCCAGGAATATATAGCAAAGGAGATGGAAAAGATTTAGGACATGCAATTGAGTTTAAAACCGAACTTCAATTTTCATTAGATGTTTTTTCTGATAGTGAACTGGGCTTTTCATATAATCATATATCTAATGCCAGTTTAGGAGAAAAGAACCCTGGGGCAAATAGTTATATGTTTAACTTTGTTAAACAATTTTAAATTAAATTAATGAAACTTAAAGATTGTCATAATTTTAGTGACTTCAGGAAATTAGCGAAAAAAAAATTACCATCTCCAATTTTTCATTATATTGATGGAGCGGCAGATGATGAGATCACTTATAAACGTAATACTTCCTCATTTAATGATGTTGATTTAGTTCCAAATGTATTAAGAGGTGTAGAAAATATAGATTTATCAACTACTATATTCGGAAAAAAATTAGATCTTCCGTTCTATTGCGCGCCAACAGCTTTACAAAGACTTTTTCATTATGATGGAGAAAGAGCAGTAGGAAAAGCAGCTCAGAAATTTAATACTATGTTTGGAGTTTCAGCTTTAGCAACTGTAAGTGTTGAAGAAATAGCTTCATTAATTGATACACCAAAAATGTTTCAGTTTTATTTTCATAAAGATAGAGGTTTAAATGATTCTTGTTTAGAAAGAGCAAAGGCAGCAAAGTTTGATGTTTTGGCTTTAACAGTAGACACAATAACGGGAGGAAATCGCGAAAGAGATCTTAGGACTGGGTTCACATCTCCTCCTAAACTTACATTATCAAGTTTGTATAGTTTTGCTACAAAACCAATGTGGGGAATAAACTATTTAACAAAGGGTAAGTTTGAATTACCTCATCTTCAAGATTATGTAAAAGAAGGTACTAGCACGAACACTTCTATTGGTAATTATTTTTCTACTATGTTGGATCAATCTATGAATTGGAATGATGCTGAAAAATTATGTTCTCAATGGGGAGGTCATTTTGCACTTAAAGGAGTGATGAGTGTTGAAGATGCTAAAAAAGCAGTTGATATTGGATGTTCAGGAATAATGGTTTCAAATCATGGGGGAAGACAACTTGATGGATCAAGATCACCATTTGATCAATTAGCAGAAATTGTCGATGCAGTTGGTGATAAAATTGATGTTATTTGCGAAGGAGGATTCCAAAGAGGAACTCATATGCTTAAAGCTTTATCCATTGGCGCTAAAGCGTGTTCTGGCGGAAGACTCTATCTTTATGCACTAGCCGCAGCTGGTCAAGCTGGTGTTGAAAGAGCTTTAGGACAGTACAAGGCTGAACTAGAGAGAGATATGAAACTTATGGGATGTAAAAAAATAAGTGATTTAAATAGAAATAATTTAAGGTTTAGAAAAGTATGAATCTAAATGATTGTCACAATTTTGATGATTTTAGAAAATTAGCAAAAAAAAAATTACCATCTCCAATTTTTCATTATATTGATGGAGGTGCAGATGATGAAATAACCTTAAATAGAAATACTGAGTCTTTTAATCAGTGTGATTTAATTCCAAATGTTTTAGCTGGTGGTGGAAAACCAGATATTTCAACAGAAATTTTTGGAAGAAAAATAAATATGCCAATTTTTTTATCTCCCACGGCTATGCAAAGATTGTACGATCCAGAAGGAGATAGAGCTTCAGCAAGAGCAGCAGAAAAATTAGGAACAATGTATGGTATGTCTACTATGGCAACATCATCCATTGAAGAGATTGCAAATGTTTCAAGTGGCCCAAAACTATTTCAGCTTTATATTCATAAAGATAAATCTATTACAGACGATTTGATTGATAGATGTAAAAAAGCAAAATTTGATGGCTTATGTTTAACAGTTGATACAATAGTTGCAGGCAACAGAGAAAGAGATCATAGAACAGGCTTTACTACTCCTCCAAAACTTACAATCAAAAGTTTATTTGAATTTGCTGCAAAACCAGGTTGGGTATTTAATTATTTAACAAATAAAAAATTTGAGCTTTCAAACGTTAAACATAAAACTGATAAAGGAACTAATATAACTAAATCAGTTATAGAATATGTTAACGAACAGTACGATCCAGGAATGAACTGGCAGGATGCAGAATACTGTATAAAAAAATGGAATGGTCCATTTGCTTTAAAAGGAGTAATGTCAGTTGAGGATGCAAAAAAAGCAATTGATATAGGCTGTACTGCAATATTTCTTTCAAATCACGGTGGAAGACAATTAGATGGATCAAGATCACCATTTGATCAACTTAAAGAAATTTCAGATGCAGTTGGTGATAAATTAGAAATTATATTAGATGGTGGAGTTAGAAGAGGAACTCATGTCTTAAAAGCAATTGCAGCAGGTGCCAAAGCTTGTAGTTTTGGAAAAATGTTTTTATTTTCTCTTGCATCTGGAGGCCAAGCAGGTGTGGAACGTGCATTACAAAATATGCAAAAAGAAATTGAGAGAAATATGCTACTAATGGGCTGTAAAAGTTTAAAAGAATTAAATAGCTCAAAAATTATTTATAAAAAATAATAATTATGAAACTTGCAAAAAACCTTGAAAGACTAGGTACAGAGTCAGCTTTTAAAATTTTAGCAGAAGCAAAAAAATTAGAGGCAGAAGGAAAAAAAATAATTCATTTAAGTTTAGGTCAACCAGATTTTAAATCACCAAAACATGTTGTAGATGCAACAAAAAAAGCTCTAGATGAAGGTCATCATGGATATGTTTTGCCTAATGGAATAATTGAGTGCAGAGAATCTGTGACCAGAAAAATTAAAAAACTTTATAATAAAGAAATTGATCCTGAAAGAGTAATTATAATGCCCGGAGGTAAACCAACAATGTATTATGCCATAACTTTGTTTGGCGAGCCTGGTGCAGAAATTATTTATCCAGACCCAGGTTTTCCAATATATGAGTCGATGATTAATTATACTGGAGCAAAAGC
>CACGZX010000037.1 GCA_902577625.1 uncultured Pelagibacteraceae bacterium
AAATAAAAGCTTAAAATTAACGGTATCTAATGCGGGTGTTAGAACTGTAGATAAAAAAGGTAGTTTTGACCAATTTATTAAAAATGCAAAATCAAGAAATTTATCTCCTAGATTAAAAAAATTAAAAAAATCGTTACTTAGTAAATCTCTTTAATGAATAAAGTTTTTTTAACACTTTCATTTTTAATGGGAGTGGTTGTTTTAACATCCAATTATTTAGTTCAGTTTCCAATTAATTATTTTGGTTTAAATGAAATATTAACTTATGGAGCATTTAGTTATCCAATAGCTTTTTTAATAACTGATATTTCTAATAGATTTTATGGAAAAATATATGCAAAAAAAATTGTATATATAGGTTTTACTTTTGGTATTTGTTTTACACTTTTATTTTCTACAAATTTTACAGATTTTATTTCAATAAGGATAGCAATTGGTTCAGGTATGGCTTTTATAGTTGCTCAATTGCTTGATGTTCAAATTTTTGATCAACTTAGAAGAAAAAAATGGTTTGTAGCTCCACTAACATCATCTTTAATTGGATCTACTGTTGATACTTTTTTATTCTTCTCAATATCATTTTATGGAACGGGAATACCTTGGTTTACTTTATCACTAGGAGATCTAGCAGTTAAAATTTTTGTTGCTCTGGTAATGTTAATTCCATTTAGGTTAATGCTAGGACAAGTTAAAGCAATTTAACGATTATTTTAATAAAAATTTATAGGATAAAATCTTATAAGCTAATTTTGCCACTAAAAAGTTGAATGAATTAAATCCTTTAATTGGAGCAAGTTCATTTATGTCTGCACCAACAACATTTGAATTTTTTATAGCTATCTTTATTATTTCTAAAGTCTCGTCCCAAAAAATACCTCCTGGCTCAGGTGTACCGGTTGCAGGCATGATACTTGAGTCAAATCCATCTACGTCAAAAGTTAAATAAACTGTTCTATTTTTAATCATTTTTTTGAATTTATTTAAATTCCATTTCTTTTTATCTTTTGCCCAAAAAATATTAATTCGAGAAGAATTTTTTTTTAAATAAAGTACTTCACTTCTAGATATATTTCTTATGCCAAAAGAAATTATAGAAACATTTTTATAATCCAGACATCTTTTAATTGCTGATGCATGTGAATATTTTTCTCCATTATAACTTTCTCTTAAGTCAGCATGTGCATCAAAGTGCAATAAACATAATTTTTTAAATTTTTTTGTAAATGGAGCTATGCAACCGGGTGTTATTGAATGTTCACCTCCAAGAGTAAGCGGAAAAATTTTCTTATTTAAAATTTCTTCATTTATTTTAGACATTTTATTTAACGCTTTATTTATATTTTTATCTATTTTAAAAGGTTTTAATGTTTTAATTCCAATTTTTTTGTAAGGTTCACAGTTTAATTCTTCATCATATAACTCAACTTGATGTGAGGCTTTAATAATTTCTTTTGGTCCATTTTTTGTTCCACCTCCATAACTAACAGTCTTCTCTAGTCCAAATGGAACTATTATAACTTTTTCTTTAAAATTAAATTTATTTTCAACTCCTAGAAAACCGTTTTTATTTGAAAGATATTTCACTTTTTATCCTATTATTTATATTTCTTTATTTAAATATTTTTGAGAAATTTTTTCTATTTCTTTTTTTCCATTCACCTTTATGATATGCGTCACTTGCAATTAGAGGCAAAACACTAGTTGCTTCAGCAAAAACCATTTGTTCTTTAGTAACATCGACTTTACCCCATGAACTTGCTTCTTTAAGTGTAGAGCTACTACAGGCACCATCTCTAGAATCTGCTACTGTAATTTGAACAGCATATTTGTGCATATCTACTTCTTTACCAAGTAGTTCAGCACAAATAACAGTATCTTGGATAAAGTTTTTTGGAACTCCACCGCCAATCATAAACAAACCTGATCCTTTTGATTGTATTTTAATTTCAGTTAGCTCTCTAAATTCTCTAATTGAGTCAATCGTTATATGTTTTTTTGGATTTTTTTCTTGGTGCATTACCAGTCCAAATCCAGCGCTTGAATCTGTAAAAGCTGGACAAAAAATTGGAACATTATTTTCATATGCAGTTTCAATTAATGAACCTTTCTTTTTTGCATTATTTTTTAAATATTTTCCAACTTCGTTAATAAACTCTCTAGATGTGTAACTCCTTGGTTCTAGTTTGTCTGCTATTTCACATATTGTTTTATCACACATTTGAAGCTCATCTTCATCGATATAAGTATCATATATTCTATCAATATAATTTTTTCGCAATTCAGTATCATCTTGAAATTGAGAACCTTGATAATGTTTAAATCCAAGAGCCTCAAAGAAATCCATATCAATAATTGATGCACCAGTAGCTACAATTGCATCAATCATATTGTATTTAATCATATCTCTATAAATGTGCATACATCCAGCAGCAGAAGTAGACCCAGCTAGAGTTAAAAAAATTGTACACTCTTTATCTTTAATCATGTCATTAAATATATGTGCAGCATTTGCAGTTTCTCTAGATACAAATGACATCTTTTCCATAGATGCAATTATTTTTCTAGAGTCAAATGAGGTTATATCAATGTGTTCGACTGGAGAGTTTAGGAAATCTTTTTTACTGTTATGTCCTAAATTTTTTTTATCTGACATTTAAGCAACAAGAAATTGTTTTTCAATTTCTTTGTTATACATAGTCATTATTGGACTATCTTCTACTTCAAATATATTATCTGAGTATAGGCCATTAAAATCTGTTCTGAATGTTAGACCATAAGCGCCAAGCTGTCCAAGTTCAATATAATCATTTTCCTTAATGTTGTTTGGCAAGATAAAAGGTCCTTTCATATAATCCATGCTATCACAGGTTGGACCATAAAAATCAAAAGAAGTTAATTTTTTTGAAATAATTCTTCCGTTAGTAATTAATTTTGATGGATAAACAATATTAGGAAACCCAGCATCAAATAGTGATCCATATGTTCCATCATTTATATAAAGTTTTTGTTTTTTTCTTAAATTCACTCTAACTATTGTTGATCCACTTTCTGCAACAATTGCTCTACCTGGCTCACAAATTATTTTAGGTAATTTTTCTAGTTTTAAATTTACCAAGGCATCTTTAATTTCTTTAAAATAGCTTTCAATAGATTGAGGAATTAAATCAGGATAAATTGTAGGGAAGCCACCACCTACATTAATGAAGTCTGGGACTATTTTCGTACGTTTAATTATATTTCCAATTTCAGATATTCCTTTTGAATAAGAAATAGGATGCATGCATTGCGAGCCCACATGAAAACTTAATCCTATTTTTTTTGCATATTGTTTTGTTAATCTTAGCAGACCCGTGGCTTCTGATTGGATAGCCCCAAATTTTTTGGATAAATCAATTTCAGCATGCTCATTAGAAACTGAAATTCTAACAAATAATTCAAGATCTTTTGCATGATTTGTACTTTCTAAAATTTTGATTAACTCATCTTTTGAGTCTAATGAATATGCTCTTACACCATATTTAAAATATGATTCTTTTATACTCTCTCTACTTTTTACTGTATGCATAAAAGAGCATATTGCTGACTTGCTAATATTTTTTATAGTTTTGATTTCATTAATTGAAGCTACATCAAATTTATCAATACCACTTTCAACAATAGTTTTTAAAACTAATGGATGTGGATTTGTTTTTACAGCGTATAAAACATTTCCTGGAAATTTATTTAGAAAAAACTTTGATGCTAATTGTATAGATTTTTTTCTTATACAATATACCGGTTCATTTGGTTTCAGTTGATTTATTAATTTCTCAACTGTTTTAAATTTTTGCATATAAGCCCCTCAAAAAAAATTTAACAAAAAAAATCTGCATACCAGCTATGCAGTTTTCATAAATTCAGCATTTACGGGATATGACTGCTAATGTAAAGCAAATACTTCTATTGAAATTAATTTATTAATCTCCATATGTATTAATATGACCAAGATTGAAAATATTAAAAATATTAATGAATTCGAGGATAAATCACTACTCATAGTTGATGACGATAACCCATTTAGAGAAAGATTGGCTAGAGCTATGGAAAAAAAAGGATTTAAAGTCTCTCAAGCTGAAGGTGTAAAAAAAGGGATAAATTGCGTAAAAAGTGAAAATCCAGCATTTGCAGTTGTAGATTTACGGTTAGGTGATGGGAATGGACTTGAGGTTGTAAAAGAAATTCAAAACTCTAATTCAAAGAGTAGAGTAGTAATGTTGACCGGCTATGGAAACATTCCAACAGCAGTTGCAGCAATTAAGCAAGGTGCTATAGACTATTTAGCAAAGCCAGCAGATGCCGACGATGTTGAAAGAGCATTATTGGCAGATCCCAATCAAAAAGCCGCCCCCCCCAGAAAACCCGATGTCAGCAGACAGAGTAAAATGGGAACATATTCATCGTGTGTTTGAGCTTTGTAACAGAAATGTTTCTGAAACAGCTAGAAGACTAAAAATGCACAGAAGGACTCTTCAAAGAATTCTTTCTAAAAGATCACCTAAATAAATTTTCTTAATTTTAAAATATTTTTTGCCAGCAAAGTTAGAATAGCAATTTTAAATAATTCTGCTAGCAAGAAAGGAGTTACACCAATTTCTATTATCGGTTTATCCCATCCTATTAAACTTCCTAACCAAAAAACTCCCAATATATAAATTGTTGAAACAGATATTAATAATTTAATAAAATTATTTAATAAATTTTCATTATATTTAAAATACCCAGCTAAGAAAGTTGCAATTAAAAAACCAATTAGATATCCCATAGTTGGACCTGTAAAATAAACAAGACCAACACCTTTCTCAGGTGAATTAGAAAAAACTGGCAATCCAATAATTCCCTCAAGCAAATATAGCCCAACAGTTGCCAAGCCAATTTTATATCCAAATGACATTCCCAAAAAAAGTACTACAAAAGTTTGCATTGTCATGGGCACTGGATAAAAAGGAATTTTAATTTTAGACGATATAGTTAAAAGAATTGAACCTAAAAATACAATTAAAATATATTTTAGTATTCTTGCATTTTGAGATTTAACAACTTCCATAAATTTATTCTACTATTGTTAAGTTAAAAAATCTAGTTTTTTGTTAATCTTATAAAAACATCTTCTAAATCACCATCATCTGTAGAAATATCGAATAATTTAATATTTTGGTCACCAATATATTTTATTATTTCGCTGATATTTAAACTATTT
>CACGZX010000038.1 GCA_902577625.1 uncultured Pelagibacteraceae bacterium
GAAATGTTAGAAATGGCTTCTCTTGGAGCAAAAGTTATGCAACCACATTCAATTCAGGATGCTAGATTAAATAGAATTGATATTGATGTTAGATCATCTTTTAAAAAATCTTCAGGAACTTTAATTACTAAAAGAAAAAATATTACTAGTTCCAAAATTATTCGAGGAGTGTCTTTTACAAAAAATGATGCAAAAGTAACTTTAATTGGAGTAAAGGATAAACCAGGAATTGCAGCATCTATATTTGAACCACTTTACAAAAATTCTGTTAATGTTGATATGGTTGTTCAAAATATATCATCTAATGGAAAAGAAACAGATTTAACTTTTACTATTAAGTCTGAAAATTTGATTAAAACAGAAAAGTTATTAAAAAAAAATAAAAAAATTAGATTTAGAAAAATTATTGTAGATGATAAAGTATCAAAAGTATCTATTATTGGAGTAGGAATGATTACTACACCCGGTGTAACTTATAGAATGTTTAATGCTTTAGCTAAAAAAAATATAAATATTATTGTAATTTCAACATCAGAAATTAAAATATCTGTATTAGTGAATAGAAAAAATATAAACAAAGCAGTATCAGCTTTACATAGAGAATTTAATTTAGAAAAATAAACTAAAGACATGAGTATTAGACCTTTCAGGGATATCAAGCGCAGAGTCACAAAAGTTATTAATGTAGGAAATGTTAAAGTTGGTGGAGATAATCCGATTTCAGTTCAATCAATGACAAATACATTAACAAAAAATGCCAAAGATACTTTAAATCAAATTAACAAAATTTCAGAAGCTGGAGGTGATATAGTTAGGGTTTCTTGTCCTGATAAAGAATCTTCATATGCTATAAAAGAAATTACAAAGCATTCTCCAATACCAGTAGTTGCTGATATTCATTTTCATTTTAAAAGAGCCATTGAGGCTGCCGAAAATGGAGCACACTGTTTAAGAATTAACCCAGGCAATATTGGTGATATAAATAATATTGCACAGGTTATTTCTGCAGCTAAAAATAATAATTGCTCTATAAGAGTAGGTGTAAATTCTGGATCATTAGAAAAAGATATTTTAGAAAAGTTTAAAGAGCCTTGTCCCGAAGCTTTAGTAGAAAGCGCAATAAGGAATATAAATATTTTGGAAGATTTAGATTTCTTTAATTTTAAAATAAGTGTTAAATCTTCAGATGTATTCTTATCTATAAAGGCATACAGAGAGCTTTCAAAAGTTACAAATTATCCCCTTCACTTAGGAATCACAGAGGCAGGGAGTTTTATTCCAGGAAGTATAAAATCTTCAATTGGTTTAGGTAATTTATTATTAGATGGAATTGGTGATACTATTAGAATTTCATTATCTGATGACCCGGTCGAAGAAATAAAAGTTGGTAATGAAATTTTAAAATCATTAAGTCTAAGAAATAGAGGGGTTAAAATAATATCTTGCCCTTCATGTGCGAGACAAGGTTTTCAGGTTATAGACACAGTTAAAATTTTAGAGGAAAAACTATCTCACATTAAAACCCCAATAACTCTATCAATTATAGGATGTGTTGTTAATGGACCGGGTGAAGCAGCACTAACTGACATTGGAATAACTGGCGGTGGTAAAAATAGTAATATGCTTTATTTAAAAGGCGTTCAAACTGAAAAATTGGACAATCAAGATATTATCTCAAAGGTAGTTGAGCTAGTAGAAAAAAAAGCCGAAGAGATTGAAACAAAATAAAAAATGATTCCATCAAAGAAAGTCGAAGAATTAATATTAAGGCACAAAAGTCTTGAAGGAGATTTGTCTTCAGGAAACATAGATAAAAAATTATTTGCTACAAAATCAAAAGAATACTCTGATCTTAATGAAATAATTAATCAAGCTAAAAAATATCTGGATTTTGAAAAAAGTAAAAATGATTTAGAAAAAATGATTGAAGATAATAATAGCGACAAAGAAATAAAAGAAATGGCCAAGATGGAACTAGATCAGTTAATTAAAAATAATGAAATAAATGAAAAAAAAATTAAACTATTTTTACTTCCGAAAGATGATGCAGACTCAAAAAATGCAATAATTGAAATTCGTGCTGGAACAGGTGGTTTAGAAGCAAGCTTATTTGCATCAGATTTATTTAAGATGTATGAAAAAGTTTCTAATAAAAAAAAATGGGATTTAGAAATAATTAGTATTTCGAAAAGTGAAGCTGGAGGATTAAAAGAAGTAATAGCAAATATTAAAGGAAAGAATATCTATTCTCTTTTAAAATATGAAAGTGGAGTACATAGAGTTCAAAGAGTTCCTGATACTGAAACTCAGGGTAGAGTTCATACATCAGCAGCTACAGTTGCTGTTTTACCTGAAGCTGAAGAGGTTGATGTAAAGATTGAGGAAAAAGATTTAAGAATTGATGTTTTCAGAAGTAGCGGTCCAGGAGGACAAAGTGTTAATACAACAGACTCCGCTGTAAGAATAACTCACATCCCAACAGGAATTGTTGTTAGTCAACAGGATGAAAAATCACAGATTAGAAACAAAGAAAAAGGATTAAAAATTCTTAGATCTAGAATATACGAACTGGAAAGACAAAAGATAGATGAAGCTAGATCAAAAGATAGAAGGAGTAAAATAGGAACAGGAGATAGATCTGAAAGAATAAGAACTTATAATTTTCCACAAGGAAGAGTTACCGATCATAGAATAAATCTTACTTTGCATAAACTAGAAGAATTTATGCAGGGAGAAATATTTGAAGAAATGATTGAAAGTTTGACGATACAAGCACAAGAAGAAGAATTAGGTAAATTGAATTAAATGAATTATCAAGAAATACTCAATCAGGGTTCAAAAATATTAAAAATAAAAGAAATCAAATCTTACAATTTAGATACGGAAATTTTATTATCATCAACGCTGAATCTTGATAGATCTCAATTACTTTTAAATTTAGATAAAAAAATCAAAGATCAAGAAAAAAAAAAGTTTTTTAATTTCATTCAAAGAAGAAGCAAAAATGAGCCGGTAGCTTACATTACTGGTTATAAAGAATTTTGGAAAAGCAATTTTAAAGTTGATAGAAATGTACTAATACCTAGGCCTGATACAGAAATTATAATTGAACAGGTCCTAAAGCAATTAGATATAAATTCTTCAAAAAAAATTTTAGATATAGGTACAGGATGTGGATGTATTATAATTTCAATAATTAATGAAAGAAGGAGATGCTTTGGTGTTGGCATAGATATTTCAAAAAATGCTGTAAAATTAGCAAAATATAATGCAAAAATACAACACATTGATAATAGAATTAAATTTTTAAACTCAGATATTGACAATTTTTGTGGAGATAAATATGATCTAATTATATCTAATCCTCCTTACATTAAACATCATAAAATTAATGGTTTGGAAAAAGATATTAAAAACCATGAGCCTAAAATTGCTCTTGATGGAGGAATTGATGGTTATAATAAAATTAGGCTCATAATAAAAAAAAGTTCAACTTTGATAAAAAAAAAAGGCAAGTTATTTTTGGAATTAGGAATAAATCAAACAAGAGAAACTTTGAAAATTTTAAATTTAAATGGTTTTTATAAAACAAAGGTAATTAAAGATTTGGCCAGTAAAAACAGATGTATAATATCTACAAAAATTTAGAAAATAATCATAGATAATGAGGAATTTTAAGAATAATTTCCGAAGAAATAGGTTTAAAAATCACTCTGATAGAAATAATCATAGACACGAAAATGGAAAGATCGTTAACGATCTTCAAAATGGTTCAAATTTTATTAGAAAAAGTGCAGGTAGAAACAATCATAACGCATCAAAACTTGTAGAAAAATATTCAAACTTAGCAAGAGAGGCTCTTTCAAACGGTGATAAAATTTTATCAGAAAATTATTTTCAGCATGCCGAGCATTTTATAAGAGTTCTTGAAGAAAAAGTTACCCATTACAATAACAAGGCACAAGCTCCTAAAGAAGTGGTTAATGTTAAAGAGGAAAAAGAACAAGATCAAAATACCGCAAGTACTGCCGAAGCCGAAGCATTAGAATCTGTCCCCACTACTGAGAGCTAATCAATTTTGATTTTAATACATTCAATTTAATTTTATTAACTTCAAAAAGTTCTCTCTCTTTTTTTTTAAGCACTTTACCTGATGGCAATTTTAATTTTTGAGAATTTACTTTTTTACCATTAACAATAACTTCATAGTGTAAATGTGGTCCAGTTGACATTCCAGTTGAACCGACATATCCAATTATCTGACCTTGTTTAACTCTTACACCTTCCCTTATACCTCTAGCAAAATTTTTTAAGTGAGCATAAACTGTAGAGTAAGTTGAGTTATGTTTTATTTTTATACAATTTCCTCCGCCACCACACCATCTAGCTCTTATAACCTTTCCATCTCCTGATGCCATAATTGGAGTCCCCTCAGGTGCAGCAAAATCTGTTCCTCGATGCATTTTATTATAACCAAGTATAGGATGTTTACGCATCCCAAAGCTTGACGAAAGTCTTGCTCCATTAATAGGAGTTTTCATTAAACTTTTTTTTACACTTCTTCCTGATGGGTCAAAATGTTCATAACCATCTTTTGTTTTAAAAATATACAAATCATTTTCTTTGCCTTGTAAAATTAAATTTGCATATAAAATTTTTCCGGTATCTAAAACTTTATTATTTTCATCTAAAAAAGTTTCATATACTATTTGAAAACTATCATTTTTCCATATATCTCTTTGAAAGTCGACTTGAAATCCATAAATCATTGCAAAATCAATTATGATATTTGGTTCTATTCCAACACTAATTGCACTTGA
>CACGZX010000039.1 GCA_902577625.1 uncultured Pelagibacteraceae bacterium
AGTCCTATTTTGAATGACAATATTAGAAAAGATTTATTCGAAAAAACAGTAAATATGGTAAGTAAAATTGGCTATGAAGGTGCAGGAACAGTAGAATTTATTTATGAAGATGGAAAATTTTTCTTTCTAGAAATGAATACTAGAGTTCAAGTTGAGCACCCGGTATCAGAAATGGTTACTGGAATTGATATTATCAAAGAACAAATAAATATTGCTTATACTGGAGATACAGCTTTAAAACAATCAGATGTTAATCCAAGAGGTCATGCAATAGAATGTAGAATAAATGCAGAAGACCCTAGTAAAAACTTTCAGCCTTCTCCTGGAAAAATCACAATGTGCCATCAACCTTCTGGTTTTAGAACAAGAGTTGATGGTTCAATATATCAAGGATATAAAATTACACCTTATTATGACAGTATGGTTTGTAAGTTAATTTGTCATGGAAGAAATAGAACCGAGGCTATTCAAAGAATGAAAAGGTCTTTAGATGAATTTGTAATTGAAGGCATTACAACAACAATTGATTTACATAAAAATTTATTAAATCACCCAAAATTTGTTAAATCTGATTTTAATGTTTCTTGGCTAGATAAAGAAAAAATTATCTAATAGCATTTGATTAACCATATATCATAAACTGGATGATCAAATAAACTTATTGAAGGGCTTGAGGAAAATGTCCAACCATTAAAAACAAAAACTTTATCGTTATTTTTTAACGTAATATCTTGGACTTGCATGTAAGCTGTAACTTCAGGATTATCATCAAATTCTGAATTTTTACATTTTAAAACTTTAATAATTAAATTTTCAAAATTAGTTTCTTGTTCTATATTTAATGATAATTGACTAGTTTTTGAACTAACTTTATCTAAAATTTTAATTTCTACAAATCTTAAATCACTAGCAAAAGACTTAAAGCTAAATATTAAAAATAAAAAAATTAAGTAAATATATTTTTGTATTTTAATTTTTCCAGGTTTTGTATTTTTTTTTAATTGCATCTGTATTGCCTTTGGGGCTATACGCCTCATTTGAACCTGTTAGATTCGGTTTATGGGGTTTTTCCCATTCAAATTTTTCTAAGTTATGTAAATTTTCAATCTTATTAGGTGTAAAGTGCATCCAAGAATACCATTCATTTGGAATTTTTGATGCATCTACTTCTCCATTATAAATTACAAATCTTTTTCCTTTTTTTGTTTGATAGTATTTATTTCCTAAATCATCCTTACCAACAAATTTTCCAAAAAAAAATATAGTTAATCTAGTTCCTAACGTTTGGCGATTCCACCAAGTAAAAATTTCTTTTATAGCTGTCAACATAAATTTTTATAAAATTATTCAATTCAAAATTGTAAAAAATAAATTAGACTAAAATTATAATTTGTATATACAATATTTCTATAAAGACTCAAAAATAAATTATTAAAGGATAAAATGGCAAAATTTTTGGTTGAAACTTACTATAATTGTACTTTTAAAGTAAGTCACTATCTAGACAAAATTAATACCAATGAACTCAAAAACTTAGAAAAGAGAGATGACGGAAAATTTGAAATTATTGATGTAAAATTAGATAACAGAAAGACTAAAAATTTAGAAAAAAATAATATTTCTTCAGCCAATATTAATCAAAATAATGTTAAATTAGATTTAGATCAAAATATAAAAAATACTTCTTTAAAAAATACCATTCCATTAAAAAATAATGGATCAGAACAAAACAATAAACGATTTAGTATGCCTGACAGAAGAAAAGGTTATATACAAAAAGCAACTATTGGTGATCATAAAGTTTATCTTCACACTGGAGAGTATGAAGATGGAAAAATAGGTGAAATTTTTATTGACACTAGTAAAGAAGGTGAATTGGTAAAAGCTTTAATGAATAACTTTGCTATAGCTATCTCATTAGGCTTGCAATACGGTGTACCACTAGATGAATACGTGAGTGCTTATGTTGGAACAAAATTTGAACCATCTGGTAAAGTTCATGGAAATGATAGAATATTAAGTGCTTCATCAATACTTGATTATATATTTAGAGAATTAGCAATATCATATCTTAATAGAGAAGATCTAGCTCATACTCCTTCAATAGGGAATTCTGAAAAACAATTAGAAGAAAAATCAGAAGATATAAATGATGATCAAAACCAAATATTAAAAATTGTTAAAGACATTTCAAGCAAAGGTTTTTTAAGAAGTAATTATAAAAAAAAATTAGTAGACCTTTCAGATATAAGAATTAATTTAAAAGGAAAAAAATAGTTACTTATTTTTTTTTAATGACAAATTAAGTTCTTTTAATTGTTCTTCGCTGACTTCTGATGGTGCTTTCATCATTAAATCTTGAGCATTTTGATTCATTGGAAACATTGTAACTTCCCTTATGTTTTTTTCACCAGCTAGTAGCATTATTATTCTATCTATTCCTGGTGCAATTCCCCCATGTGGTGGGGCTCCATAACTTAATGCATTTATCATTCCACTGAATTTTTCATCTACTGCTTTTTTTTCATAACCGGCTACTGAGAATAATTTGTACATTAATTCAGGTATATGATTTCTAATAGCTCCAGAAGATAGTTCAATTCCATTGCAAACAATATCATACTGATATGCTTTGATATTTTCATAATTTCTTGGATTGAATCCGAGCTAAAAAATTTTCCTACTGGACCTTTTCCTTTTATTTCCTTATCTTTTTCAATTGTAAAGTATGCTAATCCTGATGCTCCTTGGTCTTTTGCCCACTTATCAATACCATCAAAAAAACTTCTAGGTTTATCTTTAGTTTTTTTGGCAATTAATCCTCTAACAATATTTCCTTTGCTAATTAATTTTTTAAAAATTTCAAAATTTACATCATCTCTTTTAAAAATATCAGTAAATTCATTTATAATTATAGGATTTCTTAAATCAGGTTTGTCAGTTCCATATTTAATCATTGCATCCGAGTAAGTTATTTGGGGGAATTTTTCATAAAGTATTTTTTTGTTTGAAAATTTTTTAAAAACATTAGTCATCAATTTTTCTACTACATTAAAAATATCTTCTTGTTCTACAAATGACATTTCTAAATCAAGTTGATAAAATTCTCCTGGGCTTCTATCTGCTCTAGCATCTTCATCTCTAAAGCAAGGTGCTATCTGAAAATATTTATCAAAACCTGAAACCATTATTAATTGTTTAAATTGTTGTGGGGCTTGTGGTAGTGCATAAAATTTTCCAGGGTTTAATCTGCTTGGAACTAAAAAGTCTCTAGCCCCTTCTGGGCTTGATGAAGTTAAAATAGGAGTTTGAAATTCTAAAAATCCAAGTTTTTCCATTTCAGATCTTATAAATGAAATAACTTTGGATCTTAAAATTATGTTTTGATGTATTTTTTTTCTTCTTAGATCTAAAAACCTATACTTTAATCTAATTTCTTCAGAATACTCCTGATCTGAAAAAACTGGTATTGGAAGTTCTTTTGTTGTTCCTAAAATTTCATAAGAAATTATTGATATTTCTATTTCACCAGTTTTTAATTCTTTATTTAAAGTATCTTTTGATCTTTCTATAACTTGACCATCTATTTTTATAACCGTTTCAAGAGATAACTTTTCTAATTCTTTAAAGTTTTTATGAGTATTTTCAATTACACATTGAGTTAAACCGTAATTATCTCTTAAATCTAAAAATAGTAAATTTCCATGATCTCTTTTTTTATTAATCCAACCACTTAGAGATATTTTTTTATCTTTATCTTTAATATTTAGTTCTCCACAATTATGAGTTCTATATTTTTTCAAAACTTATCCTATAAAATTTGCTTAATTATTTTTAAATCTATTGCCTTCTTTTTTTTTAAACTCAATTCATCAACTTTATATATAAAATCTGCAATTTTACCATATGATCTGTCTATTCTTTTAATTATGAAATCAATAAGTTTTTTATCAATTAAAATTTGTCTATCAGAAAAACTTTTTAGTATAATGGCGAACATTAGGTCATCATCAGGATTATCAATTTTTGCAAAAAGACAATTTTTAGATCTTGATTTCAAATCATTTAATTTAAAATTGATTTCATTTATTGGATTTATAGAATTAATTATTAAATATTTATTACTCTGGTCAACTAAATTAAAAATTGAATACATAAGTTTTTCATCAGTTTTATTATCAAAATCATCAATTATAATATTTTCATAAATTTTTAATTTTTTATAAGTATCTTCATTAATCTCATTTTCACTTACTTTAAATCCTTTATTTTTGCTTAAAAAAATATTTGATAGATGAGTTTTGCCACTAAATTTTTCACCATGTATATTCAAAATATTTTTTTCCCACTTCGGCCATTTTTCTATTAATTGAAATGCAAAATAATTACTTTTACTTACATAAAAATCATCATAATTAAAATTTTGATTATTTTTAAAGTTTAATAATAATTGACTTAAATTTTTCACTCAATTCTCCAAATTGAATCGCTAGTATTTAATTTGATTTCATCATTTGAAAACTCACTTATAAATTTATCTGGAGTACTATTATATACTATTTTATAAATTAATTTATCGCTATTAATACTGTCAATATAAAA
>CACGZX010000040.1 GCA_902577625.1 uncultured Pelagibacteraceae bacterium
AATAAAGTTCCTAATAAATGTGGATCTGGCCAGATTGAGTAAGATCTAAAGGTTGGGAACAATAAAATAATAATTGATAAAAACTTAAGATATACCTTGGGAGTATCCTGGAAAGTAATTTTTAAAGATTTATAAAAAAAAAATAGGAATCAATAAAAATAAATGTAAAAATAAAATTTTCTGCCCAATCTCTCCAAAGTTTAAAAAAATTGATTTTAAAATATAAAAAACAGGTGAATGTCTATGTCCTAGGTCATTATAGTTTAAAAGTGTATATAAAAAATTTGACTTAAATTTTTCTGCTATATGTGAATGACTGTTATAATCGTTAAAGGCTCCACCAATTGAATCTTCGCCATAAAAAAAACCCAAAAGTAAAGAAAAATAAATTAATATAATAAAAATGTTTATTTTTTTGGAGTTTACCATTATGAAAATATATACCTTCAAATTAATAATTATAAATAAATATTGTTTATGAGTTACATTTTAAAGATTCTATTGAGCATTTTTGATTATTTTACTCTAAAAAAAGTAATGAAAAATATCGAACTTTCAATAGGAAAAAACTTTTCCACTTTGATAGATGTTGGTTCTCATCATGGTGAATATATTTTAAGTATAAAAAAAAAATTCAATATTAAAGAGATTTATGGATTTGAACCTAATCCAATTACTTTTAAAATTTTAGAAAAAAAGGTAACTAAATTTAATGAAATAAATGTATTCAATTGTGGTATTGCTAATGTTGAGGAAGATAAAATATTAAATCAAAATATTGAGAGCTCTTCATCTTCAATAAATAATCTAAATAAAAATTCTAAATACTATAAAAAAAAATATTTATTATTTAATTTTTTGGGTTTTAGAAAAACTACTAATCCAATTAATATAAAAACTATTAAATTGGCAAATTTTATTGATAAAAATAAAATAGATAAAATTGATCTACTGAAAATTGATACAGAAGGTTATGAATTTAATGTAATTAGAGGCCTAGAAGAAAATATTTCAAAAATAAAATTAATACACTTGGAGCATCATTTTGATGATATGATTATAAAAAATTATAAATTGAGTGATATTCACAATTATTTAAAAATTAATAATTTTACAAAAATTTTTAAGATTAAAATGAAATTTAGAAAATCTTTTGAATATATTTATAAGAATAATAATTTTTAATGTTTTATAAAAAAAAATTTTTCGCATCTATTTTAATTACGAACTATAATAAAGAAAAATTCTTAAATAACTCAATAAAGTCATGCTTAAAGCAAAGTTATAAAAATAAGGAAATTATTATTTTTGATGATTGTTCAAATGACCAATCGCTGAAAATACTTAAGAAATTTTCAAAAATTAAATTAATTAAAAATAAAAAAAAAAAATATATATCTGGCCCTTTAAATCAGATTTATGGTTTATTAAATATATTTAAAAAATCAAAAGGTGAAATTATTTTTTTACTTGATAGTGATGATGAGTATAAATTAAATAAATTATCTAAAGTTTTAAAAATGTTTAAAACTGATCCAAACTTAAAATTTATTCAAGATACACCCTATCTAAAATCTTCCAAAAAAGTAGCAAAACTAAAGAATAAGATATCTTTATTTACTATTTGGCCTAGTTTTTTTCCAACTAGCTGTATAGCAATTAGAAAAAATTTTCTAAAAGATTTTTTCAAAGTAGCAATGAAGCATGAATATCCAAATTTAGAAATAGATGCAAGACTAAGTATATTTGCATCTTTAAAAAATGAATTTAAAGTATCAAATAAAATTTTAACTAATTATAATTATGATCAAAGTGGCATTACATCAAGGTATAATAAATTTAGTATTCTGTGGTGGAAAAAAAGAAATGAGGCGTTTGAATATACTAAATTTTTATCAAAGAAGTTAAAATTAAATTTTTATATAGGACCAGATTATTTAATTACTAAAATTATAAATTTTATTTTTTAATATATTTAGCAAAGGTTATCATTAGTGCAAAATTCATCCAAAAAATAGTAGCACTATAAGTTGTAAAAAAACTACCAGAAGGAAGAATAGGGTTCAGATATATTAAACAAAATAGAAGTGCAGATAGCAAAAATACATTTTTGTTTTTGAAGTATATTTTTGAAGTTTTAAAAAAAGATAATAAAAAAAATATTAAATAGCACAAGAAGCCAAATATTCCAGTTTCTGTTAAAATTTCAAAATTAATTTGATGTGGGTGAGTAGATATGATGTGTCTATTATTCCAATCTTTATTGCTTATATATTTTTCTTTTACAATTTCATTTCTAAAATTTTTAATTCCAACTCCAAAATATGGATTTTCTTTGTATACACTTATTGCACTCTTATAATGCTGAAAATATAAACTTTCACTAATTTTTGAGTAATTTATTTGGTCTAAATATCTATACTTTAAATTTTCATTTTTTAATAGCAAACCATAAAGAACTAAAATTAATGTAATAAACACAACTAAATAATTTAATATTTTTTTTTTATAAATTACGATTGTAAATAAAAATATAATTGTAAAAAATTTGATAAAATTTGATCTTTCCCCAATTAAAAAAGATGCAATTATAAAAATTATAATTAGAATTGGAATTAAATAAGATTTTTTTTCATTAGAATTATATAGAGTTGCTATAGAAATTAATCCAAATCCCAAATAATAACCTCCTATTTTTAATTCATCATTTAAAAAACCAGCCAATCTACCAGGCATATAGGATGTAAATCCTAAAGTATTTCTTCCGAAGTAAAATTCAAAAAATAAATCTAGTGTTACGATAATAAAAACAACCAACCAAACGTTTAGAATTAATTTTTTATATTTTTCTTTTTCGTATAGAAAGACATATTTAATTGCGAAAATTAATAATATAAACCTTAGAAATCCAACTGATCTAGATATACCATTTTCAGGAATCGTACTAAAAAATAAATTAATTAAAAAAGATAACCATAGAAATAAAAGTAAATAAAAAAAATAATCATTAAAAAATTCAATTTTTTTTTCTTTATATATTTCTACAAGAAAAATTACAGATATGAGTATATGGAAAATATTAATTACAAGCGAACCTGATAAAATCGCAACTGGCAACAATGCGATAAATAAACATAGCGTATTTGGTAAAAAATATTTATTTATTATTAAATTCATGAATTTTTTGATTAAATATAAATTTATAAATTTTATATATTAATTTGATTTTTAAAAAAATTATTAAATTAGATAATATTAATGTATAATCCTGCATAATTTAAAAGGCTCAAAATTTAACAATAATATTCGATTTACAATAAATTTTTTTTGTATATAAGTTTCATGCCTGGTGATTTTTGCGAAAGGGCAATACCCGATCCCATTCCGAACTCGGAAGTCAAGCCTTTCAGCGCCGATGGTACTTTGTCTTAAGACACGGAAGAGTAGGTCGTTGCCAGGCTACAAACCATAATGAAAAAAATAATAATCGTTACAGGTGGAGCAGGGTTTGTTGGTTCAAATTTAATTGAATACTTATTAAAAAAAAATAAATTTAAAATTTTAAGTATAGATAATTATTCAAGTGGCTTTAAAAAAAATCATATTTTAAATAATAGGGTAACTTATATTAAAGGAAATACAAAAAATATTAATAAAATTTTATATAAAAGAAAAAACAATATTCATTCAGTTTTTCATTTTGGAGAATTTTCAAGAATATATCAAAGTTTTAAAAAATTTAATGAATGTTTTGATGCCAACTCTATAGGAACAAAAGAAGTTTTTAAATTTTGCTTAGATAATAAAATTAAATTAATTTATTCTGCCACCTCTGCTAGCATTGGAAATAAAGGAAAAGATAAAAATCTTTCTCCATATGCCTTCACAAAGTCAAAAAACTTAGAACTTTTAGAAAATTTAAAAAAATGGTTTAAGTTTAAATTTGAAATAATTTACTTTTATAATGTTTATGGACCAAGGCACATATGTTCGGGAGAAATGGCAACAGTAATTGGAATTTTTGAAAGATTATATAAAAAAAGAAAACCACTAACCGTAGTAAAACCAGGCAATCAAACTAGAAGATTTACGCATATAAAAGATACTATTGAAGTTTGTTATGAAGCATGGAGAAAGAATAAATGCCTTCATTATAGTATTTCAAATAAAAAAACTTACTCAATTCTACAAGTAGCTAAATTATTTAGTAAAAAAATTCAGTTTTTACCAAATAGAAAAGGTGAAAGGTAT
>CACGZX010000041.1 GCA_902577625.1 uncultured Pelagibacteraceae bacterium
CAATTATAAAGAAATAAAAAAAAAAGAATTACAAAAAGTAGATATAATATTTATTGCATCTCTTTTTAATAAAAAAAAAACTTATCTCGGACTTAATAAATTTAAGATTTTATCTAAACTAACAAATAAAAAAATAGTTGCTCTAGGTGGTATAAATAAAAAAAATTTAAAAATATTAAATTTATTAAGAGTTTATGGTTATTCAGGAATAAGTTTGTTCGATCAAAAAAAAACGGCCCCCAATAAATTGAGGGCCGTTAAATTTTCTAAGATATAACTATATTAGAATGCTATTGATAAAGTAACACCTTTTCCTTCATCGTCAGCAGTTTGTACACCATTACCGTCAGTTGTTTTACCAGCGTAAGCTGCAACACTCATAGAACCCATAGTGTAAGATACACCAAAACCTGCGTTCTTCTCGTCTAAGCTTTTACCAGTAATATCAACTTCTTGCACAGCGTATGATACAGTTAAGTCATCATTTACTGCAAAAGAAACACCCATGTGAACAGCTTCTTCATCAGCAGCACCTGCGCCACCGATATCAACTTCTGTTTGCATGTATGCTAAAGTTGCTCCACCTACAGAGTATTTAATACCCCATACAGTTTCTTCTTGACCACCGTCTACTTCGCCAGGGTTAACATCACCTTGACCATAAACTAGAGTCATGTTTTCAACACCAGTGTATTGAATACCGAAAGTTCTATCAGTACCAGCACCTTTTTGCATTTCTGCAGAAGCTTTAATGTCTCCTACAGTGATGTTGTAACCAATGTTACCAGCTGCGTCAGCACCATCAGCAACACCATAAGCAACAGCTGAATCTGTCATTGACATAACCGGAGTATCAGCTGCAGGAACGATATCGTTAACCATGTGGATACCATCTCCTGTTACAGATGCACCAGAATATGTTAATTTTCCGCTATCACCCATGTCTAATGTTAATTTATAATCGTCGTAAGATGCACCACCGCTATCTAGCTCGTAAGATACACCTGCTGTCCAACCTTGATCTGTTTCACCTGAACCAGAGAAAGTTACACTGTCACCCATTGAAAATGGATTTCCTGTAACTTCATCAGAGTCACCAGAGTCATAAGACCAAGACCATGAGCCTGAAACCCCTAATTCACCAGCTGATACCGAAGTAGCAACAAGAGAACCTGCTAGGGCTGTTAGGCCGTATTTAGTCACTTTGTTCATATTGTCTCCTATTTATTTTATAATTAATTATAAACAGCGTAATTTTTATCAAAAACATGTAAATTTTGTGCAAAAATCTTTTTATTTAGTTAACAAATTACTGATATGTTGCATAAATACATCATATGTTTTTCCTTTAAAATGAAGCTTTTTTTCTTAATTTTATCTAAATAAGTGTAATCATTTAAAATATTTAGATATAACACTTAAAATCAATGATTAAATTATCTTATTTTTCTAAAATTATTACTTTTTTACTATTAATTCTATTTTTGAGTTCTTGTGAAGCTGTAAAGTATAAAAAAACTGAGCCAGGGGAAGTTCCAATTAATGCCGACGATAGAGTTGCCAAAAACATTGAAGAAGGAAGGGGATTTAGGTTATTTGACTCAGATAAAGAAAAGGGTGGGAATTTTGATTTTGCTAGTTCAAATGAATTATGGAGAGCCACTTTAGACACAATAGATTTTATGCCATTAGTTTCTGCAAATTATAGTGGGGGAATAATTATTACTGATTGGTATAATGATGGAGAAACGTCGGGCCAGTCAGTTAAAATTTCAGTGAGATTTTTAACCAATGAGGTAAGAGCTGATGCCCTTGATATTAAAGTTTTTACAAAAAATTGTGGAACAGCTATTGATTGTAAGGTTATAGAAAATAAAGGAACTTTAGTTTCACAACTAACAAAAAGTATATTAAAAAAAGCAGCGGTTTATGAAAAGGAAAATAGAAAAAGAAATAAAAAGAAATACGAATATAGTAAACCCCAAACAAGAAAAGAAAAATTAAATAAAAACTAATTTTTTTTAATTTTATATTACAGTGAATAGATACAATTTTAAAGTTGTCGAAAAAAAATGGCAAAGTTATTGGGAGAAAAATAAAAGCTTTAAGTCAAAATTAGATAAATCAAAAAAAAAATTCTACTGCCTTGAAATGTTTCCTTACCCATCTGGAAAAATCCATATGGGACATGTAAGAAATTATACTATTGGTGATGTTCTTTCACGATACAAATCAATGTTAGGTTTTAATGTTTTACATCCTATGGGATGGGATTCATTTGGTATGCCTGCAGAAAATGCAGCAAGAGAAAACAATTTAGATCCTAAAATTTGGACTGAAAAAAACATTTCTATTATGAAAACACAATTAAAGAAATTAGGTTTATCAATTGATTGGGATAGAGAAATATCAACTTGTTCTGAAGAATATTATAAGCATCAACAACTTTTTTTCTTAGAATTATATGAAAAAGGTCTGGTTTATAAAAAAGAAAATTATGTTAATTGGGATCCAGTTGATGAAACAGTTCTTGCAAATGAGCAAGTAATCGATGGAAAAGGATGGAGATCCGGTGCCATGGTTGAAAGAAAAAAGTTAAATCAATGGTTTTTTAATATATCAAAATTTTCTGATGAACTACTAAAGGGATTAGATAATCTTAAATCTTGGCCAAATAAAGTAAAAGTTATGCAAAAAAATTGGATAGGAAAATCTTTTGGCTGTGAAATAGATTTTAAAGTAGAGGGAAATTTACCAATCGAAAAAGTTAGATGTTTTACCACAAGACCAGATACATTATTTGGTTTTTCTTTTTTGGCAGTTTCAGTTGATCACCCAATATCAAAGCACTTTATTAATAATCCAGAATTTAATGAGTTTAAAAAAGAATGCTCTAAAACTGGAACAACTGAAGAGTCGATTGCTCAAGGGGAAAAAATTGGATTTAATACAAGTTTAATGGCAGTTAATCCGCTTAATATTAAAGAAAAAGTACCCATATACTTTGCAAATTTTGTACTAATGGATTATGGATTTGGCGCAGTATTTGGTTGTCCAGCTCATGACCAAAGAGATTTAGATTTTGCTTTAAAATATAATTTACCAGTTAAAACTGTTGTAAAACCATTAGATAAAGATGAAAAATATAAAGTAGGAAAAGAGGCATATACCGGGCCTGGTGAAATTATAAATTCTAAATTTTTGAATGGACTTAAAGCTCCAGAAGAATCAATTTTAAAAACAATTGAAATAATTGAAGAAAAAAAATTAGGAAATAAAAAAATAAATTTTAGATTAAAAGATTGGGGAGTTTCTAGACAAAGATATTGGGGATGTCCAATACCAATAGCTTACGATAAAAATGGAAATGTTATAACTATTCCTAAAAATCAGCTTCCAGTTAAACTTCCTGAAAATATTAATTTAAATGAAAAAGGAAATCCACTTGATAAAGTAAAATCTTGGAAAAATATTAAAGTTAATGAAGTTGACTGTTTTAGAGAAACTGACACATTAGATACATTCGTAGACTCTTCATGGTATTTTCTAAGATTCTGTTCTCCTAAAAATAAAGGTTATGGTTATCATTTAGACGAAATTAATTATTGGATGCCTGTTGACCAATACATCGGTGGTGTTGAACACGCTATATTACATTTATTATATTCAAGATTTTTTGCACTTGAAGGTCTAACACAGCTCATG
>CACGZX010000042.1 GCA_902577625.1 uncultured Pelagibacteraceae bacterium
GCCAGCTAACTTAGCAAGTCTTTCTTGTAGTTTTTCTCTATCATAATCAGAAGTTGTTTCTTCTACTTGTTGTTTAATCTGGGCGCATCTAGCTTCGATATCAGATTTTTTTCCTGATCCACTTACAATTGTACTATTTTCTTTATCAACTTTTACTCTTTTAGCTGATCCAAGATCATTTATTTTTACGTTTTCTAATTTGATACCTAGATCTTCCGAGATAACTTGTCCTCCAGTTAGTATAGCTATATCTTCAAGCATTGCCTTTCTTCTATCTCCAAAACCTGGAGCTTTAACTGCAACAACTTTTAATCCACCTCTAAGTTTGTTTACAACTAAAGTAGCTAAAGCTTCTCCTTCAACGTCTTCAGAAATTATCATTAGTGGTCTTCCAGCTTGAACCACAGCCTCTAACAGTGGAACCATTGGCTGTAAATTAGTTAATTTTTTTTCATGCAAAAGAATTAGTGGATTTTCTAATTCAGTTGTCATTTTTTCTGCATTGGTAACAAAATAAGGAGAAAGATATCCTCTATCAAATTGCATACCTTCTACAACATCAAGCTCAGTTTCGATACTTTTTGCTTCCTCGACAGTTATAACACCTTCGTTACCAACTTTTTGCATTGCCTTTGCAATCATGCTTCCAATTTCTTTGTCACCATTTGATGAAATTGTTCCTACTTGTGCAATCTCATCGCTATCTTTGACTTTTTTAGCAGAAGAAATTAATTTTTCTTTTACATGTTCTACTGCTGAATCAATTCCCCTCTTAACATCCATTGGATTCATTCCTGCAGTAACATACTTACAACCTTCTTTTACAATTGATTGTGCAAGTATTGTAGCAGTAGTTGTTCCATCTCCTGCTTCATCATTTGTTTTACTTGCAACTTCTTTAACCATTTGAGCGCCCATATTTTCAAATTTATCTTCTAGGTCAATTTCTTTTGCAACAGAAACACCATCTTTAGTTGTTCTTGGAGCTCCATAAGATTTGTCTATAACAACATTTCTTCCTTTTGGTCCAAGTGTAACTTTTACAGTGTTTGCCAATATATCAACTCCTCTTAACATTGCAGATCTTGCTTCAGAGTCGAATTTTACTATTTTAGCCATTATAAACTCCTTGTATTAATTTATTTACTTGTTGAAATACCCATAATGTCTGACTCTTTCATTATGCTGTATTCTTTTCCATCAATTTTGACTTCAGTCCCTGACCATTTGCCAAATAGAACCTTGTCTCCAACTTTAACATCCATTGGAATTATTTTTCCATCTTCAGTTTTTGCTCCACCGCCGATAGCAACTACCTTGCCTTCTTGCGGTTTTTCTTGAGCTGTGTCTGGTATGATAATGCCTCCAGCAGTTTTTTCACTGCTATCTAGGACTTCGATTAAAACTCTGTCGTGTAACGGTTTAAATTTCATATAAAACTCCTATAAATATGAGGGTTCATATAGCTATGAGTCCATTTTATTTCAAGAAGCTTTGTAAAATTTATAATCCTAAAAAAACCAAGAAAAATGGTTATTTTTAAGTTATATCTGAAAAATGACCAAAAACTTAGACGATATAGGACTAAAATCTGTTGTAGATCATTATGACTTGTTCTTTGTAGACTTATGGGGTGTTGTTCATAACGGAATTGAACTTTACAAAGACTCTATTAATGCTTTAGAAAAATTATTAGAGAAAAATAAAGATCTAGTATTACTCACCAATGCTCCCAGGCCTAATAATGATGTAAAAAATTTTTTAAAAAAAATGGGATTAGAAGAAAAATATTATTCAAAAGTATACACATCTGGGGAAGCAGCATTAAATTATTTAAGTTTAAACTTTAAAGACAAAACCTTTTTTCATATTGGACCACCTAGAGATTTCGGATTATTTAATAACTTTAAAAAAAATAAAATACAAAAAATTAGTCAAGCCAATTATTTACTTTGTACTGGTTTATTTGATGAGCATGAAAAAGAATTATTATACTATAAAACACTGCTAAAGAATGAGGTAGATAAAATTATGATTTGTACTAATCCAGATTTAATTGTCGATAGAGGACAAAAAAGAGAATTTTGTGCAGGATCAGTTGCAAAAGTCTTTGAAGAGATAGGGGGAAAAGTAGAATACTTTGGTAAACCTCACCCAAAAGTTTATAATCTTGCAGCAAATATAAAAAATAAAAAAGTTTTTTGCATTGGAGATAATTTAAATACAGACATCAAAGGGGCAAATAATCAAAATTTTGCTAGCCTATTAATTACAAATGGAATTCATAGACAAGAAGTAGAAAATGAAAATTTTGAAAAAATTATGAAAAAATATAATACTAAGGTTGATTACATACAATCAAAATTAAAATGGTAAAAAAATTAAAGTTATATAATAATTTTTCTGTTTCCAAAAATCATAAAAATTCAATTTTATTAATTGGCAATTTTGATGGTTTGCATATTGGACATCAAAAGCTATTTAATTTTGCAAATAAATATAAAAAAAAATATAAAATAAAAATTGGTGTATTAACTTTTGATCCTATGCCTAAAATGTTTTTTAATAAAAAATTAAAAAACTTTAAAATTTCAAATCAAAATCAAAAAATAGATTGTTTTAAGAAATTTAAAATAGATTTTGTTGTAATTAAAAAGTTTGATAAAAAATTTTCAAAAATGAATTACATAAAGTTTATAGACAGTATTTTATTCAAGAAACTTAGACCTAAATATATATTTGTTAGTAATAATTTTAGATTTGGTAATAAAAGAGAAGGAAATGTAAATAAATTAAAATTTTTTGAAAAAAAATATAATTTTAAAATAATTAATCCCAAACCACTAAAGAAAAAAACTAAAATTATTTCATCTACATTAATTAGAAAATTAATATCTAATGGGAAAATTAATATTGTTAATAGATATTTAGATCGAAATTGGTCTATAGATGGAAAGGTAAGTGTGGGAAGAAAAATGGGTCGAAAAATTGGATTTCCAACATGTAATATTAAACTTAATGATTATATTATTGCAAAACCTGGAGTATATGCAGTTAATATTTTAATAAAAAAAAATAAAAAATTATTAAGGGGAATTGCAAATTTAGGTTATAGGCCAACTTTTAATCAAAAAGAAATACTTTTAGAGGTTCACATATTTAATTTTTCAAGGAATCTTTATAATAAGCACTTAACTATTGAGTTCATAGACTTTATAAGAAAAGAAAAGAAATTTAAAAATATAAACCAATTAAAAAAACAAATTAATTTAGACATCAGAAAAGCAAAAAAATTAAACTAAAATAATGAGCAAAAACAATATCAATCTTCCTAAAACTGCTTTTTCAATGAAAGCGAATTTACAAAGTAAAGAACCCGGAATAATTGATTACTGGGATAAAATTGATTTATACAAAAAGTTAAGGTCTTCTAGCAAAGGAAAAACAAAATTTATTCTTCATGATGGTCCCCCTTACGCCAATGGGGATATACACATGGGAACAGCACTTAACAAAATCCTTAAAGATGTAATAGTAAAATTTCATCAGATGAAAGGAGAAGACTCTGTTTATGTGCCAGGCTGGGATTGTCATGGTTT
>CACGZX010000043.1 GCA_902577625.1 uncultured Pelagibacteraceae bacterium
GAGAAATTTGTGGATTGCTTGGACCAAATGGAGTTGGTAAATCAACTATTTTTAATATTATTGTAGGCCTAATAAAACCCAATTACGGTGATGTATATATAAATCAAAAAATTGTCACCGATCTTCCAATTTATAAAAGAGCAACGGACTTTGGATTAAGTATTGTTCCTCAAACTGGAGGAGTTTTTTCAAATATGACTTGTATAGAAAATTTAAAAGCAATTAGCGAAGTGGTAATAAATAAAAAAGAGGAAAGAAATTTTAAAATTGAAAAAATAATATCAAAATTTGAATTGGATGCTGTAAAAAATACTAAAGCAAAACATCTTTCTGGAGGGCAGAGAAAAAAAGTAAGTATAGCAATGTCATTGATGTCAGACCCAAAAATAATATTGATGGATGAACCTTTTCAAGGTTTAGATATAATGTCTACTAGAGACCTACAAGAAACAATTGTGAATCTACAAACTGAAGATAATAGCAGATGTTGCATTATATCAGATCATGCAGCTAGAGATTTATTGGCAATAAGTGATAGAGCAATTATCTTGGCAAATAAAAAAATTATAGCGCAAGGCACACCTTCAGAACTAATAAATAATACAAATGCAAGAAACTTTTATTTTGGAGATGCATTTAAAATTAGTTAATCATTCAAATGAAAAAAATTGCATATATAAATGAAAAAATAAAAAGTTTTAATAGCAAAATTTATGTGCCAGGAGATAAAAGTTTATCAATTAGATGGATATTAATGGCATCACAAGCTGTTGGAACTTCAATTGCGTATAACATGCTTCAGTCTGAAGATGCATTAAGTGCTCTAAATGCAATAAAAAAACTTGGTATAAATTATAAAATTAATAATGAAAATTGTAAAATTTATGGAAAGGGACTTAATGGATTTAGTTTTAAAAATAATACAATAATCAACGCTGGAAATTCAGGAACTTTAGCAAGATTAATTTTTGGCCTATTAATAAATTCAAAAAATCAAATTATTTTAAAAGGTGATCAAAGCTTATCAAAAAGAGATTTTTCAAGGGTAATTAAACCCATGAGAATGTTTGGTCAAAATATTCAATCAAAGAATCAAAAGTTACCAATTAAAATAAAAGGAACCTACTATCCAAAGCCTATTAATTTTAAAGAAAAAAAAGGAAGTGCTCAAGTAAAAAGCTGTATATTACTTGCAGCGATGAAAACACCAGGGGAAACAATCGTTAAATCTGTCCCTTCAAGAGATCATACGGAAAAATTATTTAAGTATTTAAAATTACCAATAAAAGTTTCCAGAAAAAATAAATTAGATTTAATAAAATACAAAGGAATAAAAAATTTCAAAGGATTTAATTACATAATTCCTGGAGATATAAGTTCAAGCTCATTTTTTATAGTTCTCACATTATTAACAAAAAATTCTAAAATTTTAATTAAGAATGTAAATGTAAACAAATCAAGAACCGGGATTATTGATATATTAAAAATAATGAAAGCTAAAATAACTTTAAAAAATAAAAAAAATTATAATGGAGAATATATTGCAGATATATTTGTAAAAAGTTCAAATAAACTAAAATCAATTAATTGCCCATTGAAAATGAATAGCCGCTCAATAGATGAATTTTTATTAATTTTTTTGGTTTGTGCAACAGCAAATGGTGTTTCAAAATTTAATAATATTGGTGAGCTAAGAAATAAAGAAACAGATAGATTAAAATTTGCTAATAAATTTTTAAAAAAATTAGGAATTAAAACTAAAGTAACAAAAAACAGTTTTAAAATTTATGGAAATCCTAACTTAAAACTTGACAAAACTTATAAGATAGAAAAATTTGATAAAGATCATAGGGCCTGCATGCTGTCATTTATTGCTGCACTAGCATTAGGTGGAAAGTGGATTATATATGACATTGATTCAATTAATACATCTTTTCCTAATTTTATTTCATTATTAAAAAACTTAGGAGCAAAAATTAGTTGATAAAAAATAATATTAAATTTTCAATTGCTATTGATGGAAGTAGTGCGTCAGGTAAAACTACAGGTAGTAAAATAATATCAAAAAAACTAAGTTTTAAATTACTTTCCTCTGGAAGATTATACAGGTACTTAGCTTTAAAAATTATAAAAAATAAAAAAAAATACAATAAAAAATTTATTAAAAATCAATCAAAAAAAATTAATTTGCTTAAATTAAATAATAAAAATTTAAATGGCCCAGAAGTAACAAGATTATCTTCAATAATAGCAACAAAAAAGTATGTACGAAATGAATTAAAAAAAGTTCAATTAGATTTTATTAAAAAAAATAAAAAAGTTATAATTGAAGGAAGAGATATTGCTTCAAAAATTATGCCTAATGCAGATTTAAAAATTTTTTTTAAATGCTCTCTAAAGGAAAAAGCAAAAAGAAGGTTAAAAGAATATAAAAAGATAAATAAAAAAATAAAACTTCGTGAAGTAGAAAAGTCTTTAAAATTAAGGGATTTTAGTGATAAAAATAGAAAAGAAAGTCCCTTGCTTTTTGTTAAGGGTGCTGTATTAGTTGACACCACTAAATTAACTATAAATCAAATGAGGCATAAATTAATTAGTTTAGTAAAAGAAGAATTAATAAAAAAATATGGAAATATATAAAGACCTGAGCACACAAGAACATAAAAATTTTGAAAATTTATTAAATTCGCAATTATCCAAAGTTAAAATAGAAGAGGGAAAAATTATAGATGGTTTAGTAACCAAAATAACAAATAAATTCGTTTTTTTATTTGTTGAAGGATTAAAGTCAGAACCTGTTTTAGATATAAATGAACTAAAAAGTTTAAATCTAATCGATAAAATTAAAGAAGGATCCAAGATACCAGTTCTATTAGAAAAAATTGAAGACAAAAATGGAGATGTTATTGTTTCGGCTACAAAAGCTCAGAAAATAAAAGGCTGGTATGAACTGGAAAAAGCATACGAACAAAATGAACCTATAATGGGAAAAATTACCTCAAAGTGCAAAGGTGGGGTAATAGTAGAGCATATTGATACTGGATCTTTGATGTTTTGTCCTGGATCACAAATTTCAGATAAACCTTTAAAAGATATTTCTCATCTTATGAATGAGCCTCAAAAATTTGCTTTAATTAAATTAGATAAAATTAGAGGTAACGCATGTGTTTCTCGAAGACAAATAGTTTCTTCAAATAAAAAAGAAGATAAAGCTAAAATTATTGAAAAGTATAAAGTTGGAGATAAAATCAAAGATGCAGTTGTAAAGGGTTATAGTTCTTTTGGTTGTTTTTTTGGGGTAAACAATGGCGAACTGGATGTTCTTGTGCATTTGCAAGAAATTTCTTACTCAAGAATTAATCATCCTGATGAAGTTTTTAATATTGGTGAAAAACATGACTTGTTAGTTATTTCTGTTGATAAGGAAAAATTACAAGTAGGTTGTTCAATCAAACAATTATCTCCAGATCCATTTGAACATATTTCAAACTATGAATTAAATAAATTATATAAAGTAAAAGTTGTAAAAATAACTGACTATGGCTGCT
>CACGZX010000044.1 GCA_902577625.1 uncultured Pelagibacteraceae bacterium
CTAATAATAAGCCATTTCTCTTGATAAATAAGGTTTTTTAGGCGTTTTATAAGTTTTTTTCAATAATTTCTCTCTGATCTTGTAAATATTTAATTGAGTTATAAGTTTAACTTATGAAAAATGATTTAACATTTGATGTTGTCGTTATAGGAGGCGGGCATGCAGGCTGTGAAGCAGCTGCAGCCTCAGCAAGATTAGGTGTTAATACTGCACTGTTCACGCATAAAATTGAAACAATAGGCGAGATGTCCTGTAACCCAGCTATCGGTGGATTAGGGAAAGGGCATCTAGTTAGAGAAATAGACGCACTAGATGGAGTGATGGGTGATGTAGCTGATAAATCTGGTATTCAATTTAGATTACTAAATAGAAGTAGAGGACCAGCAGTCAGAGGGCCCAGAACTCAAAGTGATAGATATCTTTACAAGAAATATATGCAAGAAAAACTTTTAAACTATTGTAATTTAAGCGTTTTTTCAGATCCTGTAATTGAGTTTATATTTGACAAAAACATTATAAAAGGATTTAAAACACAATCAGGAAAAAAAATTAAAACATCGAAGCTAATACTAACAACTGGCACTTTTCTAAATGGTTTAATACATGTAGGTGAAAAACGAACACCAGCTGGTCGGTATAATGAAAAAGCAACTACAGGATTAAGTGAACAATTAAAAAAACTTAAATTTAAAATTGGAAGACTTAAGACAGGCACACCTCCAAGACTTGATTCTAGAACAATTAATTTTAATAATTTAGAGGAGCAGTTCGCAGATGACGATCCTTATTTTTTTTCTTTCCTAACAAAAAAAAAATTAAACAAACAAATTTCATGTAGGATGACTTATACGAATGATGCTGTTCATAAAATTATTTCAAAGAACATAAAACGAAGCGCAATGTATTCAGGAAGCATACAAGGAGTTGGCCCAAGGTATTGCCCATCTATAGAGGATAAAATTGTTAAGTTTACAGAAAAGCAAAGACATCAAATTTTCCTAGAGCCCGAAGGTTTAAATGATCATACAGTTTATCCAAATGGTATATCTACATCCCTTCCATCTGAAGTACAACAAGAAATATGCAGTAAAATCAATGGTTTAGAGAATGTTAAAATTTTGAGGCCAGGATATGCTATTGAATATGACTTTGTGGACCCAAGAGAGTTATTTTTGACTTTAGAGACTAAAAAAATCAAAAATTTATATTTAGCAGGTCAAATTAATGGAACCACCGGATATGAAGAAGCCGCTGCACAGGGACTTATAGCCGGAATTAATTCAGCTCTTTCATTAAAGGGCAGTGAGCCATTTATATTAGATAGATCAGAAGCATACATTGGCGTAATGATAGATGATCTTGTTACTAAGGGAGTTGCAGAACCTTATAGAATGTTCACATCAAGGGCAGAATATAGACTATCCTTAAGATCCGATAATGCTGATATTAGGCTTACTCAAAAAGGAATAGATATAGGCTTAGTGCATGAACAAAGAAAAGAATTATACTTAGAGAAGCATTCCCAGCTTAGAAAAATCCAACATAAAATGGATAAATTAACAATTTCACCATCAAAAGTTTCTAAATTTGGCGTAAATATTGCAAAAGACGGAATTAGTCGTAATGCAAACCAGATTTTAAGCCAAAAATCAGTAGATATGTCTAAAATACGTCAAATTTGGCCTGAAATTAATTATGTTTCACGTGAAATTGATGAACAATTAGAGATAAACTCTCATTATAGGGGATATTTAAAGAAGCAAAATGCTGATATTTTAGCCTTTAAAAGAGATGAAAATCTTATCATACCTAAAAATATAAATTATGATACATTTTCAGGCCTTTCAAACGAAGTTAAATCAAAATTTAAGAAAATAAGGCCAAAAACTATGGGTCAAGCATTAAGAATAGACGGTATTACCCCAGCAGCCGTATATATTTTGTTGTCACATCTTAAAAGAAAGTCTATTAAGCATATAGCTTGATCGATTCGAATTTTATAAAAAACTCAAAACTTAGTATCCCAAATGTTTCACGTGAAACATTAGATGAGCTTAACAATTATAGTCTATCAATTATTAAGAAGAATAAAGAAATAAATCTAATTAGTTCAAGTACAGAAAAGTCAATAAATACAAGGCATATTATTGATAGCGCGCAAATAATTGATTTTATTAATAAAAATGATGTTAAAGTATGTACTGATTTAGGATCAGGTGCGGGGCTACCTGGAATAGTATTGGCAATTTTGATGAAACCCAAAAAACCTGAGTTTAAGGTCATTTTTTATGAGAGCTATAAATTATAAAAACGAAAAATTTAACATTACAGAACCATTTGAGGGTTTATTTACTCAAGGTATGGTTTGTCACGAGACATATAAAGATAAAAATAATAATTGGCTAAGTCCTGATGAAGTAGAAAGCAAAGATGGAAAAAAATTTTATGTTAAAAATCAGCCTGAAAAAGAAGTAATTGTTGGATCGTCTGAATCAATGTCTAAATCAAAAAAAAACACAATTGATCCTGAAGACATAATTGATAATTTTGGTGCTGATGCAGTACGACTTTTTATATTATCAGATAGTCCACCAGAAAAAGATGTTCAATGGTCTGAACAAGGTATGGTGGCTTCTTATAAATTCATACAAAAGTTATGGATATTACACTCAAAATTTAAAGAAAAGATTAAAGAAAACTCTGTTAGTAAAAATAATGAAATTGAAATATTTGTAAATCAAATGATTGAGAAGATTAATTATAATTTAGAGAAATTTCACTACAATGTTATTATAGCAAATTTATACGAAGCCTATAATTTTATTAGTAAAAAATTAAGCGGTGAAGTTAATAATAAAACACTTTTAGAGAGTTATACCAAGTTTTTAACAATAATTTCACCTATAGTTCCTCATTTTACTTCAGAATGTTTAACAGATTTAAAATTAAATCCTTTTCAAAAATGGCCAGAAATTGATAGAAATTTAATTAAAAATGATACTATTGAATATGTAATTCAAATTAATGGAAAAAAGAGAGCTTCTCTTAAATCTATTAAGGATATTTCTGAGGAAGAGCTAATTAAAGAAATTATGAATAATCAAAACACAAAAAAAATTATTGAAGATAAAAAAATAAATAAATCTTTTTTTGTAAAGAACAGATTAATAAATATCTTAATTAAATGATT
>CACGZX010000045.1 GCA_902577625.1 uncultured Pelagibacteraceae bacterium
CTGTATCATTATGCCTAAAGTCTTTTACGTTAAGATCTTTGCCATTATTTATAATTTCTTCGGAGACATTGGAATTTTCATGATTTATCTTAAAGCACACAATAGATTCAAATATATGAATATCTGATATTGGCAATTTTAAAAAACTGTTATTTTTTTTTAGATGGGTAGCCCTGTAATTTAATTTATCAATCAAATTAAATACAACCTTCATAAAAGAATATTCACTTGGATTTCCAAATTCTTCCATATAGCTGGAATGTGTGTCTTCAATAACAATTAATCCGTTATCTTTAATGTTATTAATATTTTCAAATAAAGTTACTGATTGTTGGTAATCTAAATGTCCACCATCATCTAGCAATATATCTATCTTTCCCAATTTACTAACTATACTTTTCCAAAAATTAATATCTGATTGATCTCCAATATATATTTCAAAACCATGCTCTTTCCATCTCATAGCTTCAGGATTATTGTCTATACCCACTATTCTAGCTTGATTACCAAAATACTCTCTCCACATAAATAATGACCCTCCATTTAAGACTCCTACCTCAACAAAAACAATCTCTTTTCCAATAAATCTGGAAAATAAGTTTTCGTAAGTAGCAAAATAAGATTTATGTTTTATTGATTTATAAGGGCTATTATAAAAACATTCTTTAATTGTTTTTTTTGTCATTTTTTTTCTTCAAGGATATTTTTTAATTTATTTATATCTACTTTAATTCTATTTTTATACGGCTTATCATTTTGGTTTTTGGGATCTTTTGGGCAATATATTTCGTTTATAAGATTAAATATAAATGTTTTATAAATACCTGCGCCAATAAAAAACTTATGATTTAGATTTTTTTCTTCTTCAGAGGATAATAAGTAAAATTTTTTATCTCTGGCTAATAGCAAATTATTCATGATTGATGCTTTTTCACAAATTAATATCTCGCTATTTTTAATATAATTACATAAATCGATTATATTATAATCTGTGGGATTGATAATTTTAAAATCTAAGTCAGACAATTTTTTTATCAACTCATCTATGTTTGATATTCTATCGGATCTCCCGGTAGTTAAAAAAATTTTTTTACAAAAGTTTTTATTTAGATTTTGTGATAAAAAATAATTTCTAGAGAGCTGGAGGTTTTGAAAGGTACTCATTCGTGGCAAAACTACAGCATCATTAAAAAAATAACTATTTTCTAAAATTTCTTTTGGAGAAATTAAATAAATCTGTTCCTTAAAATTATCTAAGAAAAAATTTTTCCAATTATCTGATGGGCAAATAATTAATAATTTTCTCTTTTCTTTATTAAATTTTAACAAGTAATAAAGTATCGATCCTAAAATATCACCAACAAAATGGCCAAAATGGGATGTATAGTAAGGCAATACATATACTTTTTCATTTAGTTCATTAATATTTTTGTTTTTGTTTTTCTCTTTAATTATTTTTTTATACTGAGTCTCTCTGAAATAATTATTTACTGTAAATGATATATTATTTTGAGCGATCCAACTTTCTATTACTGGATAATCATTTCCAAATGATTGGCTAGGATCACCTTGATAAGAAATAACTTCAATTTTATTACTTTTAAGTTTCCATTCTCTGTCTAAATCTAATATATGATTATCAACTAATAATACACTTTCATTTTTAGTACCAATATTTAAAACTCTATGGTTTAATAAAAGAAAAAAGTTAATAACTTTTTTTAATTTATTTTTAATAAATTTAATCATTTTTCAAAATTTATTTATATTTTTTAGGTATTTTAAAATTAATATACATAGTACAACAATTTTATTTTGCTTGTTATCTAATCTAATTTTAATTGTTTCAAAAAAATGATCTAGAAATTTTATTTTGCTAGAATATCCGCCTCTTCTAAATACACCAAATAATTCATTTTTTTTAGTTGCCACGCCTTTTAGTTTGTGCTTAACAATCATTCTATAAAAATAGTCGTAATCTGAGGAATATTTATATTTTATATTGTACTCCCCTACTATCTTGGCCGCGTCCTTTTTAATAAAAAAACCTGTAGAATGACTAGAATAAAAACCCCAAGATAAATAGATCTTCCATGGTTTATAACCATGAAGAATGCCCCAATGTTTTTTTACAGCGCCAAAAAAGAAATCAGTTTCTGAATGTTTTTTATAGTATTTAGACAAAATTTCTAATGCATTATTTGTCAAAATATCGTCTGAATTTACAAATCCAATTAAATCTCCTTTTGCAAAACTTAATCCTTTATTGAACGCATCATAAATTCCATTATCTTTTTCTGAAATCCAAAAATCAATTTTATCATCATATTTTTTAATAATTTTTAAAGTTTCGTCTTTAGATCCTCCATCAATAATAATATACTCATAATTTTTATATGTTTGGCTCAGAACACTTTGTATTGTTTCGTCCAAATATCTTTGATTATTCTTAACCACTGTAATAATTGATATTAAAGGTTTTTCTTTATCAATAATTTTAGCTTGATGATTAACTTTTATGCCACCTTCTAATCTGCTCATTGTTATTTAATTACTTCCTTATAAACTTTTAACGTTTTGTTTGCACAATTTTCCCATGTATATTTTTGAGAATTTAATATACCTTTTTGTATTATTTCATTTCTATCTGTGGTGTTATTTATAAATTTTTCCATTGTATTTTTTATATCTTCATAGTCTTGTGGATCAAAAAAAATTGCTGCATCTCCACCAATTTCTAAAAGTGAACTATTTTTACTACACAAAACAGGACAATTTAATGACATCGCTTCTAACAAAGGTAATCCAAAACCTTCATAAAGAGAAGGTATTATCAAAAACTCAGCAGCCAAATAATAAGATTTTAAAGTTTTATCATCACCAGAAACTTGAAAAATTGAATTTCTTGGAATTTTCAATTCTTCAAAGCTCTTAATTTCATTTTTATTAAATTTATTTCCTCCAAAACACAAAACATCAAAATTATTTTTTAAAACTTCAGATTTTGAATATGCTAATATAAAATTTTTGAAATTTTTATATTTATTTCTATCACCCACATATAAAA
>CACGZX010000046.1 GCA_902577625.1 uncultured Pelagibacteraceae bacterium
CTTCAAGGGACTCAAAGGGAAATCCTAAAACATATAGAATAAATTTAGGATCAAATGTTTCGATTAAAGATTCAAACGGAAACATAAATAAAAAATTATTTTCTAAATCAGTTGATTATAATAACAAAAGTAACAAATCTGAATTAAAAAAGTACGAAAATGAAACATCAAAAAATCTTGCTGAACAAATATCTGATGAAATAATAATTTATTTACAATCAATCTAGAAGTTAAAATGATCATTAAAGCTTATGAGCACCAAAAAATTAAAAAAATTAAGAACAATATTTATTTATTTTATGGTGAAAATGATGGTTACAAAAATCAAGTTATTAAAGACATTTTTATAGATAACCATAAAGAAAATATAGAACGTTTTGAGGAAGGTGAAATATTGAATAATTTTGAAAATTTTATTTCAAAATTAATCAATAAATCTTTTTTTGATGAATTAAAATTAATTTTGATATCAAGAGTTAGTGAAAAAACAGTCAAACTAATTGATGAATTAATGGATAGAAAAATAAATGATGTAACTATTGTTTTAAATGCTGGTAATCTAGAAAAAAAATCTAAACTAAGGTCTCTATTTGAAAAGGATAAAAACTTAATTTGTATGCCTTTTTATAAAGATGATAATAGGACTCTTATACAACTTGCAAATAATTTTTTTAGAAAAAATAAAATATCCATTTCGCAAGAAATAGTTAATTTAATTGTCGATCGTAGCAGTGGTGATAGAATAAATTTAAATAATGAATTAAATAAAATATCTCTTTTTTTATTAAATAAGGAAAAAATTAATATAGATGACGTTATAAAGCTAACAAATTTAGCTGAAAATTATAGTATTTCAGAACTTGCCGATAATTGTTTGTCAAAAAACATAAAAAAAATAAATAAAATTTTTAATGAAAATGTTTTTTCCGTTGATGATTGTATTCTTATTATTAGGACCTTGCTTTTAAAGTCTAAAAGACTTTTGGAGATCAAAAAGATGGATAATTCAAATAGAAATATAGAACAAATAATTTCAAATTATAAACCTCCAATTTTTTGGAAAGATAAAGAAATTGTTAAAAACCAAGCTTCTAAGTGGAGCAAAAAAGAAACAGAAAAATTAATCTATAGAATACATGATATGGAATTAATTATTAAAAAAAACTACTATAACTCTTTAAATATTGTTTCTGATTTTATTCTTAATACGGCAAAATAATTAATAATTTGCTTTAATGACCATTATTAATCTATTTAACTGATCTAAATCTTTATATTCAAAAGTAACTTGGCCAGCATTATTTTTTCTATTTCTAATGATGACTTTAATCCCAGTTTTTTCTTCTATACCATATTCTAGGCTTGCAAGATTTGGATTTTTTATTAACTTATTTCTTCCTTTATAATTTTTTAATGTCCTAACTAAATTTTCTGCTTGTCTTACTGATAATTTTTTTTCTATAATTTTTTTTGCCAAAAAATGTGCATTTTCAAGACCTACAAGTATTTTTGCATGACCCTGAGAAATTTTTTCATCAATTATTAGATCTATAACTTCTTTTGGCAACGAAAGTAGTCTAAGAGAATTTGATACATGTGATCTACTTTTACCAATAAATTTAGCTACTTTATCTTGATCATAATTAAATTCATCTATTAGTCTTTTATATCCTTCTGCCTCCTCTATTGGATTTAAATCTTTTCTCTGAACATTTTCAACAATTGCAAACTCTAAAGATTTTAAATTGTCTGCTTTTATAATTATAACTGGCACTTCATGTAAGCCTGCATTTTGAGCAGCTTGCCATCTTCTTTCACCTGCAATAATTTCATATTTATCATCTTGGTTGTCTGACCTTCTAACAACAATTGGTTGGATAATTCCTCTTTCTTTAATTGAGTTTGAAAGTTCTTCTAGGCTTTCTTTGTCAAATTTTTTTCTTGGTTGATATTTATTTCTTACAATAGAACTTATTGAGATTTTACTTTTATCCTCGTTTGTTTGACTATCTCCAATCAATGAGGACAAACCTCTGCCTAATCCTTTTTTGTTTTTAAACGGATTAATCACGCAGCACTCTCTACTTGTTTATCCTGATTTAAAAATTCATCTGTGAAAGTAAAATATGATTTACTACCCGGGCAACTTTTATCATAAAGTAAGACTGGTACCCCATGAGATGGTGCTTCAGAAAGTCTTACATTTCTTGGTACTACTATTTGATAAACTTTTTCCTTAAAATAATTTCTAGCCTCTTGCTCGATTGTCTTCATGAGCTGTGTTAGACCTTCAAGTGCAAAAAATTCTGTCTGCAAAGGAACAACAAGCTCGTCTGATGCAACTAATGCCATAATAGTAAGAAGACTAAGCGATGGAGGGCAATCGATGAGAATATAGTCATAAGATGCTCCAGAATCATTTAAAATAGAGCCTAATTCGTCTTTCAATTTAAAGGCTCTCCTGCTGTCTCCTGCCGTTTCAACCTCAAGTCCTGAGAGATCCACATTCGATGTCACCAAATTTAGATTATCAAACTTAGTTCTTTGAATAACATCTGAAATTTTTTTGTTTCCATTGAGTACACTATAAATTGTTAGTTCAGAATTTTCCGTATTGGAAAGTCCAAGACCAGTAGTAGCGTTTCCTTGTGGGTCAAGATCAATTACTAAAATTTTTTTTCCCTTCATAGTCAAACCTGCTGCTAAATTAATCACCGTGGTAGTTTTACCCACTCCACCTTTCTGATTAATTACTGAAATAATTTTTTTATCCATTTTTTTTTTGTAAGTTTGAAATCTTAACTACTAATGACTCATCACTTGTTAAACTTTTTTTCTCTTCATAGTCAAATTTCCATTTCTTTGCGGCCTCAATTAAAATTTCTTTTCCACTT
>CACGZX010000047.1 GCA_902577625.1 uncultured Pelagibacteraceae bacterium
TATCTAATTTATCATTAGGAAGATCTGAAGGAACCAGCTGCCCAAAACTTTTTATTGCAGCTGTAATTTTTTGCTCATCATTTTTGTAAATATCAAATTTATACTCTTGTAAACAATGTTGAAGCTTAGGATTCATTGGAGGCGGAGCCACATGAGATGTTAGGTATGTTCTCGCAGGCAAATAATTAACTAAGCTTGGGTAAAAACCTACAATTCCAAGTCCTATTAATTGTAATATTATGAAAGGAACAACACCTTTCCAAATATTCAAGGTTGTAATAAATTTTGGTGCAACACCTTTTAAATAAAATAAAGCAAAACCAAATGGAGGAGTTAAAAAAAGAGGTTTGTAAATTTACCCCAATCATTACACCCAACCAAATTGCACTAACATTAGCTCCTGTTTCAGCTAATAATATTGGAGCGATAATTGGAACAACGACAACTGCGATTTCTATAAAATCAAGGAAAAAACCCAATAAAAAGATTACTGCCATCACGACAATAAATTGCGTCCAAAATCCGCCTGGTAAGTCTTGTAAAAAATCTCTTACTAATTCTTCACCCCCAAAAGCTCTGAAACCTGAAGTTAACATTGCTGCCCCAAGAAGAATTATAAATACCATCGATGTAGTTACACACGTTTCTGTAACAACTTCTTTTAAAACATTTTCAACTTTATAAGCTCTCCAAAAGCTCCAGATAATACCAATACAGAATAGTATAGTAAAAAAAGCTGTAACCAGAATTGCAGTAAAGTCTCTAGTTTCTAAGGCTTTAATATTTAGATTAAAATTTTTTGCTAATATAAAAATAGGAATTATAGATATAAGAGTTAATAATAATGGATAATATTGGTCCTTCCTACCTTTGTGAAGGCGGTAACCTGCCATTATAGTTGCTCCTATTGCACCAATAGAACCAGCTTGGTTTACGGTTGCTATACCCATTAATATAGATCCAAGTACTGCAAAAATTAACGCAAGCGGAGGAATTATTACCATAATAACTTTTATCCAAAATTTAAAATCTAATTGACCTTTAAATGGAACGGGCGGCGCTGCTCTAGGATTTAACCTTGCGTATACAAAAACGTATAGCATATATAAACCAACTAATACTAAACCTGGTAGTAATGCTCCAAGAAACATATCTCCAGCGCTCGTTGATCCAACTCTAAACTCACCAGGCATACTAAATTCTCCAGTAAGAAATTTATATTCTGTTTCTCTTATTTGGTTTGCAACATCAGAAGCACTTGCTAATTGATCCGCTATAATAATTAAAACAATTGATGGAGGTATTATTTGACCAAGTGTCCCTGAAGAACACACAATTCCACTAGCAAGACTTCTGTCATATTTATTATTCAACATAGTAGGTAATGAAATTAGTCCCATGGCAATTACAGTGGCTCCAACTATGCCCGTCGTTGCTGCTAGTAATGCTCCAACAAAAATAACTGAGATCCCAAGTCCTCCAGGAATTGGACCAAATAACTGACCCATAGTTACCAAAAGGTCTTCTGCAATTTTGGATTTTTGCAACATTATTCCCATAAAAATAAATAGAGGTATTGCAATTAAGGTGTCGGTTTCTACATCCCAATAATTGCTCCTGAAATTTGTTATACCTGCTGTTAACCATTCTAATGGTCCATCGGTTGCAAAATAAGAACTTACATCTCCTTCAAATAGATATCCAAAAAATGATGCAAGACCTATTGAAATAATAGCTGAACCTGGTAATGCAAAAGCTACTGGAAAACCTGACGCCAGTGCCACTATCATAATTAATACAAGTATAGTTAAAAATAAATGTTCCATATTTAATTTTTCAAAATTTTATAGGTGCTACTCATAAAGTAACTTGTAAATTGAGTTAGCATAGAAACAGCAAATACTGCCAAATATACTGCCATTAAATAGAGTAAATATAATCCGTTTGATCCTTGTTGTGTAACTTCAAAAGAAATAACGGGACCATTAATGATACTAGCTTTATTGCTCATCCCTAAAAATAAAACACTAAGGCATAGTGGAATTCCTAATAGCAAAGATCCCATTGAATTTGTCCAAGCTTTTTTTCTTTCAGAAAAACCAGTGTATAAGACATCAACTCTAACATGACCTTCATGCATCAAAGCATAAGCACTAGCAAAAAGATAAAGAGCAGAATACCAAAAACGAACTAAGTCTCCTTGGAAAGCTTGTTCATATTCAAATATAAATCTAGAAAGTACAATTGTAAATTCACTTGCAACTACTAAAATTCCCTCATGTTGCTATATTGAGTGATGAAATTTATAGCAGACAAATATTTGACAGAAAAAAATGCCAACTTTTTTTGATTACCCTTTTTTATATGATCGATTAATTATACTTGATGGCTGGAGCAAAGCTTATTCAATGACAGGCTGGCGGCTAGGGTGGTCAGTATGGCCAGAAAATCTTGTGGAACATGTTATTAAATTTTGTGTTAATAATCATTCGTGCGTGAATGCAGCAATCCAATATGGAGCAATAGCTGCTCTAGATGGCCCAGATGACTCCATAAATTTTATGATGGAAAAATTTACTAAAAGAAGAAAATTAATTTTTGATGGACTTAACAGTATTAAGGGCATTGATTGTAGCTTACCAGGTGGAGCATTTTATGCTTTTCCAAATGTTATAGGAACTGGAATGAATGGAAAAGAGTTTGCAAAAAAATGTTTACATGAAGCAGGGGTAGCAATTGTACCAGGTACAT
>CACGZX010000048.1 GCA_902577625.1 uncultured Pelagibacteraceae bacterium
CAGAAAAACTATTATTAGAAGCTTGCTTAGAGTTAATGGCAGGAAAATCAATTATATCTATTCAAGATATGGGCGCAGCAGGATTAACTTCTTCAAGTATTGAAATGGCTTCAAAAGGTAATTTAGGTATTGAATTAAATTTAAATAAAGTTCCATGTCGTGAAGATAAAATGACACCATACGAAATTATGCTTTCTGAAAGTCAAGAAAGAATGTTAATTGTTTTAGAAAACGGTAAAGAAGCAGAAGCAAAAAAGATTTTTGATAAATGGAACTTAGATTTTGCTGTAATAGGAAGAACTACTGATTCAAAAAAAATCGAATTGTTTTTTGATAATAACAAAGTAGCAGAAATACCCATAAACATATTGGCAGAAAATGCACCTGTTTATGATAGAAAATGGAAAAAAACAAAACTCCCACAAAAAATAAAATTTAATAAAGATGATTATAAAAAATTAAAAATTACTGAAGTTCTTAAAAAAATATTAAGCCTGCCTAATATTTCAAGTAAAGAATGGATTTGGCAGCAATACGACCATACAGTCATGGGAGACACTATCCAAAAACCTGGATCAGACTCAGGTGTCATAAGAGTACATGGCACCAATAAAGCTGTCGCAACATCAGTAGATTCTTCTGCTGTGTATTGTTACGCACATCCTCTTACTGGTGGAAAACAAGTTGTTTGTGAAAGTTGGAGAAATTTAATTTCATGCGGATCTAAGCCAATTGCTATTACAAATTGTTTAAACTTTGGTAATCCTGAAAAAGAAAAAAATATGGGAGAGTTTGTTGAGTGTGTTGAAGGTATTAATGAGGCGAGTAAATATTTAGATTATCCAGTGGTTTCGGGTAACGTATCTTTTTATAATGAAACAAAAGATAAAGGAATTAAGCCTACGCCTGCAATTGGAGGTGTTGGTTTGATTAAAGATTACAAAAAAATGATCACTATGAACTTTAAAAATAATGAAAATTTAATTTTAGCAGTTGGAAAAACCGAAGGTCACATAGATCAAAGTATTTTTGCAATAAATATTTTAAATGAAAAAAAAGGACCACCTCCAGAAATTAATTTATTTAATGAAAAAAATAATGGTGAAACTATCTTAAAACTAATAGGAGAAGGTTTGATAAAATCTGCTCATGATGTCTCATTGGGAGGAATTGTTACTGCCGTTTCAAAAATGGCAATACACGGTAAAAAAGGCTTTAAGATTAACAAGCTTAAGGTTTTAATTAATAAATTTGATTATTTTTTTGGAGAAGATCAGGGTAGATATATAATTGAAATTGAGCCAAAAAACCTCACAAAAGTGCAAAAAATCTTAAAAGATAATTCAGTACATTATGATGAGATTGGAATAGTAACTGAAAAAGATATAATAGTAGATAAAGAGCCAATTATGCACATTGATGATTTAATCAAATCAAATAAAAATTGGTTAAAAGAATATATGGATAAATAATATGGCAATGGATTTAGATGAAATTGAAAAATTAATTAAAGAAGCGATGCCAGATGCAAAAATAGAAATTCAAGACTTAGCTGGTGATGGTAATCATTATTCAGCAACAGTTACGTCTTCTACATTTGCAGGAAAAAGTAAAATTGAACAACATAAAATGGTATATAATTCTTTAAAAGGAAAAATGGGTAATGAATTACATGCATTAGCAATTAAAACTAAGGAGTGATATGGACCAACAAATAAATGACTTAATAAGCAAAGAGATAGAAGGCAATGAAGTTTGTCTTTTTATGAAAGGAACACCAGATGCACCTCAGTGTGGTTTTTCAATGGCTGTCTCAAATATGTTAAAAATTTTAGAAGTTAATTTTAAAGGTGTTAATGTTTTAGAAGATGAAAAACTAAGACAAGGAATAAAAGAATTTAGTGATTGGCCAACTATACCTCAACTATATATTAAGAAAGAATTTGTAGGTGGGTGTGATATAGTAAAAGAAATGTACGAAAATGGTGAACTTAAAAAAGTTCTTGAAGATAAAGGAATTAATTTTAAGAAATAATTATCTAGAATAATATTCAATTACTAGATTTGGTTCCATTACAACTGGATAAGGAACTTCTTCAAATTTAGGAACTCTTACAAATTTTACTTTTTTATTTTTTTCATCTAGTTGTAAATATTCAGGAACTTCTCTTTCTTTATTTGCAAGAGCTATATCAATTAAAGCTAATTGTTTTGATTTATCTCTAATCTCTATACTGTCTTCCTCTCTAACTTGATAGCTTGCAATGTTAACTTTTTTTCCATTAACTCTTACATGGCCATGATTAATTAATTGTCTTGATGAAAATATTGTGTTTGAAAGTTTAGATCTGTATATCACCGCATCAAGTCTTCTTTCTAGAAGACCAATTAAATTTTCTGCAGTATCTCCTTTTTTCATTATAGCTTTTTTATAAATATTTCTGAATTGTCTTTCATTCATATTACCATAATAAGATTTTAATTTTTGTTTTGCATTTAACTGAATTCCATAATCAGACGGCTTTGATGATTTTGTTTGTCCGTGTTGTCCTGGAGGGTATGCTCTAGTATTAAATGGGCTCTT
>CACGZX010000049.1 GCA_902577625.1 uncultured Pelagibacteraceae bacterium
AAAACCTTTAATGAATAAATCTTTCCCGAGCTCCAATTGGGTATTTTTGCCTTCGCTACCTTTAAATTCCTTCCCATCTACTTTAGCTTTATAATCAAAAACAACTAAATCACCTTCGTTAGCTACTTTTTCTGGGTCTGCTTCATTAAAATTTTTTTGAGATTTAGCTATATCTTGAATTCTTTTGTCTGTTTCTTTAATATCTATTTTAACTTTATATTCATTAAACTTAATACTTTCTAAATTTTTTATATCTATTTTTGGTAGTTCCGTGACTGAAATAACATATTCCAAATCTTTATCTTCACCATAGATTTTTAAATCAATTTTAGGTTGACCTGCTGGCTTAATTTTATTTTCTTGTAAGGCTTTTGTGCTAGTATCTTTTAATACTTTGTCTAAAACTTCGCCAAATATAGCTTGTCCAAATTGTTTTTTTAAAATTTCTTTAGGAACTTTTCCTGGTCTAAAACCTTTAAGTGTAACTGAATTTTTAACTTCTTCATATTTTTCATCCATATATGAAGAAATAGTTTTTTTATCTATAAAAACTTTTAAATCTTTGTTTAAACCCTTTTTATTTTCTACTGTAACTTTCATAAAATATTTTGGTAGGCGAGAAAGGACTCGAACCTTCACAGCTTGCACTATTGGTTCCTAAGACCAACGCGTCTACCAATTCCGCCACTCGCCCAATTTAAAGGTTTTATATATTATAGATCCCATTTGTCCAATTAGAATAATAGTGTAAAACATGATAAATATTAAAAAAAAAATGATTGTTTCACCTTGTATAAGTATTTGTAAGACTGATCCTGTTACTGGATATTGTTATGGTTGCGGGAGAAGTAACGAAGATAAAGTAATGTGGAAAGATGAAAAAACTACAGATGAATGGAAAAAAAATAATCTATTGGAAATAGAGAGTAGATTAAAAGGTTGGCAATTAGAAAGCTTTAAAGAGTCTTATAATCATAAGATTAAAAGTGGTATTTCTTTATTTAAAAAACAAAATCTAAAATAAAAAATGACTTTAAACGGTCAATTTATAAACCTTAACAAAAAAATTATTGCGTGTAAAAAATGTAAAAGACTAAAAAATTTTAGAGAAAAAATTGCTAAAGAAAAAAGAAAGCAATATATAAATGAAAATTACTGGGGGAAACCTATAACAGGATTTGGTGATTTAAGAAGTAAAATTCTATTAGTTGGTCTTGCACCAGCTGCACACGGTGGTAATAGAACTGGGAGAGTTTTCACAGGAGATAAGTCGGCAGAATTTTTATATAAATGCCTACATAAAGCAAAAATGTCTAATCAATCAACGTCTGAAAATAAAAATGATGGTTTAAAACTTTATAATTCATATATCACAACTGCTTTAAAATGTGTACCTCCTGGTGACAAACCTACTTATGAAGAGCTTAAAACTTGCTTCAACTATTTTAAAAAAGAAATAGATTTGCTTAAAAATGTTAAAATTATTATCGCACTAGGTAAAATAGCTTTCGATGCTTGTATTAAATTTTATAAAGAAAACTATCTAATGAATAATAAAACTTTTGTATTTAAACATGGGGCAAAATATAAATTACCTGATAAAAAAATACTAATTGGTTGCTATCATCCAAGTCCAAGAAATGTGAATACTAAAAGAATTGATGTAAATAAAATGGTAAAACTATTTAAAAACTCAAAAAAAATATTACTTAAAATATAAAATAAAATGACAATTTATATAATTTGGTTAGTGGGAGTGATTATATGGAATTATGGTGTCCCTCAAGCTACACCTTTAGAAGATGTGTTGGTTGCAATTATACTCTCTTTAATAAGCATGTTATTAAAAAAATATTTTAAAATTTAACTATTCTGTGGAAAAATAAATATTTTGATAATAAGCAACAGAACTAAGCTTGGAATTATCAGTATCTGACATTATAGCCACACCGTTAATTTCATCTAAATCTAAATCATGGAATTTTTTAAAATGTTCTTTTACATTTACTTTAACAGTTACCCATTCATTAAAATTTTCTTTTGTAGTTGATAAAGCGTAGTCAATTGATTTTTTTGTAAATGGACTTGGATGATAAGTGTCAATATCATTGTTACTAGAAAAAACATAATTCATCGCTCTATTAGATAGTGGTGTTGCGCCAGTTTTTTTAACAACAAATACTCTTGCTGCGTAGTCATGTCCCTTTTTGGAATTTTCTACTACACCCTTTAAATCTTTTTCAATTTTCCAAGTAATATTTAAAAAAGGTGTTTTG
>CACGZX010000050.1 GCA_902577625.1 uncultured Pelagibacteraceae bacterium
TCATCTTTAGATAATGGTACAAAATTCATGCCTCCATCTAACTTAGAGTTTACAAAAATGAACGTAGACAATTTATCTGAAAATGTAGTGCCTCAATTGGCTAGTGCAAAATTTAATGTTAGATTTAACTCTAAACATAAATCAGCTTCTCTTAAGAAAAAACTAAGTAAAATAATAAATACGGTTGCAAAAAAAGAAAAATGTAAAACTAAAATAGAATATAGAGTTAGTGGTGAAGCTTTTTATACCAAACCTAATAAAGAAATTTATATGGTTAAAAAAATTGTTAAAAAAGTTACAGGCAAGACTGCAAAATTAAATTGTAGAGGTGGTACAAGTGATAGTAGATTTTTAGGTTCAATCCCAAGATTAGAGTTAGGATTAAGAAACACCACTATTCACATGGTGGATGAGAGGTCACCAATTTCAGATTTGAAAAAATTGACTAAAATATATTATAATATTTTAGAAAATTATTTTTAATGAAAACAGCAATAGTTACATCAAAATCATCTTTAAATCATAATACTGGTTCTGGACATCCTGAAAGCATATCAAGGGTTACCTCGATACTTGAAAAATTAAAAAAAAATAAAAAATTAATTTGGAAAAATCCAGCTAGTTTCGATAAAGATATTATTAAACAAGCTCATTCTTCTAATTATGTTGATACAGTTGAAAATGCTTTTCCAGAAAAAGGTTTGGTATTTTTAGATGGTGATACAGTTGTTTCACCAGGTAGTAAAGAAGCAACTTTTGATGCAGTTGGTTCTATAATCACTGCAATTGATGGAGTTGAAAATAAAGAATTTGGATCTGCTCATTGTGTTACAAGACCTCCAGGACATCACGCTGAAAAAAGTAAAGCAATGGGGTTTTGTGTAATAAATAATATTGGTGTTGCTGCAAATTATTTAATTTCTAAATATAAATATAAGAGAATCGCAGTTTTGGACTGGGACTGTCACTTTGGAAATGGAACTTATGATATTCTTAAGTCTAACAAGAATGTTTTTTTTTCTAGCTTGCACCAATATCCATACTATCCAGGAGGTGGGACAGAGGATGAAAAAGGTGATCATAATAACGCTCTAAATATTCCATTGCCTGCAGGTACTAACTCTAGAGAATATTTTGATGCTTACGAGCATATGCTTAAAAGATTAAAAGAATTTAGACCAGAGTTTATATTAATGTCAGCTGGATTTGATGCTCACCGTCAAGACCCTCTGTGTCAATTAAATTTAGAGTCAAGGGACTACTATGAAATAACTAAAAGAGCTTTGGAAACAACTAGAAAATTTTGTAATGGAAAAGTTGTATCTATTTTAGAAGGTGGGTATGACCTTAATGCCTTGGCCGAAAGTGCAAACGAGCATGTTAACGCACTATTAGAATTTAATTGAAAATAAAAAATCTTTGGTTAAATCAATTTATATGAAGCTTTATAAAATTAAAAAATCAAATATTGATAGAAATGGAAGAGGTCTTTACGCTACCAAGAATATTAAGGCAGGAACTAAAATTATAGAATATATAGGAAATATTATTACAAAAAAACAGACGGAAGATTCTGATAAATTTGATAATTCAAAACCAATTTATTTATTCAATTTAAATAAAAGATATGATTTAGATGGAGATGTCTCATGGAATACTGCTCGCCTGATCAATCATTCTTGCTCAAATAATGCAGAATATGAAGGAACAGGTTTAAAAATTTGGGTTATTTCAAATAAAGAAATTAAAAAAGGTGAGGAAATAACTTGTGACTATGGTTTTGGTTATGATTCTGATTATAGACAATTTCCTTGTAAATGTAATTCTATTAATTGTTGTGGTTATATCGTTAGAACTGAAAGTCGATGGAGAATTAATAAAAAGTTCAAAAAAAATACAAGAATTAGTAGATAATTTTTTCAAGGTATAATCCACACGCTGGTGCAGGTGGCGCAACTTTTTTTCTGTCTTTTTTTATAAAAACAGCTTCAAATTTTTTTAAATCCCATTTACCTTCTCCAAGATATTTTAAACAACCAACCATTGACCTTACTTGATTTTTTAAAAAGGATTTTGATTTAAACTTTAATTTAATAAAGTTTTTTGATTTACTAACTAAAATTTCATTTATTGTTCTTATTGGACTTTTTGCGCTACAATTTGAAGCTCGGAAAGTAGAAAAATCGTGTGTTCCAACTAATTTTTTTGAACCTTTTTTAATTAAATTTATATC
>CACGZX010000051.1 GCA_902577625.1 uncultured Pelagibacteraceae bacterium
TTTTTTTTAAATCTAAATCTGTATTAAGATGGTTTGATATTTCATCGTTAATTACATCATCTCTTTCGATAGTTCCATTAACTACATCTTTAATAAATTTTTTAAATCTATGTTTTGGGAAAATTAAATTTTCATCTTCATTATAATATTTTCCATAAAGTTTTTGAATTACAATTACTCTAGGGTTATTTTTTGGACTATATTGTAAAGTCATATTATTGAGATAGTACTGAAATTACTGCTTTAGCTGCTTCTTTTCCCTTTTTTCCTCTAGCCTTTGCTTGTTTCATATTTAGACAAGTTATAATACCGTTACCTATTGGTTTTTTACTTTCAACAGACAGATTCATTATAGCCTGTGTTGATGCGCTTGAAATGAAATCAAAATGAGGTGTTTCGCCTTTTATGACACAGCCTAAAGCTAAAAATGCATCATATTTTTTAATATTTTTTGAGATAGTTATAGGAATTTCAAAGACACCTGGAACTCTAATTACTTTTAAAGAAAAATTATTTAAATTACTTTTTGCACTTTTTAATAATGATGAAGAAATATCTTCATAGTAATCCGCCAATACAATTAATATTTTTTTCATTTAATTATTTCTTGCTTAGTTATTTTAATTCCATAGCCATCTAAGCCAACTACTTTTTTTCTAGACCTAGTTACTAATATCATATTCTTTATCTGTAAAGATTTAATAATTTGTGCTCCTATACCATAGTTCTTGATCAGTTTATCTTTTCCTTTTTTGTAAAAATCTTTGCTTTTATAGTCTCTTAAAGTTTGAGTAACTGATTTTAAATTTGTGTCTCTGATAAAGATTAAAACACAATTATTGTATTTTTTAAAATGATTTAAAGTATTATTAAAAGAATTAGGTAAATTTTGATTTAATAAGTAATTTTGAACGACATTTGATGAAATAACCCTAACACGAGGAACAATTCCTCTTTTAATTTTTCCTTTTATAAGTGCAAAATGTTCTGAACCATCCAGTAAATTTTCATATATTCTTATTAAGTATTTCTTGCCTTTAACTTCTATATTAGATTTTTTTTTAAGTTTAATTAACTTTTCTTTTTTTAACCTATAAGCAATGAGATCATCAATTCTTCCAATTTTTAATTTAAACTTTTTTGCAAAATTATGTAATTTATCTCCACGTGCCATGGTTCCATCATCATTCATAATTTCGCAAATTACAGCTGAAGGATTTTTTTTAGCTAGTTTAGATATATCTACTGATGCTTCTGTGTGACCCGCTCTGACCAATACTCCACCATCTTTTGAAATTATAGGAAAAACATGACCAGGTGACACTATTTCTTTTTTTAATACATTTTTTTTTGTAGCAACTTTAATTGTCATTGACCTATCTTGAGCTGAAATACCTGTTGTTACACCTTTCCTTGCTTCTATTGAAATTGTAAATGCAGTTTGATTTCTAGATTGATTTACTGGAGACATATAAGACAAACCTAATTTTTTTGCCTGATTACTATCCAAAGTTAAGCAAATCAATCCTCTTCCATATTTTGCCATAAAATTAATTTTTTTTGGATTAACATCCGAAGAGCAAAATACTAGATCGCCTTCATTTTCTCTATTTTCATCATCAACCAAAATATACATACCGCCCTTTTTGGCTGTTTTAATAATGTTTTCTATAGAACTAAATTTTTTATTTTTCATTAAAATATTTTTTGACATATTTTGATAGAATATCAATTTCAATATTTACTAAACTATTCATTTTTAATTTAGACAAATTAGTTAATTTATATGTATGAGGTATTATCCATACCTCAAAACCATTTTTAGTAATTTTAGAAATTGTTAATGATACTCCATTAATTAATATTGATGCTTTTTCAATTAAACTTTTCTTTTGTTTGCTATTTGCTGAAAATTCCATTTTATAAGATTTATCAACTAATTTAATTTTTTTAACCTGCGAAACATAATCTACATGTCCTTGACATATATGGCCTGATATATTTTGACCTTTTTTAAGTGGGAGCTCTAGGTTAATAATATCTCCCTTGTTAATTTTTTTAAATTTACTTCTATGTAATGTTTCATTTGATAAGTAAAATTCTAAAATTTTATTTTTCTTTGAT
>CACGZX010000052.1 GCA_902577625.1 uncultured Pelagibacteraceae bacterium
GAAAAGATGCAGCTCAAAATTTAATGCCAGAACTTGAAAAATATAATGAGGTTATTAAAAATAATATAGGTTTAAGATTACAATCTCGTTTAACAAAAGAACAGGCGAAATTTGTTGCAAGTTGCAACTCTATCCATCGTGATATATCTTTAAATTTCTAATTTAAATTAATGGAAAAAAATATTTTGCCGATTAAAAAAGCGGTTCTAATATTTTTTGTATTTGCTTGTGGATATTTTATATCTGCACTTTTAAGAGCAATTACAGCAACTTTATCTCCTTTATTAACTTCAGAGTTTAATTTAAATGCTGGTGATCTAGGGTTATTAGCTGGTGGTTATTTTTTAGGATTTGCATCTATGCAAATACCTCTTGGATATTTACTTGATAAACATGGACCCAAAAAAGTTGTTTCATCCTTTTTATTAATTGCAATTATTGGAACAACTGCTTTTGCTTTGTCACAAAGTTTTTCTGGCTTACTTATATCAAGAATTTTAATTGGAGTAGGTGTTAGTGCATGTTTAATGGGACCTTTAACTGGTTATAGAATTTGGTTTGCAGATGAATACCAACAAAGAGCTAATGCATGGATGTTAATGGTGCTTTCAATGGGTTTTGTTTTTTCAACATTGCCTGTTCAAATTTTATTACCAGTTATTGGTTGGAGATGGATATTTGGCTCTGTAGCTGTTGTAATACTTCTTATTATAATTTTAACATTACTGTTTATTCCTTCATGGAAAAGTGAAGATAGTAAAGATGTAGAGAATGCAGGATCTTTATCAGATGTTTGGAAAAATAAATTTTTTAGAAGTACAATTCCTCTTGGCTTATTTAATTATGGAGGAATGGTTGCAATTCAAACTTTATGGGCCGGGCCCTGGATGGTTAGAGTTACGGGATATACACCATTAGAGAGCGCAACAGGACTTTTTTGGATAAATATAACAATGTTAATTGCCTTTTTTATTTTTGGATACATTTTGCCTAAAATTACAAAACTTGGCCTAGAGTCGATGAGACTAATGAAGTTTGGACTACCAATCAGCTATTTATCATTACTTGTTATAATTATTTCAGGAGAAAATGCAGGTGCATTACATTTTACCATATATATACTTACTTCAATTGTACTAACTCTTACCCAGCCTGCTGTGGCTTTATCTTTTCCAACCAGTCTAGCAGGAAAATCGCTTACATCATTTAATTTACTTATTTTTGTAGGCACTTTTTTAATGCAATGGGGAATTGGTTTAGTGATTGATTTATCTCAATTTTTAGGGAAGGGAGAAATTCAAAGTTTTCAAATTTCTTTTACTGTTTATTTAATCATTTGTATTTTAAGTTATTCATATTTTATTATGAAAAATAAAAATGAATAAAAAAAAAATGTATATTTTGTCTATAGTTGGCTTAGCAGTTTTAATTTACTTAATTATTTCATTGATATTATATTCTTCTCAAAGAAGCCTATTATATCATCCTACAGAAAATAATTATTCTGGAGATATGCTTACGGTTTCAATAGAAAAAATTAAAATTAAAAATGATGATAATATAGAACTACTAGCTTGGTATCATGAAAAAAATATAGAAAAGTATAAAACTATTCTCTTTTTACATGGTAATGCGGGATCTTTAGAAAATAGAATACACAAAATTAATAATTTCAATGAAATGAATGTAAATTTTTTAATTATTTCTTGGAGAGGTTTTAGTGGTAATAAAGGTAAACCAACTGAAAATGGCCTTTATATAGACGCAAAGAGTGGGGTTGATTGGCTAAAGAATAAAGGAATTGATGAAAAAAATATTATTATTTATGGAGAGTCGTTAGGCACAGGTGTAGCTACTGAAATTGCACAAAAAAATAATTTTGCTGGAGTAATTTTGGAATCACCATTCACATCGATGATAGCTGCTGCTAAATCAAAGTATCCAATATTTCCTATCAAGTTGCTTCTTAAAGATAAATATGAAAGTGATAAAAAGATTAAAAATATAAAATCTCCCATTTTAATTATGCACGGTGAGGTAGATAAAATAGTTCCATTTTGGATGGGAAAAAAATTATATGAGTTAGCAAATCAACCTAAGTATTCATATTTCCCCAAATATGA
>CACGZX010000053.1 GCA_902577625.1 uncultured Pelagibacteraceae bacterium
AGGTTATTTAATTGGAGCAACATTATCTGGAATCGCTGGATATGTTGGTATGCTTGTATCAGTTCAAGCAAATGTTAGAACTGCAGAAGCATCAAGAAAAGGACTATCACAAGGACTTGCAATTGCATTTAAATCTGGCGCTGTAACAGGAATGTTAGTTGCTGGCTTGGCTCTTTTATCAATAGCAGTCTATTATTATTTATTATTATCTTACGGTGTTGAAGAAAGAGAAATTGTTAATGCTTTAGTTGCATTAGGTTTTGGAGCATCTTTAATTTCAATTTTTGCAAGACTTGGTGGTGGAATTTTTACCAAAGGTGCAGATGTAGGTGCAGATTTAGTTGGAAAAGTAGAAGCCGGAATTCCAGAAGATGATCCAAGAAATCCTGCTGTTATTGCAGATAATGTAGGTGATAATGTTGGTGATTGTGCTGGTATGGCAGCTGATTTATTTGAAACTTACGCAGTAACAATAGTTGCAACTATGGTTTTGTCTTCAATATTTTTTCATGGCGATCTTAATATGATGGTTTACCCTTTATCTATCGGTGGTGCATGTATATTGACTTCTATTATTGGAACATTTTTTGTTAAATTAGGAAAATCTAAAAATATTATGGCTGCTTTATATAAAGGATTTATTGTTACAGCAGTAACATCATTAATTATTTTATATCCAATTACAGATTATGTTTTAGGATTAGAAAATACTTATACAATTTCTAATAAATCATTCTCAGGAATGAGCTTATATATTTGTGGGGTAATAGGTTTGGTTATAACAGGCTTATTAATATGGGTGACTGAATACTATACTGGAACTAATTATAGACCTGTAAAAAGTGTTGCTTCGTCATCGACAACAGGTCATGGTACAAATGTTATTCAAGGATTAGCTGTTTCAATGGAAGCTACTGCTATTCCAGCTTTAATAATTGTTGGAGGAATATTGCTAACAAATTATATTGCTGGGCTTTTTGGAATAGCAATAGCTGTTACAACAATGTTGGCATTAGCAGGAATGGTAGTTGCTTTAGATGCTTATGGCCCTGTTACAGATAATGCAGGTGGAATAGCAGAAATGTCTAATTTACCAAAAAATGTTAGAAAAACTACAGATGCCTTAGATGCAGTAGGAAATACAACAAAAGCTGTTACAAAAGGTTATGCAATAGGATCAGCAGGTTTAGGAGCACTAGTTTTATTCGCTGCTTACACTGAAGATATTAAACATTTTTCAAAAGTTACTGGATCAAAATTAGAAGGAATTGTAGTAACTTTCGATTTATCAAATCCATTTGTAGTAGTTGGTTTATTGGTAGGAGGTATGCTCCCATATTTATTTGGTTCAATGGGAATGCAGGCAGTAGGAAGAGCAGGTGGAGCTGTTGTAGTTGAAGTTAGAAGACAATTTAAAAAAATTCCTGGAATAATGAAAAGGAAAGCGAAGCCTGATTATGGTAAATTAGTTGATTTATTAACTAAAGCTGCAATTAAAGAGATGATTGTTCCATCTTTGTTACCAGTTCTATCTCCAATCGTTTTATATTTATTTATTTTACCAATTGGCGGTCAAGTAGCAGCCTTATCTTCAGTTGGTGCGATGTTATTAGGAGTAATCATAACAGGTTTGTTTGTTGCTATATCAATGACAGCAGGTGGTGGAGCTTGGGATAATGCAAAAAAATATATTGAAGATGGTAATTTTGGAGGAAAAGGATCTGAGGCTCATAAAGCTGCTGTAACAGGTGATACCGTAGGAGATCCTTATAAAGATACAGCTGGTCCGGCAGTAAATCCAATGATAAAAATTACAAACATTGTTGCATTGCTACTTTTAGCTGTTATAGCTGGATAATTTTTACTCAGATGCTTTTTTTCTTTTAGCTGGGGCATTAATTTTCTCTCTTAAACTTGTTAATACACCATAAATGTATGAATCTTTGTCATATACGTTTTCAGTGGTTTTTTTAGAAAATTTATAATTTTTCATTTTATCTAAATCTATAATTTCCTTTTTTTCTAATATACCTTTGCTATTAATTTCCAATATAGCAACATTGTTTTTTATAGTTTTTT